>SXHR01000014.1:0-5528 GCA_005773625.1 Planctomycetaceae bacterium | reverse complement strand
GGCCTTGAGGCTCGCGGCCGAGTTGATGTAGGTGACGGGCGTGATGTCGGCGGTGTCGATCACGGTGCCGAGATCGGTCCAGGCGTCCTCGACCTGCTCGATCCCGGCCATGTCGGCCATCGAGCAGCCCGCGGCCATGTCGGGCAGCACGACCGCCACCCGCCTGCCGCCCCGGGCGGCGACCTTCTCCGGCCGGTTGACCAGGATGTCGGCCGTTTCGGCCATGAAGTGGACGCCACAGAAGGCGATCGCCTCGCACTCGGCCCGGTCCGCCGCCGACCGCGAGAGCTGGTAGCTGTCCCCCTGGATGTCGGCGTGGGTGATCACGCCGTCCTGCTGATAGTGGTGGCCGAGGATGACGAGCCGGGGGCCCATCCGCCGCCGCACGGCCGAAATGCGGTCGCCGAGCTCGGCGTCGCCGAGGCCGCGGTAGGCGGCGAACGGGGCGGCGAAGGGCACGTCTGGAGCGGTCGTGGTCATGGTGCCGACAGTATAAACCGGCGATGCGGCGGGTGGCCGAAACGCTATACTCCGGGCCACTCATTCCAGATTCAACCTCTGACGGAAGGACGGCGACTGCGACATGGCGCGAAAAATCGTGAATCGCAAGGAACTGCGGGCCCAGGCGGATGCTGCGGAGGCCCGCGGCAAGACCAAACCGGCCGCCAAGGAGAAGGTCGCGAAGGAGAAGGTCGCCAAGGAAAAAAAGGCCAAGGCACCGAAGAAGGTTGGTGAAAAGAAGCCCGTCCGCAAGAAGAAGGTCGCCAAGGAGGCCCGCATGAAGGCCTTCTGGGGCGTTTTCAATCAGGGCATGAAGCGGCTGGCGCTCTTCGAATACGCCGACAAGAAGGCCGCCGACAAGAAGGTGGCCGAGTTGATCGCTTCGTCGAAGGTTCACCACTTCGTGCAGCTGATCAAGGAACCCATCACCGAATAGCACGGCCCCGCCCACGCCCCGATCTCATCGGCCGGTGGGGGTCGCTCGTGCGCGGTTAGGCGCGACCTCGGCGAGGGGATGCCCATGCCCTCGCGCGGGCCGCGGGGGCAAGCGCGGCCGGGATGGCGAAGCGCAGCGGACATGCAGTGAGTCGAGGCCTGGAGGGGGGCGACGAACGTCCGGCGAGCGGGCGGGGGCAGCCCCGGACCGGGCCAGACGTGGATCGACCCGCCACGCCACTCCCCGTCGGACCCCCCGACGGCGACTTTTCGTATGCTGTCGGCGAAACCGCTGCCCGCTCCGCATCTCCCTCATCGCATCTGCCGGGGCGTCCGACTCGATGATCTACGGCACTGGATTACTGGCGGCCTGCCTTTTGCTCGGTCGGCTTGCGGGACAATGCCTGGGGCAGCTCATCGGCATCGAGCGCGACGTGGGGGGCGTGGGGATCGCCATGCTCCTGCTCGTCGCCGCAACCGGCTGGCTGCGGCGGATCGGGCGACTGCCCGCCGCCACCCGGGATGGCATCACTTTCTGGAGCGGCATCTACATCCCGATCGTGGTGGCGATGGCCGCCTCGCTCGATGTCCGTGCGGCGGTGTCGGGGGGCCTGCTGGCCGCCATCGCCGGCATTGGAACGGTGGTGTCGTGCCTGGCCCTCGTCCCGGCCCTGACCCGACTCGCCCCTCGTGACGCCCCGGGCGGCTGACCTGCATGTCGCATCTCCTCGAAACCGTCGCGGTCGCCGAGCCCCTCGTCGTCGCGTTCGTGGTCGTCGCGCTGGCGATGGTCGTGGCCGAACTCGCGTCGCGACACGTCACCGGGGGCCGCATCCACGCCTCGGCCATCGCCATCGTGATCGGCCTCGCCCTGGCCTACGCCGGCGGGGCCGCCACCGGCGGACAGAAGGGCGTCGCGGACCTCCCCGGGCTGGCCGGCATCGCGGTTCTCGGCGGAGCGTCGCTCCGCGATCTGGCGATCGTGGCCACCGCATTCGGTGTCCGACTCGAGGAAATCCTGCGGGCGGGCGTGGCTGGTTGTGCCGCCCTCGCCGTCGGGATCGCCGCGTCATTCGCGATCGGTGCCGGGCTGGCCCTGATCTTCGGCTACCGGGACGCCGTCTCGATGACCACGATCGGCGCGGGGGCCGCGACCTACATCGTCGGCCCGGTCACGGGCACGGCCCTCGGCGCCAGCGGCGAGGTGCTGGCCATCAGCATCACCGTCGGTGTCGTCAAGGCCGTCGCCTGCATGGTGCTGACGCCGGTGTTCGCGCGGTGGATCGGCTTGAACAGCCCACAGGCGGCGGTGGTCTATGGCGGCCTGCTTGGAACCACCAGCGGAGTGGCCGCCGGCCTGGCCGCCATCGACGCCAAACTCGTGCCGTACGGAGCACTGACGGCCACCTTCTACACCGGCCTGGGTTGCCTCGTGGGCCCCTCGCTTGCCTACCTGATCATCAGGAGCCTGATGGGATGAGCCTGGAGAACAGAGCAACCAACGAGCCGGCGATGGGGCCAGCGGCGGAACCGGCGATCGTGACACGGGCGCGATCCCATGGCGACCGCCATGCGGTCTCGGCGATGGACGGCGAGTGGACCTACCGGGAGCTCGTGGCCGCGTCGGGCACGGTGGCGCGGCGACTGCTCGCCGGCCGGCACGACCTTGCCGAGGCGCGGGTTGGGCTTTCGATGTCGGCCGGCGGGGTGCACGTGGCCGCACTCTGGGGCATCTGGCGGTCGGGCGGCGTGGTGGCGCCGCTCAGCCAGGCTGCCACGGCGCCGGAACTCGAGGCGTTTCTCAGCGACATCGAGCCCGAGTGCATCCTCTCCGGGGAGCCTCCGCGGGCCGAGCTCATGGCGGCGGCCGCACGCGCGGGGATTCCCGTCGTGGTGCTGGATCGGCCCGGAGTGACCGGGGCCGATTCGGCCGCGCTGCCCTCGATCGATCCCGCCCGCCGCGCGTTGATCCTCTGCACGAGCGGCACGACAAGCCGACCGAAGGGCGTGGTCACCACCCACGCGACCATCACCGCCCAGATCACGTCGCTCGTCGTGGCGTGGCGCTGGACGGCGGAGGATCGCATCCCCCTGTTTCTGCCGCTCCACCACGTCCACGGCATCATCAACGTGCTGTCCTGCTGCCTTTGGGCGGGGGGGCATCTCGAGGCCTTCGATCGATTCGATGCCGGGACGATCGTGGATCGCGTGACCGCCGGCCGCTACACGCTGTTCATGGCGGTGCCGACGATCTACGTGCGACTCATCGATCTCATGAACTCCTCGCCGCCGGAGCGGAGGCGTGAGCTGGCCGCCGGGTTTGCCGCCCTCCGCCTGGGTGTGTCGGGATCGGCGGCACTGCCCGCCAGCATGCACGACCGCTGGGCCGAACTCACGGGCCAGCGGCTGCTCGAGCGCTATGGCATGACCGAGATCGGGATGGCCCTCTCGCACCGCTACGACGGCGAGCGGCGGGCCGGCTCGGTGGGCGAGCCGTTGCCCGGCGTGGAGGTGCGGCTCGTCGATGAACAGGGCCACGAAGTCGTCGGCGAGGATCTTGCCGGCGAGATTCAGGTCCGCGGACCCACGGTATTCCTCGAATACTGGCGTCGTCCCGAGGCTTCCCGCGAAAGCTTCGTGGACGGCTGGTTCCGATCCGGTGACGTGGCCGTGCGGGAGCGGGGGCAGTACCGGATTCTCGGCCGGTCGAGCACCGACATCATCAAAAGCGGGGGCTACAAACTCTCGGCGCTCGAAATCGAGGCCGCCGTCCTGGAACACCCGGAGGTCGGCGGCTGCGCGGTGGTGGGGCTTTCCGATCCAACCTGGGGCGAGGTGGTCGCGGCGGCGATCGTGCCCGCGGCTGGCAAAAGCCTCGCCGCCGAGACCGTTCGGGACTGGTGCCGCGAACGCCTCTCCCCCTACCGCATCCCACGGATCATGCTGGTGGTCGACGAGCTCCCCTGCAACGCGATGGGGAAGTGCGACAAGGCGGCCGTCCGCCGCCTGTTCGCCAGCGCCACGCCCTGAAGGGCCGAGAGCCGCGGCCCACGCCTGGCCCACGCCGCCGCCGGCGCTCTCCCGACACCCTCGTCGTTCAGGCCGTGGGCGTCAGTAAGGGCTCTTCCAGTCTCCCCAGGCGGCGAGGTATTTCGCCAGACCGGGGCTGTCGACCGCCTTGGCCTCGATCCAGTTCCTGGCGTGCTCGATCAGCGAGTGCTCCCGCTTCAAATCGATGTCCCCCGCCAGCACCCTCGACCGCAGGAACACGAAGTAGGTGTCGAGCACGTCGCCCCGGCAGTAGTCGTGGATCTCGGACGCTCTTCCCGCATCCCAGAGATCCTGCACCATGTGACCGGCCACCTCGGTCTTGCCGGGCTTGCCGACCAGATTGGCCGCCAGGCTCAGCCCGCCGGTGAAGCGTGAGGCACCGCTGTTGGTGACCCATTCGTAGAGATCAAAGTGGGCCGCCGTGTTGTAGCGATACCGCGGCTGGTCGAAGTTGCGGGCGTCCTCGGCGAACCAGTCGGGGATCGCGATTCCGTAGCGGAAGGCGCAGAGCTCGAGAAGCGGCATGTCGAAGCCGCGGCCGTTGAAGGAGACGAGCCGGGGCCGGTTGTACCGCCGCCATCCCTCCCAGAAGAGCCGCGCGATCTCGTGGGGCCGTGACTCCTTCTCGTCGAGGGCGATCAGGTCCTGGAGCGAAAGGTCCTTGGCCACCTTGGCGATGACGAGCGAGATCGGCAGCTGGAAGGTGTAGGGGACGAAATCCTTGCCGTTCTCAGCCATGAGTTCGGCCCGGTACTTCGCGACCGCCTCCGCCGGCGCGAGGTTCTCGCCCGGATACCGGAGCCGCGACACAAGCGCGCCGTCGGCCACGCTCTCGATGTCGAAGACGAAGTATTTCGTGTCGGCTGCGGATGCCATGGCTCAACGCCTCGCCAGCGGGTGCTTCAACGGCAGCCAGGCCCCGTCGGCCTTGCTCGATGCCACCGACTGTTCGATGAAATACATCCCCTCCACGCCGTCGTGGATGTTGGGATAGATGGTGTCCTTCTTCTCGACGGCGGCTCCGGTCGCCGCCGCGACCATGGCGTCGAATCCGGCGCGGTAGACGTTGGCGAAGGCCTCGAAGAACGCCTCGGGGTGCCCCGACGGCAGGCGGCAGGCGGCCTTTCCCGACTGATTCATGAACGGTGCGTTGGGGTCGCGCGTGTAGATCATGTGCGGCTTGCCATTACGGCGGACGATCATCTTGTTGGGCTCCTCCTGGTGCCATTCGAGGCTTCCCAGAGTGCCGTCGATCTGGATCCGCACGTCGTTCTCGCGGCCGTGGCTGATCTGCGAGGCGGTCACGGTGCCCAGCGCGCCGTTCTCGTAGCGGATCACGGCGTGCCCGTAGTCGTCGAGGGACCGGCCGGGCACGAAGATCTTCAGATTCGCGCTGATCTTCTCGGGCATCAGGCCCGTCATGTACCGCCCCAGGTTGTAGGCATGGGTGCCGATGTCACCGAAGCAGCCGGCGGCGCCGCTCTTCGTGGGGTCGGTCCGCCAGGCGGCCTGCTTCTGCCCCTCGCTCTCGAGCCTCGTCC
>SXHR01000174.1:0-3319 GCA_005773625.1 Planctomycetaceae bacterium | reverse complement strand
GTCGCCGGCGCCGATGTCCTTCCCCTTCGACTCGTCCTCGTTGACGCCCATGGCGATGTCGCCCGACTGCTTCCCCACGGCCACGAGCACCGAGCAGGTGTCGGCCGCGATGCCCATCTCGTCGTCGGTGTAGCCGACGTCGCGGATCACGCTGCGCACCACCTGCTGGTAGTCGATCGTGCCCTTCGACGTGATCTCGCCGGCGATCACGGCCAGGCCGGTCGTCACCATCGTTTCGCAGGCCACGCGGCTTCGCGGATCCTGTGCCAGATAGGCGTCGAGCACGCCGTCGGAGATCTGGTCGGCCAACTTGTCCGGGTGACCCATGCTGACCGATTCTCTGGTGAACAGATACTTGCCTTGTGCCACGACAGGAGCCTCGTGCTTGAGGATGGAACGGATGGACGGGCCGGCGATCGGCCTCCGAGGACCGTCATTATCGGGAACGGGCCGGGATCGGCAACCCGCCGGCCGTGTCATGCGATCCGCGGGCTGGCCGCGGCCTCTGCCCGGGCGGGCAGCCGCTCGAGGATCAGTCGTGCCGTGGCACTCGTCGCCCCCCTCTGGGAGACGACGAGTCGTGCGGCCCGCTGCCCGATCGCCCGGGCCCATGCAGGGTCTTCGAGGCAGCGGGAGACGAAGGCCGTGAGGCCGGCTCCGTCGGCCACGACCACCGCCGCCTCCGCATCCAAGAGCCGCCGGACCTCGTCACGGAAGTTCCGCGTCTGGGGGCCGAACGACACCGCCGCCCCGTAGGCCGCGGGCTCGAGCATGTTCTGGCCACCCCGCTTGCCGTCGAGACTCCCGCCGACGAACGCGATCTGCGCGGTGCCCCACCACCAGCCGAGCTCGCCCGTCGTATCGACGAGCAGCACGTCGGGCCGCGCCGCCGTCCCGCTCCCCGAGAGTTGGCCGCGCCCTTGCCACCCGAGCCCGAGCGAGTCGAGCATCCGGCCGATCGCGGCCGCGCGTTCCACGTGCCGCGGCACGATCACGAGCCGCAGTCGGGGGTGGCGACCGCGGAGCGCGAGATAGGCCTCCGCCGCGAGCCGCTCCTCGGGATCCTGCGTGCTGCCGGCGAGAAAGACGACGTCATCGGCGGCGAAGCCGGCGAGCCGTCGGAGACGATCGACCTCGGGGGCGTCGCGGTCGCCCCGGACACCGTCAAACTTCATCGACCCGGTCACCGTGACGTCCCGGGCGCCGAGGGCGGCGAATCGGTCCGCATCGGCCTGCGATCGAGCGATCACGAGCGACACGTGCCCGAGCATCCGCCTCACCAGAAATACGATCCGCGCGTAGCCCGCCGCACTCCTCGGGCTCATGCGGGCATTCGCCACGACGATCGGGATGCCGTGCCGCCGCGCGCTGGCCAGCATGTTGGGCCAGAGTTCGAGTTCTCCGAGCACGAGCAGGTCGGGCCGCACCCGGTCGAGCACCCGGCCGACGGCCCATGTGAAGTCGAGCGGGCAGGGAAACGAGTGATCCTCGCCAAACCGCCTGGCCGCCACCTCGAGACCGGTGGTGGTCGAACTCGAAATGACGCAGTCGATCGGTCTGCCGTCGGCCTCAGCCTGCCGGTGGAGTTGGGCGGCGAGCGAGGCGAGCAGTTGCACCTCCCCCATGCTCACGCCGTGCAGCCAGATGCGATTCGTTCCCGGAGGCTTGGCCGCGACGGAGATTCCGCCGGTGAAACGCCTGGCGAAGGCCGCCACCGGCCGGCCGCCGGAGAGTTTTCGCCACGCCACCCAGGGGAGCGCCAGGATCGTTGCGAGCAGGTAGACGGCGTCGAGCAGCATCGCGGTCAAACGTAAGTCGGGCACCCGGGCCTGACCAGAGCAGATGGATCGAAGTCACGAACGTGGCCGTGGACGGGCAGGCGGTCGCCGGGGACCCGGAGCCAAGGCCTGCGGCCGAGTCGCCGGGGTGGGGGCCGTCGTGTGGCGGGAGGGTCAGCCCGTGGCGACACCGCTCGACTTGCCGCAGCAGTTTTTGAACTTCCGGCCACTGCCGCACGGGCAGGGGTCGTTGCGGCCAACCTTCTGCCCCATGTTGCGGATCGGCTCCGCCGGGCTCGCCTCGCCGCGCTGGTCGGGGGGCATGCCCGCCTGGTCACCGTCCGGCGGGGCGATCGTTGCCGACGGGGCGTCGGCGTGGATCGCCGCCGTCTCGTGCCAGGTGCTCCGCAGGGCATCCTCCTCGACCTGTTCGATGCGGTAGACGATGTCCACGACCCGCTCGTCGATCCCCTTCCACATCAGGTCGAACGTCCGCATGCCTTCCCGCTTGTACTCCACCTTGGGGTCGACCTGCGCGTAGCCGCGAAGGCCGACGCTGCTCCGCAGGTGATCCATCGCGAGCAGATGATCCTTCCAGGCGTTGTCGAGGATCTGGAGGAGCACCGCCCGCTCCATCCGCTTCATTTCGTCGCGGGGCGCGTCGCCCCGGGCGTGTCGTCGCCGGCTGGCTTCGACGAGCGTGACCCGGAGTTGATCGAGGTCCGAGGAGGCGACGGTCTCCTCGGGGAGTGCGGGATCGAACCGCTCGCGGGCCCAGCCGAGCAGCCCCTCACGATCGAGTCGTCGCGAACCGTCGGGCTGACGGCCGCTGAAGTGGGCGAGCCCGACGAGCACCGGGTATTCGATGTCGCGGCGGTCGTAGACGTCGCGGGCAAGCTTCGTCAGTCGCTTCTTGAAGGCCGCCGGATCGAGGCCGCCACGTTCGAGGATCGCCACGTCGTCGGCCGGGAGCTCCGCGCCGAACCGCCACTCGGTCCAGCCGAGCGCGCTCCTGAGGCCGAAGTCGGGGGCAAGGAACCGGCCGCCGTCGGAGAGGTCGATGCGGTGGATTGCGTCGCGGGTCTTCTCCTGGAGGAACTCGGCGACGCCGTCGCGGCCGATGCGCTTCAGGTCCCGGTCGTTGACCGAGAGCTTCCAGCGGGCGTTGGCGAATGAGGCGAGCGCCGACCAGTTCCACTCGCTCTCGTCCTCGCTGGCGGGGAGGTTCTCCTCGACCGCCTCGTAGATCAACCCCTCGGCGTTTCGAACCGCCTCGTCCACGGCCAGCCGCTCGGCCTCCTCCGCCGACATGCCGCGGAAATCGGCCCCGTCGAGTTCGCAGCCCAACTGGCCGCCGGCCCAGGTGGCGTAGCTCTGGCAGCCATAGTCCTTGTCGAGGAAGGTGCCGATGTTCTGGTCGATCTGGCGGTCGACCATCTCCAGGATCATTTCCCGGCAGTCGGCGTCGCCGTCGGTGTGGTCGAGGATCTTCTGCCGGAAGCCGTAGACCCGCTTCCGCTGCTCGTCCATCACCTCGTCGT
>SXHR01000173.1:0-5134 GCA_005773625.1 Planctomycetaceae bacterium | reverse complement strand
TCCACAGGCGACACCTTGCCATGCATCAGCTTCTTGGCATGGATGATGCGCCCACCGAAAGCCTCGCCGATCGACTGGTGGCCGAGGCAGACCCCGAGAATCGGCAGCCGTCCCGCGAACAGCCGCACGACGTCGCAGGAGATGCCCGCCTCGTCCGGGGTGCACGGCCCGGGCGAGATCACGAGATGGCTCGGCCGCTTGGCGGCGATCTCGTCGCCCGTGATCCGATCGTTGCGATGCACCTCGACGGGGATGCCCGGCGCGATCTCCCCGAAACGCTGCACGAGGTTCCAGGTGACCGAGTCGTAGTTGTCGATGAGCAGGATCATGGATTGGACAAGCGTTTCGCCGCCTCAACCGAGGAGCGTGGATGGATGCCCCTCGCGATCGACCAGGGGCATGACCTGGGGCTTGTAGATCGTGGCGTAGGCCTCCGCGAGCCGGTGGGCCTCGATCGCCTCCTGGGAGGCCCAGTGTTCGACGAGCGTGAACCGGCGGGATTCGGCCGAGGAGTGGTAGACGTCGAACCGCAGACAGCCGGGCTCGGCCCGGCTCTTGTGCATGGCCTGCACGAGCAGATCTCGGATCTTCGGCACGTCGGCCGGATCCTTGGCGGTGAGCAGAATCGTCAGGCAGATCATGGTGGCCTCCGGCACTACTCTACCAGCACTTTCCGCGGCCCCGTAGCGGCTCGACGGCGGGCGAGAATCCGGAGGTAGGGCGGGATGAATGCCGCCCGGTGGGCGAACGTGCCGACTGCGGCCCCCGGCTGTGCATGATCGGGTTCGCCGACGTCCTCGATCACGAAGCCCGCGGCGCAGATGCCGCCGCACAGGGCCGCGAGCGAGTGGATGAACTCCAGCGCGCCCGCCTCCCGGAGCCGAGAGGGTGCCGCGGGGGGCAGCGGCGAATCGCCCCGCTGCGGATGCTCCAACTCGTAGCGGCCGCCGGCGGCCGGCTGGAGTGAGGCCTGCAGGCTCGCCGGCGATTTGTGCTGGCTCACATAGAGCCCGCCGGCCTGCGTCACCCGCGCCACCTCCCGGAACACGGTCGCGACATCGGGGAGGTAGCAGGTGCTCACCGGGTGGATCACGAGATCGAATCGTGCACTTGCGAACATCGAGAGGTCGTCCATCGAGCCTTCGACGATGGCCAGATCGATCCGCCGCTCACGGGCCACGGCCCGATCCAGGGCGAGCATCGCGGGCGAGACATCGACGACCGTGACCCGGGCCCCCGCTGCCGCGTAGAGCGGGCCGTGCTTGCCTCCACCGGCGGCGAGGCAGAGCACCTCGAGCCCGTCGAGCCGCGCCGGAATCCAGGGCCGCGTCGCCGTGCCGCCACCGCCGACCCAGCCACGCGGCTCGACGAAAGCCTCGTCGGTGGCGGGACGTGCGAAGGCCGTTCCCCCCGCCGCCAGCCGATCCCAGGCGCGGCGGTTGTGCTCGATCGCGCGGGTCTGCTCCGTCGTCCGCCCGTCGCGGTCACGCATCGCGGCGGCGGCTCCGCACGTACCGGCCACGGAGGGCCATCGCGGCGATCGCGGCCAACCCGACCGCGGCGGCCGTCGCCGGCTCGGGCACGGCGGAAAAGGTGAGATCATCGAGGGCGAAGTAGCGGGGCGTGTTGAGGCCGAAGGCTCCCATGTCCGACCCGCTGAACTCGAAATCGATCCGATCGACGGTGCCGAGCGACGAGAGGTCGAACCACTGCCACGTCGCGATGATCCCCGGTGAACTGCCGGTGCGGAGGTCGGCCAGGTAAAACGTGGCCGAGCCGGTGGTCGTGCCGCCCAGCTTGCCGATCGCCGTGGTGGCGTACCAGCCGCCCGGTGGCAGCGGCGCCGCGAACCCGTACTGGTCGCCGTCGCGCAGCGTCAGCGCGGTGTAGGTGGTGTTGGCGATCCGGAACCCGGATACGGTCGCCGGCCCGGGCAGCGTCACCGTGGGCTGGTAGTTGTCGTACTCCGTGTGAGGAACGGCATAGGTGGTCGACTGGTAGCCGCCACCGGGATACGAGGCGTATTGGTTCCCGAAGGTGGCGTCGGTCGTGTTGACGACGTTGGAGTAGGAGAAGCCCTGCCACCACTCGTAGTTGAAGCCGCCGTAGTTGTCGATGCCGAAGGTGTTGGAGAAGGCGACGCTTCCCGACACCCACGCAGTGTTCACCGACTGGCCGGGCGACAGGTTGCCGGGGTTGCCATCGAAAGAGCCCCCGGCGGGCACCGTGAGATCCTGGAAATCGACGACGTCGGCCCGGCCGACCGACGATGGCAGGCAAAGGCCCATCACCGACACGAGAAACGCGGCGCGACGGCACATGACCTTCATGGGAGCACTCCTGCTGGGGGAAGCGACTCGCCGCCGGCTCTCGTGCAGGCGGCGGCAAGGACGCGGGGGTGGGTTTCGTCGGCGATGAGTCGCACGGCGCCGTCGCCGAAGAGCGCGTGGGCGCCGCCGGGGTGTCGGCTGCGGAGTTCGTCCTCCCAGGTGGGCCAGTTGACGGCATACGCCTGGTCGAAGAGATTTCGCCCGTTGATCCACTGGCCGTCGGCCCAGGCGCCGGCGGAGCACTCGCCGACGAACACCGTGGCAGAGAGCCCATCGCTGATCTCCCGCTCGGCGAAACCCCGGTCGTGGACCAGCACTCCCTTCTCGGGGTTGTTCGGCGACCTGATCCGCTCGCCGGTCAAGCCGCCGTAGTCGCTGCGGCCCATGCCACCCACGAGGTTCGAGGGCCTGTTGGCCGAGGCGCACAAAAAAACCGGCAGCGGCAGGCCCGCGGCGACGGCGTTGTCAGGATGATCGAAGGCCTTGGCGAAATCGATCGTGTCGGCGAGCGACTGCTGCTCGAGCCAGGAGAGAATCCGGGCGTTCCATGCCAGGCAACGCTCGGTCCCCGACTTGCCCGGGGGCCGCCACTCGGTGCATCCCACCGGAAAGGCCCGCCGCGCGAGCAGGTGGCCGTGCAGCGCGCAGCCCACCTGCCGGAGGTTGTTGAGGCACGACAGCCTCCGGGCCGCTTCGCGGGCCGATTGCGCGGCGGGCAGCAGCATCGCGATCAGGGCCGCGATGACCGCCACAACGACGAGCAACTCCACGAGCGTCATCGCCCGGCGACCAGGCAACCGCTCGAACGATGAAGAGGTCGTGTGCATGACAGCGCAGCCGCAGGCGTCTCATGGCCTGCGGCCGGCGACCGCGCAGGAACAACCCCTGCGCAACCGCGGCGGTCAGACGAGTGAGCGTGTTGGTCGAAGACGTGCAGAACGGCAGCCGAAGCGGCCGTGCCCGCCATCCCGCCCTCGCGGTCTGACGAACCCATGACACCTGGTAGGTCTTCTGACTTCCAAGCTCGGCCGGCTGCATGCCTTCTCGCCGGCACAGCCGGCAATGGCTCGAAACAGCCGGCCTCGACGCTTGGTCACAGCGGCGGGGCCGTCCCGGATTCGCACCGGAGTTCCCTGTTTGCCGTCCGCGCGAGCATTCGCGCCGCCGGCCACCAGAGTCTGGGTGGAGTGTAAGGATCGGGCGGAGGCTGTCAACAGAACCGACCGACCCACCCCTGGGCCGCAGGGTTTTCCAACGCCGCCCTGCGTGGTGGCAAACCTTGCCGGTTGTGGATGACCCTGCCGTGAAAACGTGACGGTCGCGCGGCCCGGGAGCGCAGGCTTTGCGCACCCGGCACACGCGTCATTCTCACCGCGACACGCAGGCGCAAGTGCCTGTGTTCAAAAAACTTGGGAGTGGTTCAAGCCCCTTCGCTTCGGCCGCCGATAGCCCACTTGTCCCCCGGGGCATCACTGTGCCCGTCGGGCAACCAGGGGGCGGCAGCAACCTGCGATCACTCGAGTCACGGAATGGCTCGACAGGCCTGTCGCGGAAAGTTCGTGGATCACAACCTCGGGGTGACAGCGTCGCAAGCGGGACGAGCACACCGGTGATTCACAAGCAAAGGAGATGTGGCTCGATGAAGCGTATGATGTATCTCGGTGCGCTGGTTCTCGGCGTCACCGTTTGTAGCCAGTCCTTCGGTTTCGAGCTCCTTGACAGGATGCTCGGCCACAAGGGCTGTGCTTCGTGCTGTGAGCCCGGCTGCGATGCCGGCAATGGCTGCTGCGAGCCCGGCTGCGACGCCGGCAATGGCAATGGCTGTGCGGAGCCCGCCTGCGGAGCCGGCAACGGCTGTGCGGAACCGGCCTGCGACGCCGGTGCTGGCTGCTGCGAGCCGAGCTGTGGTGCCGGTTCTTCGTGCTGCGGCATGCGGAAGAAGCACGACCTGTTCGGGGGCATCAAGGGTCTGTTCGCGAAGTGCAAGCGGAAGCACAGCTGCTGCGGCACGAGCTGCTGCGAGCCGGCGTGCGACGCTGGCAACGGCTGCTGCGAGCCGGCTTGCGGTGCTGGCAATGGTTGCGCTGAGCCCGCTTGCGACGCCGGCAACGGCTGCTGCGAGCCGGCCTGCGACGCCGGTGCTGGCTGCTGCGAGCCCAGCTGTGGTGCGGCTTCGTGCTGCGGTGGGCGGAAGGCTCACAAGCATGTGCTCCGCGACCTGATCGCTGCCCTGAAGGCCAAGCACGCTCGCAAGAGCTGCTGCGGCACCAGCTGCTGCGGTGGTGAGCCCGACTGCTCGGCCGGCAACGGCTGCTGCGAGCCGGCGTGCGGTGCCGAGCCGGCCTGCGGTGCGGGCTGTGCCCCGGCTGCTGAGCCGACCCCCGATGCTTCGGCGTCGGTGAAGACGGCCCGGACGGTCGCCAGCAAGTGAGATGACGGTCAATAGGTCGAACGGAGATCTGTTGCCCGACTTCGGCCAGTGAGCTCCGCCCGGGGGGAAACCCCCGGGCGGAGTTTTTTCGTTCCTTTGGCCTTCGCACCCGCGGCCGCACCGCCGGTCGGCTTCCACGGCGCGGGAGCGTCAGAGCAACTCGGCGGCCGTGCCCTGGCGGGCGACTTTTCCTGCGGCGAGTTCCACGACCCACGTGGCCGCCCGCTTCGCGAACGAGTGGTCGTGGGTCACCACCACCATCGTCTGCCCCGCCTTCGCGAGGTCCACGATCACGTCGAGCACCTCGGCCGTCATCGTCGGATCGAGGGCGCTGGTCGGCTCGTCGAAGAGCATCACCCGCGGCCGCATGGCC
>SXHR01000172.1:0-2896 GCA_005773625.1 Planctomycetaceae bacterium | reverse complement strand
GGTCTACCTGCAGGTCGATTCGCTGCGGCCGGAGGCCCACCTCAACCTCCGCGGGGCCGATCTCACCCGCATCCGCCGGCAGGCCCTCGAGAACCTCGAGCGGGCCGGCATCTCCACGACGCTCGTGGTCGTGGTCAAGCAGGGCGTCAACGACGACGAGATTCCGGCGCTTATCGAACACGCCCTCCAGTGGCGGTGCGTCCGCGGCGTCGTCCTCCAGCCCATCCAGGACGCCGGCCGCAACGAGGGTTTTGATGCGTCACAAGACCGCTTTCCCCTCTCGGCCATCCGGCGGCGGATCGTGGACTCCGGCGGCCCGTTCGCCGCAGGCGACATCATCCCGCTCCCCTGCAACCCGGAGAGCATCGCCATCGGCTATGCCCTGCGGAAGGGAACCAAGATCGCCCCGGTGACGTCGTTCTTCCCGCGAGAACTACTCGTCGAGGCCCTCCCCAACGCGATCACGTTCGAGAAGTATCCCGACCTGCACCGCAGAGTGCTCGAGTTCTTCTCGCTGGCGACCGCCGAATGCACCAATGAGCAGAAGCTGGCCGAATTGCTCTGCTGCCTGCCTGAGGTGCCGCTGCCGGCGGGGCTCGGCTACGAGGACACCTTCCGGGTGGTGATCGTGGAGTTCATGGACGCCCACAACTTTTGCGTGGGCCGCGTGAAGCGGTCGTGCATCCACTTCGTCACGCCCGACGAGACGATCAGTCCGTTCGAGACCTACAACCTGTTCTCCCGCGACGCCGCCGCCCGGGCCCGGATGCGGCGGTCGCTGGAGGGACCATGAGAGGCCTGCTGATCGTGATCTGTGCGCTCGCGACGTCCGCCGCGGCGCTGGCGGGGGGCTGCGCCTTCCTGTTCACGGGGCTGGGGGTGGCCTTCGCCCCGAATCAGAACCAGGCCGCCGACCTGCTGAAGACCACCGTGCCGGTGATCGCCGTCACGGCGGCGCTGGTGGCCGTCAACGTCGCCCTCATCGTCGCCCTCGCCCGTGGCCGGGCGCCCCGCCGCAACGCGTGGTTTCTGCTGCTCGCCGTGGTGGACTTCGCGGTCGCCGCGCTCCTCGTGGTGGCCGGCGTCGCCGGGCAGGGGCCCGTCGCCGCCGACGCGTCGATGTTATTCCTCCCGGCGGCACTCTTCCTCAAGGGCCTGCTCACGCTCCTGCTCCCCGCCGAGCCGCCGCCACTCCCGCCGGCGAGCCGGGGGACATGATGGCGATTCTCTGGCCGCGATATTCAACGCGTCTGTGGATGAACGAACGATGAAAGCCCTGCTCATCCTCTTGGCCGTGGTTACGCTGCTGGCGGCCCTGTTCCTGGGGGGCTGTGCGGTGTCCGGCATCCACGCCTACGTGACGATGCCTGCGAACGCCGTCATGTATCGCGAACTGTACCGAGACATCGCCTTGATGTCGTCCTTCGGTCTCGCCGGAGCCGTCGCGATCCTGATCGCGAACGGCTTCGTGTTGCCGGGGCTGTTTCGGAACTCGACGCCGCGGCGCCGCCTCGTGGCCCGAGTGCTGGGGGCCTGCGACGTGGTGTTGGCCGGCGCCGCCTTGGCGTGGCTGGTCTGGGCCGACAGGGGGTGGGCCGCATGGCCGTGGACGTGGCTGGCCAAGGCGGGAGCCGTGGCGCTCGCCCTGAAGGGCGTGCTCATCTGGAGACTGGTCGGCAGATCGGCGACGGCCGCCACGGATACTCGTGCAGGATGAACGTCCACGCCTGGTTCGACATTGCGGCCGCCACGGCTGCGGCGGCCATGACGGTGGGCTGCTACTTCTGGCGGCTCAAGGACGCCGCGGCGCGGATCGACCAGGCGGGCTTCGGCTACGCGATCGCCCTCGTGGCCGGGGCCGTGCTCGGCGGCTATGCGGCCGGGACAACGAACCTCCGTCTCGCGGGTGAGCCGGGTGTGGCCCGGAGCATCGTGGGGGCGCTCGCCGGGGCGATCGTCGCGATCGAACTCTTCAAGCGGGCCCGCGGCATCACCGGCTCGACGGGCATCATCTTCGTGCCGGCCTTCTGCACGAGCGTGGCCATCGGCCGCTGGGGCTGTTTCTATTCCGGGCTCACCGACCATACCCACGGCGCACCGACGGCGTTCCCCTGGGGTCACGACTTCGGCGACCACGTGCCCCGCCACCCCGTGCAACTCTACGAGTCGGCCGCGATGGCGGCGTTTCTCGTCGTCGCCCTCGTGATGCTCGCCCGCCGCGACGCCTTCTTCCTGCGCAACGGCTTCTACCTGATGGTGCTCTGGTACGCGGCGCAGCGGTTCTGCTGGGAGTTCCTCAAGCCCTACGCCCCGGTGCTCGGGCCGCTCAACCTGTTCCACCTCGTCTGCCTGGGCCTGATGGGGTACGCGGTGTGGATGCTGGCGGAGGGGAGGGCAGCGCGGGAGCGTCAGGATTGATGCGCTGCTGCCGGGTGCAAGTCCGCTACGTGCTGCCGCGGCACAAAGCCGCCAACTGGGTCGGGCCCGGCCGCGGCCAAAAATCCACGCAGCCGGGAGCCAACAGCGTCGTCGAGCTCACGCCGTATGAGTTCCTCGACCGGCTCGCCGATCTCGTCCCGCCGCCGCGGAAACATCGGCATCGGCCAGCCGGAGGCTGGCGCGGCGGGAGAGCCAAACCTTGGCTTTGGCTCCGACGCGCGAAAAACGCCACCGCAGGTGGATGAGCGGCGTTTTGGCGAACCGCCTCCGGATGGCCGAAACGCTCGACCCTCAATGTCGCTGCTCAAGGGCAGTTGCCGGATCGAAATGACGCTTGGTACGGCTTTCCCGACACCAGACCACCGGAAGATCTCTGGATATGAGCGACGATGGACAATCCTTGTCCTCCGGCAGCCCCCCCCGACATACTGGCAGGCTCATTCAGGAGTTGAACATG
>SXHR01000171.1:0-25519 GCA_005773625.1 Planctomycetaceae bacterium | reverse complement strand
GCGGCGGCAACATGATCGAGGACGTCACCTTTGCCCGCACGACCTACGCTCCGCCGCCGGCGAAGTTCGAGGCGGGCACGCCGAACATCGCCGACGCGATCGGCCTCGGCGCCGCGCTCGACTACGTGACGGCCCTCGGTCGGGAGCGGATCGCCGCCTACGAGCACGAACTGCTCCACCACGCGACCGCCCGGCTGACGGCGATCGGGGGCCTGAGGCTCATCGGCACGGCCCGGGAGAAGGTGGGCGTGCTCTCGTTCGTGATCGACGGCTTGGATCCGATCGAGATCGGCAAGTCCCTTGATCGCGAAGGCATCGCCGTCCGGGCGGGCCATCACTGTGCCCAGCCCTCGCTGCGGCACTTCGGCCTCGAGGCCACGGTCCGGCCCTCGCTGGCGTTCTACAACACCCCCGCCGAGATCGACCGCCTCGCCGACGCGATCGCGAAGATCGCGCACCGCCGCTGACGCACCACCTGTCGGCCCGAGCCCATCAAGGGGCCCGAGCCCATTCAGGGGCCCGAGCCGGGCCAAGTCGCCTGTGCAGGTTGCCCACCCTGCGCACCGCCGCACCATCAGGCCCCGGGCCGTGAATCTGCGAACTCTGCGCAGATGCCGCAGCCTCATCCAATCAGGGAAGTTGTGCCGATAATTACGGTCGTAGGTGTTGAGCGCCGACGTGAATGACACGAGGCACCGCGCGTTCCTGCATGCACATGCCCGAGGTGCCGTGTTGCTTCAGTTCATGACCGTTCCCCAGGCGCTGACCCGCGCGGCGATTCTGATCGCCGCCCTCGGGGCGGGCCTCTGCGCGGCCGACACGCCGCCGGTCGAGGAGATTCCACCGCCGGCCACGGCCGTCGAGGAACTGCAGGCCGACATCCAGCGGCTCGAGCGCGAAATCGAAATTCTTCGATCCGGAAAGACGGCGGCAGAACCCGACGCGGCGAAGGCCGACGCCAAGCCCTCGGTCGCCGATCGCCTCTCCGCGGTCGAGATGGGCCTCGGCAGGCTCGTCGATGCCACCGACAAGAAGAAGAAGGACGAGGCCAGGAAGCCGCTGTTCATCCTCAGCGGCCAGATGCAGGCCGACGAGATCTTCTTCGGCCAGGATGAGATCAGCCGGGCGGCCGTGGGGGATCTCCAGGATGGCGCCCAGTTCCGCCGCCTGCGGATCGGCGGCCGCGGCACGGCGTTCGACGTGTTCGAGTACGCGCTCGGCGTCGACTTCGCCCTCGCCTACAACCCCAGCTACCTCGACAACTACATCGAGTGGAAGCAGCTGCCGTGGCTGCAGAACGTGCGGGTGGGCCACTACTTCGAGCCGTTTTCCCTGGAGCGGGTCACGCAGAACCGCAACAACACGTTCATGGAACGGTCGCTCGTCGACACCTTCGCCCCAGCCCGCAACATGGGGATCATGACCTACGGCGTCACGGAAAACGAGCTCGCCACCTGGGCGATCGGCACCTTCCGCTCCAACAGCGACAACGTCGGCAACGACTCGTTCGACAGCGGCCAGGCTCTCACGATGCGTGGCACCTGTCTGCCGTTCTGGGACGAGGCGAGCGACGGCCGCTACTACCTCCACCTGGGCGCCGCCTACAGCTGGCGCGACACGTCGCAGAACCAGGTCCGCTTCCGCAACACGCCCGAGATGCGGAAGCAGCAGCCATCCACCGTGTTCGGACCCGTGGGCCCCCCGTCGCCCAGCAACTATCAGAACGGGCTTCCCAGCCCCTTCGCGCCGATCTTCGTCGACACCGGCAACATCAGGGCCGACAACTTCCAGCTCTTCGACCCCGAGTTCGCCCTGATTCTCGGGCCGCTCTCGCTGCAGTCGGAATACGCCTTCGCCACGGTCGACCAGATCGGCGGGCCGCCGCTGTTCTTCAACGGCTACATGGCCCAGGTGAGCTACTTTCTCACCGGGGAACACCGCCCCTACGACCGCAAGCAGGGCATCCACGACAGGCTCAGGCCCTTCGAGGATTTCTTCCGCGTGCGGACCGGGTCACAGGGAATCCAGACAGGCACCGGCGCCTGGGAAGTGGCGGCCCGATTCTCGAACATCGTCCTCAACGACAAGAACATCCGCGGCAACAACCTCACCGACTTCACGGTCGGCCTCAACTGGTATCTCAACCCCTATACCCGCTGGAAGTTCAACTACGTGCGGGCCTTCCTCGAGGACACCCGCGTGGGCAACAGCCTCACCGACATCTACGGCATGCGATTCGACTACGACTTCTGAACGACGGCAGACGGGAGGATTCGACGATGGGATCACGATCATGGGCGGGGCCCGTGCTGCTGGCGGCGGCGGCCTGCGCGGCGGTGGCGATGGCCGACAAGCCGGCCGAGAAGGCGCCGGCGCCCGAATGCATGGCCTGCGGGGCGACCTGCGGCCTGACGCCGATCTGCGTCTGCAAGCCGGGCACCAAGAAGAAGCCGAAGGTGGAGTTTTCCACAACGTGCGAGCCTTACTGCGTGCCCGGCTGCAGCAGCCGGCCGTGGCCCTTCGCCAGCCACCATGCCGCCCGCGGCTGCACGAGCTGCTGCGACGAGCCGTGCAAATGCCCCGGCCGGGTGCGATCCCGCAAGAAACTCACGAAGGAGACGGTCGACGTGGAGGTGCCGGCGATCGAGCGGTCGGTGGGCTACCTCTGCTGCGGCTGTGCCGGCGAACGCCCGACCTCGTGCTGCGACGCGCCGGGCCCCCGGCAGCCACGCAACTGGTGGGCATGCCTCTGGCCCTGGGGGGCGTCGTCGTGCCGCCCGTGACGATCGAGGTTTCTTTCAAGCGACGGAGGGCTGAAACGTCCGCGATGACCCGACCGCACCACGGCTTTCCGGGCCAGGGTTTCGCCCGCAACGCGATGGTCAGCGGACAGGCCAGAACTGCCGCGGCACACCGCCCCGACCCGGCGGCATCACGCCCGCAGTGATTCGGGCCTCTCCGCCTCCTCACGGAGGTGATCCGGGAGCCACTCCTTTTCCGCCTCGTCCGGGGCGACCATGCTGGCTTCGCCTCCAGCGTGCGGTGCATAGCCCGCCGCGAACTCCTCGACGTGCTCCTCGCGGGCGCTCGTGCCGAAGAAGGAATACATCACCGGCACCAGGATCAGCACGAGCAGCGTCGTCATCATCAAGCCGAATGCCATCGACGTGGCCATCGGCACGAGGAACTGGGCCTGGAAACTCTTCTCCAGGAGCAGCGGCAGGAGCCCGCCGATGGTGGTGATGCTCGTGAGCAGCACCGGCCGGAACCGCAGGCAGCCGGCCTCGCGGAGCGCGGCCCGGAGCGGATGCCCCTCGCGGACGCGGAGGTTGATGAAGTCGATGAGGCAGATCGAGTCGTTGACCACGACCCCGGCGAGGGCCACCAGCCCGAACATGCTGAAGAGCGTGAGCGGCATGCCCATCAGCGCGTGCCCGAAGACGGCGCCGGCGATCCCGAAGGGAATCGCCGCCAGAATGAGGAACGGCTGGAAGTACGACTTGAACTCCATCGTGAGCAGCACGAACATCGCGAACAGGGCCACCACGAAGCCCACGCCCAGGCTCTCGAGCGACTCGTTCGTCTGCTCCTGCTGGCCCTCCCAGCGGACGCGGACGAGCGGATACTCCGCCTTCAATTCCGGCATGAGCCGCTTTTCCATGTCGCCGGTGATCTGTGAACTGGTGAGCGAGCTCTTCGCGACGTCGATGTCGGCCGTCACCGTGATCGACCGTTTCTGACCCAGCCGGTTGATCTCCGAATAGCCACGCTGCACCGAGACATCGGCCAGCTCGCCGATCGGCCGCTTCACGCCGTCGGGGCCGGTGACGCGGATGTCGTCGAGGGTCGCCAGCGTCCGCCGCTCGTCCTGAGGGTAGCGGACCATGAGCTTCACCTCGTGCCGGCCGCGCTGGAGCCGCATCACTTCCTCGCCGTAGAAACTGGCCCGGACCGTGCCGGCGAGGTCAGCCAGCGACACCCCCATCGCCTCGGCCTTGGGCTTTATCTTGACCTGGTATTCCCACTTGCCCGGCCGTGAATCGTCGTCGATGTCGATCACGCCCGGATACTGGGCCAGCCACTCCTTGCACCTCTCGACCGCGGCCTCCAGTTGCGGCACCGCCCGCGGATCGGCCGCGGCGAGCAGTTTGAACTCGATCGTCTTGCCACCCGGCCCGATGTTCTCGGTGCCGAAGATGAGCGACTCGGTGCCGTTGAACTCTCCCGCCAGCCGCCGCCACTCGCTGATGAACTGCTCGCTGGTGACGTCCCGCAGTTCGCCCTCGACGAGTTCCACCGCGACGGCGCCCACATGGCTGCCGCTCATCCGGGCGTTCGGCCCGATCTCCCCCTGCGCGGCCACCTGCCCCACGGACCGATGAACCAGCTCCACGATCGGCGCCCCGGGCGGAGAGAGCTTTTCCGCGGCTTCGGAGGCGGCCCGCTCGAGGCGGTTGGTCGCCTCTTCCGTCACGCTGGCGGGCGTGCCGTCGGGAAACACGACCTTGGCCAGCAGCCGGTTGGCGTCGATCTTCGGAAACAGCTGGAAGGGCGTGATCCCGCTGCGGACGATCCCGAACGCCCCCAGCAGGAGCGCGAGCGCCAGCGCCAGCACCGAGAGCCTGTTGTCGAGCGCCAGGTCGAGCGTGGGGGCATAGACATGCTTCACGAACCACTTCAGCCCGCTGTCACAGATCCGCTGCAGCCAGGCGACGGCCGGCAGCAGGAGCCGCAGCGGATAGAGAACGATGCCGAAGATCGTGAACAAGAGATTCTTCTCGTGGGCGAGATGCCCCGGGAGCACGAGCGTCGATTCGGCGAGCGACATCAGGAGCGTCGTGATGAAGGCGAACGGCATGACGGCGATGAACTTCCCCATCACGCCCGACACGAAGCAGAGCGGCAGGAAGGTGATCACGGTGGTGAGCACGCTCGAGATCACGCTCGGCACCACCTCGACCGTGCCGTCGATCGCGGCGTTGGTCAGGCTCTTGCCCATCCGGCGGTGCCGGTCCACGTTGTCGCTGACCACGATCGCGTCGTCCACGACGATGCCGATCGCCATCAGGAAGGCGAACATGGAGAGCATGTTGAGCGTCTGGTCGGTGGAGAACATCAGCGCGCCGGTGCCCAGCATCGAGAACGGAATGCCCATCGCCACCCAGAACGCGATCTTGAGATCGAGAAACAGCGCCAGCATCACGAACACGATCACGAGCCCCTGCAGGCCGTTCTCGATCAGCATCTGGAGACGGTCCTTGACGTCGATCGACTGGTCGGCCCAGGTCGTGAGGGTGTAGCCCGCCGGCAGCTCCGCCTCGGCGACGTACTTCTTCACCGCGGCCACCATCGCCAGCAGGTCCTCGCCCGAGCTGCGGTCGATCGAGACGACCATCCCGGACCGGCCGTTGATCCGGTTGGTGGAGGCGATGTCGGCGAACTCGTCGCGGACGGTGCCGAGGTCGCCCACCGTGAGCACGAGCCCGTCGGGCAGCGTCACCAGCGGGAGCGTGGCGATCTCCGCACCGACATACCGCTTGTTCTTGCCGCGCAGCATGATCTCGCCCCGTTCGCTGCGGATCGTGCCGCCGGGAAGCTCGAGATTCTCCCGCCGCACGATCTCCGCCACCTTCTGGAGCGAGAGCCCGTATTTCCGCAGCGTCTCCTCGGAGATTTCGATGTCGATCTGGTAGTCCTTGGCCCCCATGAGGTTGGCGGCCGACACGGCGGGCAGCGCGAGCAGGTCGTCGCGGACCTGTTCGGCGACATCCCGCAGTTCGATCTCGGCGGCGGTGTCGCTGGCTGCTTCGGGAGGCGCGAGCACGCCCACCTTGATGGCCGGTGTCCGCAGGGTGACCTGCTCGATCTTCGGATCCTCGGCGAGTTCCGGCATGCTCGGAATCCGCTCGACCTCGGACCGGATCTCCCCGAGGGTCTTCTGCACGTCCTTGATGCTGTCTTGCAGCTCGAACACGCAGTAGCCCATCCCCTCCTGGGCCACGCTCGTGATCTTCTTGATGCCGGAGACGCTCCGACAGGCCTCCTCGACCTTCTGGCAGATGCCCTCCTCCACCTCCTCGGGCGTCGCCCCTGGATAAGGCACCGAGACGAGCACGATCTCCAGGTCGAACTCCGGAAACACCTCGCGCCGCATCGACGCAAACGCCAGGCCGCCCACGAGCAGGATGGCGATGACGAGCGTGTTCATCGCCGGCATGTTGCGGACGGTCCAGGAGATGATCGATCTCATGTGGCATCCCCTTCCTCGTGGCGGACGGCCTGCGTCGCGGGCTGCGCCGTCACCGGGACCGGACTCGCCTCGGTGATTGCCATGCCGTCCCGCGGATTCGAGATCTGGCTGACGACCACCCGGTCGCCGGCTTGGAGCCCGGAGGCGAGCGAATCAAAGACCAAGCGGCCAGCGGACGCCTGGACGGCCCGCGGCCGCAGCACGGTCAGCCGACCATCCCGCATCAACCACACCTCGCCGTTGGGGCGCTGGGCCTCGTCGGGGATCGACACGAGCGACTCGGGGGAATCGACGTGGACATGCACCTGCACGAACATCCCCCGGAGCAGCGATCGCGGCGCGCCGGGCGGGGCCTGCGGCATGGCGGCGCCGTAACGGTCGAGCGCCCGGACCCGGCCGGGCTCCCGGATGATCACGCGACAGGGGAGCGTCCGCGTCTTCTCGTCGAGGCCCCGGCCCTCCTGCCGCGACAAGACTCCGTCCCACTCGTAGGCCGACTCCCCGACGCGAAAGATGACCGAGGCGGGAGTGTCGTACGAGTCGTGGGAGTCGCCGCCCGGCCCCGCGGATGCGGCCCCATTCCCCCGGCGGCCGCCCCAGATCCTGGCGAGGTCGTCCATTTCGAGACTCGTCCGCACCTCCGCGGCGCTCGTGTCTTCGATGGTCACCAGCGGCGTGCCCTTGGAGACGAACGATCCCTGCTCGACCTTGTCCTCGACGATCAGCCCGTCGATCGGCGCCTTGATGGTCGTTCGTGACAGGTCGAGCTGGGCCTTCTCGAGCATGGTCGCCGCGAGCGAACGGGCCTCGAGCAGTTTGTTCCGCCGCTTGGCCAGCACCCGCCGTTGGCCGTCGAGGGTGGAGACCACGTTGGCGGCGGTGAGCTCCTCCCGCAGCGCCCGGTCGTGCTCCGACTCGGTCACGATCCTGCCGGCCTTGAGGGTTTCCAAACGGGCCACCTCGCGGCGGGCCAACTCGATCTGACGCCGGGCGAGTTCCACCAACTCGACGTTCTGGGCGGCCTCCTCGTCGATCTCCTCGATCGCCAGATCGGCCTGTTTGAGCTCCCGCTCGAGCCTCTCGACGTCGAGTTCGTAGTCGCGTGGATCGATCTCGAAGAGCACCGTGCCCGCCTTCACGAACTTTCCTTCGTTGCAGGCCTCTCCCTTGGCCTTCACGCGGCCGCCCACCTCGGCGGCGAGCGTGACCTCGCGCAGCGGCACGACGGCCCCGTCGGCCTCGATGGTGAGGCCTGCGGTGACAGTCTCGACCGCCGCCGTGCGAACCGGCAGCACGGCGGCCACGGCCGCCGCCTTCCGCTCGGGCGGCGGCTGGCTTCCCATCGAGAGAAACACCGCCACCCCCGCCCCGAGGATCAGCAGCGGCGTCACCCAGCCCACGATCGTGCGTACGACACTCATGAAACCACGTCCCTGTCCGATGAAGATGCACATGAAGACGACAAGAATCCCGTGAGCGGGGCGGCCACGCCCAGGGCGGCCAGCGCATACCGCGTGATGTGGTCGGCGAGCGGCTTGGGGGCGTGGAGCGACTCGATCTCATCCCGGGGCACGAGCATGGCGACCACGTCGCCGGCGGCCCGGTAGACGAAACACTGCCCCACGATGCTCATGCCCACCCGGCGGAGTTCGGCCTGGGAAAGGGCGCCGGCCGACAGATCGTCGAGAATCGAAACGAGCAGCGCGAAATGGGGACGGATGTAGTCCTCGACCAGTTCGCGACAGGCCTCCGTCGGCTGCAGCACCTCCCGCATCATCAGCCGCACCTGCCAGGGGGGCTGACCGGCCCCGAGCATTCGCTCGAGCATGTTGTCGACGAAGCCGTGGAGTTTTATCGCCGCGGGAGTACCCGACGGCCACTCTGGCTGCGGCACCTGCCGCAGCCGCTCCTCGTGGGCGTGCCTCACGCTCTCGATGTAGAGCCGCCGCTTGTCGCCGAAGTAATAGTTGACCGCGGCGACGTTGACGCCGGCCGCCGCGCAGATGTCGCGTACGGTCGCCGTCTCGTAACCGTGCTCGGCGAACTCCCGGCCCGCCGCCGACAGGATCCGCACCCTGGGATCGCGGGCATCCTCGACAGGGCCAGCGACCGCGGACGCAGCGGACCGAACGTGGGAGGCCATGAAATTGCGATCTCGGCGGGTTCAAACGATCGTTTCAATCGATTGTATGAACCGAAACCGCAGGGAACAACTCGGATTAACCGACGATTTTTCCCGCGGTGATGGCATCCGGCCGCCCGGCCGGTTCGATCGACCGAACCGGAGGCAGAAGGCCCCCGGGCCACTCTCACCCCCGCAGCAGGTCGCGGTAGCGATCGAGAAAATGAGAGGCGACTTCCTCGTTGATGTGCCCCCAGGCCTCGTTCACGAGCTCCCCCGAGAGCAGACCGCCGGCGGCCTTGGCGGCGACCACCCGCAAAACATCCGAGATCCCGGTCATCGGATCCCCGCCGAGCAGCCGCTCCTGCTGCACGTGCAGAAACTCGTTGGCCACGAGCGAGAGCGTGGGCAGCTTCGGCACCGGGTCGCGACCGTTGACGTAGCGGAAGATCCGGCCGGCGAACTCGCGATCGAAGGCCGTGCAGGCCGCGGCGTTGCCGATCATCGGCGCCCCGAACGTGCAGACCTCGTGAACCGGGATGAACCGTCGCTTGAAGAGCCACGCCGCAAGCAGGGCCAGCGCGCCGCCCAGGCTGTGGCCCGTGATCCAGAGCGGACGATCGTTCGATTTCAGTTCCGCCTCGACCGCCGCCAGGAGGGGTGTCCAGATCTCCGCGATCGCATCGACGAAGCCCTTGTGGAACCGCGCCCCCACCCCGGCCGCCGAGAGGTCGTGCCCCAGCCGGCCCTCGGGCACGACGAGCAGGTTCATCGCGTCGGTGAGCAGGATGTCCTTGAGGCCGTCGAGCGTGGTCGCCGACTCGGTGCCCCGGAAGGCCACCACCACGTTCGCCTCGTCCACGCCGAGCCAGGCCTGCGTGTTGTCGACGCTGAACAGTCTGGCCTCCAGACCGAGCTTCTCGCGGAAGGCTTTTTGCCCGGCGGATTCCGGGAGGTAGGCCAGCGCGCTGGCCTCGCAGAGAAACCGGGCGCTGTCGAGACTGCCGACAGGCTCTTCGCGAAGGTTGAACTCAGTTGACATACCGTCGCTCCACGCCAACGTTCGCCGCATTCTTCCAGCGGCGCAGGATCGCCGTCGCCACGCCATTGCCCGACACGTCGATCTGCTCGAGCCGCGGCGGCGGCGCGTCGAGAAACCGCCGGATCCCCTCGGGCGTGACCTTCGTCCGCGCGATCCGCAGGCTCTCCAGCTTCGGCAGCCGGGCCAGCGTGGCGAGTCCTCCGTCGGTGACCGACGAGTCGTTGAGCGTGAGTTCACGGAGTTCGGGCAGCGCGGCGAGGAGTTCGAGCGTGTCGTCGGTGACGTCGGGATTACCCATCTCGAGGATCACCACATCGGGTCGCTCCGCGAGGATTCCGTAGCCCGGCCGATCCCAGCCCGTGAGGTTGACCGCCCGCTCCCCGTTGATCACCCGCTCCCGCTCGCCGAGGCCCACGACGGCGAGGTACGCCCGCTGGATCACGAAGGGGGCGAGCCCCAGCACGAGGCCCACGCCGAGCAGCGCCAGGGGTGCCAGCAGTCGCCGGGCGGGCCTGCGCCGCAGGAGCACCCCGATTCCGCAGCCGATGGCCCAGAGCCCGCCCGCGGCCAGGGCGAGGAGGCCCGCGAAGATGAAGACCGCCCCGAGTTGCTCGCTCATGATCCGCATCCATGCCGGTGACCTCCGGCACTCTATCGCCGGCCCGCCGCGAAGGGGAGTTCCCGGCGTCATCCAGCCGCGAGAACGGCCTCCGCACACCGCCGGCCGCTGGCCAGCGCGGCGTTGATCGACGCCGCCCCGCAGTGGTCGCCGCAGATCCAGAGACCGCTCGCAAGCCGCGGTTCGATCGGGCGGCCGCGTCGCGCCGCCGGCGACTCGTCGGGCAGGGCGCGGGGCACGTCCACCGTGGCGAGATGCCGCCAGCCGTCCACCAGGCCTCCGAACCAGCCGGTCGCCTGCCGCGTCACGGCCGCGACCACGTCACCCGAATCCAATCCCCCCCGCACCGAAACCGTCACGAGCGACCACCCCGGCGGGGCGTAGCCCGCGGCCACGTCCGAAGGCACGGTGAGGTTGTCGATCGGGCCCGCTTCGCCCGCGGTCACGACGAGCGTTCGCGAGGCCAGCGGCGACCGCTTTGCCGCGAAGGCGACGAGCCGCGTCTTCTTCCAGAGACGACCGACGAGATTGCCGCGAAGACCCTCGGGCAGAATCCCGCCCGCCGCCGGGCCGTCGGTCGCCACCACCACGTCACGGGCCGCGAGGACGCTGCCGCCTGCGAGCATCACCCGCGTCGATTCGACCCCCTCCACCCGCGTGCCGAGCCGCACGCTCCCCTCCGGAAGCCGGGCCGCGAGCTGCCGCCCAATCGCCTCCATGCCCCCGGCGGGCAGGCAGGCCCGGCCCAGCGAGAACATCGCGAAGTCGAAGAGGAAAACCTCCGCCGCGGTGTCGAGCGATCGCTCCAGGAACACACCGCCGAAGAACGGCACGAAGAAGCGGCGAACGAAGGCCTCTGAAAAACCCCGCGCCGCGAGTTCCTCCCGCGTGGTTCGCTCGCTCCCCCGGGTCGCCGCCTCCGGATCGACTGCCCCGGACCGCACCCCGCGAACCGCATCGTGCCGGAGTCGGGCGGTCCGCAGGGCGTCGCCCAACCCGACGGCCCCGCTGAAGAGCGAGCCGACCGCCGCCAGGGGCCGCCGCCAGGGATCGCTGACCCGCAGGAGCCGGCCGTCCGTGGCGATCAGCGCCCCGGGCTCGAATCGCCCCAGCGCGAGCCCGCCGAGATCGAGCTGCCGCCGCCCCTCGGGGTAGGCGTCGTTGTAGACCTGGAAGCCGCGGTCGATGCGGAAGCCCTCGACGGTATCGGTGACGACACGGCCCCCCACGCGATCGGCCGCCTCGAGCACCGTCACGCGACGCCCGCGGCGGACGAGCTCACCCGCGCAGGCGAGGCCCGCGAGCCCGGCCCCGACGATCACGCAGTCGAGCGGCTCGCTCATCGCGCACCCCCCGCGAGCCGTTCGGCGAGCATCGTGCCCGCCGCGGCACCGCTCGCAAAGGCCCCCTCCACCCGCGGCCCCGCGAAGGCATCGCCGCAGCAGAGGATCGGCGGCGACGACGACACGGCCAGGAAGGGATCGGGCAGGATCGTCGTCGGCGTCGCGAACTTCCAGCGGTGCACCGATCGCTCGATGACCGCCGTCCGCGGATCGCCGTCGATCCAGGGCCGGACGGCATCCACGAGCATGGCGGCCACCTCCTCCTGCGGTGTGTCGAAGTGTTCGCGGCTGAAGGCACCGGTCGCATGCACCGTCAGCGCCGGCACGGCCGAGATCCCCTTCCGCTGGTTGTCGGCCACCCAGGACACCGGCCCCGGCGCGTCGTCTCCCAACTGGATCGCCCCCGGCTCCGGCAGCAGGGTCGGCCGGTCGAGCACGAGCATCACCGCGAAGCACGGGTCGTAGTCCACGGTCCGCAGCCGCCCGATGGCATGAGCCTCCAGGCGGTCCGGCGAACCGCCCGCCGCCAGCAGGTCGAGCGCCTGGGGCACGGGCGCGGTGAGCACGCAGCCGGCCACCTCCACGATCTCGACCGCTCCCTCCCGCCCCTCGATGCCCACCCGCACGCGGTCGCCGGCGACCTCCACCATCGTCGCCTTCGCGCCGGTCCGCACCTCGACCCCGTTCCCCCGCGCGGTGAGCCCCGCCGCCAGCCACTTCGGCAGGTCGGTCATCCCGCGGACGCCGCGGTAGCGCGGGTGGCCGTCGGCGACGGCCGGCGGATCCGCGGCGCCGCTCCCGTCGCGGCCGAAGCCCCGGCACCATTCGACGACCGCGGCCTCGAGCACCGCCTGCTCGATCACGTCGCGGAAGCCGGGCGTGCGCTGCGTGATGAACTGCGCACCGTGGTCGCAGACGGCCGCGCCGATGCGCCGCGTCGCCATCCGCCCGCCGACACCCCGGGATTTGTCGAGCACGAGCACGCGGCGGCCGTGGCCGGCGACCCGCGTCGCAGCCATCAACCCCGCGATCCCGGCCCCGATGACGACCGCATCGAACGAACGACCGGGCTCTTCGCGGCTCACTGCGTGCGGCTCCCCCGCCCCTTCGGTGCTCACGTCGGCGGCCCGCCGGGCAGGAGCATCCGCAAAGGCTCGGTCGTCAGCGGCAGTCGGCTCGACGCCAGCAGTTCGGCCGCCGCACAGCCCGACATGATGCCGACCGTCTCGGCCATCGACCGCACGCGGGAGAAGACGTGGGCCTTCTCCGGGGGAAACTGCGAACGGTAGCAGGCGATCGCCGCGATCTTGGCGTCGAGATGCGCCGCGATGTCGACCGCCAGCGGCCAGTGGCCGTGAGGCACCTGCGGCACTCCGGCGAAGAGGAAATAGGTGAGAAACTGCGGCACAATATGCACCGGCAGGCCGGCGAACGTGTCGTCCCACTTCGTGAGCCGCGAGTAGAAGACGGCCGCCTCCGTGATCGCCACCGCCTGGGCGTGATCGGGCGAGGCCAGCGGTGTCTTGTCGCCGAGCCCGATCACGATCCGCGGCCGCCAGCGTCGAAACACCTTCGCGAGCGCCACCCGCACCTCGAACTCGTCGAACAGCCGCCGGTTCGTGAAGGGCAGCGTCTCGCGGTGCGTGACGCCGAGCGCCGCCGCCGCGGCGGAGGCCTCGCGAAGCCGTTCCTCCGGGCCGCTCGATCGCGGCGTCGGCTCGCCATCGGTGAGATCGACGATGCCCACGCGGTGGCCCTGGGCCGCCAGCAGCGCGAGCGTGCCGCCGCAGCCGATCTCGACGTCGTCGGGATGGGCACCGACGGCAATCACGTCGAGTGGCTGGGGGAGGTCGGACATCGTGTCACGCCGGCTTGGTGGCTGCGATCATGAAGATCGGGTTGATGGCCTCGAACCGGATGCGATCGAGTTGCTCGACGCCCCGCGCGATGTTGACCATCCAATACGCGGCGTCGCCCGACCGCGACCGCAGGAGCGCGTGCACGGAAGCGAGGTTCTCGATGCTGTTGCACGCGGTCACGAGCCGGCCGCCCGGCTTGAGCCGTGCCCAGGCCTGCTCGACCAGCATGGCCACGTCGCGGCCGCTGCCCCCCACGTAGATCGCGTCGGGATCGGGAAGCGACTGCCAGGCCTCGGGAGCCCGGCCCAGCACCGGATGGAGATTCGTGACGCCGAATCGCGTGGCATTCTCCCGAATCAGCGCGTGGTCGTCGGGATCCATCTCGATCGCATGCACGAGGCCGTCACGGGCGATTCGCGCCGCCTCGAGGCCGACCGAGCCGCTGCCGGCCCCCACATCCCACACCACGCTCGTCGTCTTCAGGCCGAGTTCGGCGAGCGCCAACGACCGCACCTCGGAGGGCGTCAGCAGGCCACGCTTGGGACGCGACTGCAGGAAGCACTCATCCGGATTGCCGAAGAGCCGCGTGCCGACATGCCCCGGCTTGTCGGCCACACGTGCCTTGCGGACGAGAATCATCACGTTGGGGGAGGCGAACGATTCCTTCGCGATCTCGGCGAGGCTGCCCTGGGTCACCCGCTCGTCGGGAGAGCCGAGATTCTCGCAGACGTAGGCCGAGAAGGAGTCGACACCCTCGTCGAGCAACGCCCGGGCGACGGCCGGCGCCGGCCACTGATCGCTCGTGAACAGGCCCGCCGTGTCGCTCGACCGCACGCGGTCAACGACCCGCTCGATCGATTGGCCGGCGAGATTGGCGAGAAAGGCCTCCTCCCAAGACTCCTTCACCCGGGCGAACGCGAGTTGCATGCTGCTGACGTGCGGCACGACCTCGAAGCGATCCTTGCCGAGCTTCGAGCAGACGTAGCGGGCCGTGCCGTAGAACAGCGGGTCGCCCGACGCGAGCACCACGATCCGCCTCCCCGCCCCCGCCTCGATCCGCTCGACGAGCTCCTCCAGATTCGCGGTGCACACCAGCCGGGACCGCAACCCGGCGGGCATGAGCTGCCCGCAGGACTCCGGCCCCACCAGCACGTCGGCGGCCTCCACGAGCCGCCGGGCATGCGCGGTCATGCCCTCGACGCCGTCGTCGCCGATGCCGACGATATGGACCTTCTCCTCAGCCACGACGTTGGTGCCCTCTGAAGAGCCGCGACGACAGCCGTCGGGCGATGGCGTCGATCACGCCTGGAACGAGCTGCCGCAGCCGCAGCTCTTCTTCGCGTTCGGGTTGTTGAACGTGAATCCGCGCTTGTCGATCGCCTCGTGGAAATCGAGCGTGGTCCCGTCGAGGAAAAGATCGCTCTTCTTGTCGACGACCACCGCCACGCCATGCTGTTCCGACTTCGTGTCGGCCTTCGGATCGAACTGCGTGTCGAAGCCGAGCGAGTAACTGAAGCCGCTGCAGCCGCCGCCGGCGACGCCCACGCGGAGCACCGTGGCCGGATCGAGCTTCTGCTCGGTGATGATCTTCTTGACCTCGCTGGCCGCCTTCTCAGTGAGCATGACCGACATGGGCTGACTCCTCGTGCTGACGTGCTTCGCCGGACTCCGCTGCCTCGCAACGACCGGCCCTGTCATGGTATCCCAGTGGCCGCGCCCCGGAAAGGCCGGCGGTTTCGCGATTCGAGAGGCCCGGCCACGTACAGGCCGTGGAGCAAGTCCGCCCGAGCAGGATGCGAACGTCATCGAGCGTGGAAACCCCCGCCGCCTCGACCGGTCGATCAGGGTTTGCTGACGTCGTCCCCTGACAACGAGAGCGTCCGCAGGCGGGCGACACCGGCCGCGATTCGGCTCGCGGCTTCGTCCACCTCGGTGTCGGTCGTGAACCGGGAGAGTCCGAACCGCAGGCTCGCGCGGGCCTGATCCTCGGAGAGCCCGAGAGCCAAAAGCACATGGCTCGGCCGCGGGCTCTCCGACGAACACGCGCTGCCGGAACTCACCGCCAGCCCCTCGCCCGACACCGTCGCCAGCAGCGTCTGGCCGTCGACGCCGGGAATGTGCACGTTGAGATTGTTGACGAGCCGTACGGGAGCGGAGCCATCGGGACCCGCATCGAGCGCGGGGCCGTTGACCGCGATCCCCGGCACCGCCTCCGCGAGCTTCTGCCAGAGCCGATCCCGCAGCCGGCGCATCTGCGGCGCCTCCTCGGCCAGCCCCCCGTTGGCCAGCCGGGCCGCCTCCGCCATCCCCACGATCGCCGGCACGTCGAGGGTGCCGCTCCGCATGCCCCGCTCCTGGCCGCCACCAAAGACGAGCGGATCGACCCGCACGGCCCGGCCACGCCGCCGCACGTAAAGCGCACCCACCCCCTTCGGCCCGTGAAACTTGTGGCCCGAGAAACTCGCGAGATCGGCGCCGAGCGCATCGACATCGACCCGCATCCGCCCCAGGGCCTGCGCGCAATCGACATGCAGCATCGCCCCGGCCGCGTGCACGCGGCCGGCGATCGCCGCGACATCCTGCACCACGCCGATCTCGTTGTTGGCCAGGAGCACCGACACCAGAAAGGAATCGGGCCGCAGCGCCGCATCGAGGTCGGCGAGTCGGATTCGGCCGGGCACGCCGTCCGGGTCGCCCTGGCCGACGACCGGCAGTCGCGTGACGGCGACGCCCTCGCGTTCCAGGTGCTCGATCGGATCGAGCACGGCATGGTGCTCGGTGGCGACCGTGATGACATGGCCCCGCGACCCGCCCCCCGTCCCTGGGCGAAGCCGCGACGCCGTGCCCAGGATGGCGAGGTTGGCGCTCTCGGTGGCACCCCCGGTGAACACGATCTCGCGGGCCGTGGCCCCGATCGCCGCCGCCCATGTCTCCCGCGCGGCATCGACCGCGGCCCGGGCCTCGCGGCCCATCTCATGGGTCGTGCTGCCGGCATTGCCGTAGTGGTCGGTGAGCCACGGAAGCATCGCCGCCAGCACCCGCGGATCGAGCCGGGTCGTGGCGTGGTTGTCGAGATAGATCACGGCCGCGTCGCCGAAGGTGCCGTCGCTCGGGCCGCGATCAACGCGACGCGAGTCTCCTGGGGATCATCCCGGTCGGGGATCACCCCAGTTTACCCTCCCGCAGGGCGTCGAGCGTGATCTGCGACCAGGTCTCGAAGCGGTCGCGGTCGGCGAGCAGCGACTCGAGCGTCTCGAAGCCGCAGTCCACCAGTTCGCTTTCCCGCGAGGCCACGCCGGGCCGGTCGAGCTCCAGCACGTGAACGATTCCGAGGTGCACGCTGCCGACGGCGTTGGAGTCGTCGTTGATCAGGCCGACGCACCGCGACGTCCAGTCGCCGTCGATCGCGATTTCCTCGGCGATCTCCCGGCGCATGCCGGCCTCGTAGGAGGTGTTGTCGCCGTACTCGCCGTCGACGCTCGAGATGTGGCCGCCGATGCCGACCGACCGTTTCGCCCGCAGGCGGGCTTCGCTCTGGCCGCCGCCTCGCGTGTAGGCGAAGTAGTGGGGCGTGCCGGTGGCATCCCGCCACGAGAGCACGCAGTAGGGAATCAGTTGCTTGAGGGACGGATCATCCTCGACGGTCGCCCGTGGCCGCCAGGAGGTGTGGGCAGGATCGAGCAAGGTCGGAAGATAGGCTGCCGTGTCTCGGCAGAAGCCCTGAAAAGCCCCCACGGTGTCGAACAGCGACCGCGGCACCACGAGCACGTCTTCCTGCGGCATTCCCGGCATCATCGTCTCCCTTGTACGGAACGAACGGTGACCGCGAAACCGTCGCGGGCACCCCCTTCAGGTGATCAGCATCGCGTCGCCGTAACTGAGCATCCGATAGCGTTCGTGAATCGCCTCGGCGTAGGCGCGCATCACGAGTGCCCGCGACGCGAACGCCGACACCAGCACCATGAGCGTTGTCCGCGGCATGTGGAAGTTCGTCAACAGGCCATCGACCACCCGGAAGGAAAAGCCGGGTTTGATGAACAGGCCGGTCGGCCCGGACCACGGCGAGATCACACCGCGGAGGGCCGCCGTCTCGAGCGTCCGCACGGCCGTCGTGCCCACGGCGAAGACTCGCCCGCCGCGGGCCTTCGTTTCCAGCACCGCCGCCACCGTCTCCGCCGGGCACTCGCACCACTCGGAGTGCATGAGATGGTCGTCGATTCGCTCGGCCGTGATCGGCCGGAACGTGCCGAGGCCCACGTGGAGCGTGACCGTCGCCCGCTGGATGCCCCGGGCGGCGAGCCCCGTGAAGATTTCCTCGGTGAAGTGCAGGCCCGCGGTCGGAGCGGCGGCCGATCCCGCCGCGCGGGCGAAGACGGTCTGATAACGGTCGAGGTCGCCCTCGTGCTCGACGCCGCCGCGGATGTAGCCCGGCAGCGGCACGCGGCCCACTCGCAGGAGCACCGCCTCCGCCGGTTCGCCCGCCGCACGACCGAGCGGCCGCGCGAGCCACGCCCCGCCTTCGGCCCGATCGAGGAGTTCGAGCGATTCGCCATCCGTCCCGTCGCGGCTGGTGAGCACGATCCGCTCGCCCGCTTGCGGACGGCCCCGGGTCTGCGCGAGCACGACCCAGGCGCCGGCATGCGGCCCCGCGGCCTCACGCCGCAGAAAGAGCCCCTCCCATTTGCCGCCGGTCGCGGCCCGCCGGCCCACGAGCCGGGCCGGCACGACCTTCGTGTCGTTGACGACGAGCAGGTCGCCGGCGGCGAGCAGCCCCGGCAGTTCGCGGAGCGACTGGTGCGCGAGTGAGCCGTCGGCCCGCCGAACGACAAGCAGCCGGGCAGCGGCCCGGTCGGCCAGCGGTTCCTGCGCGATCCGATCCTCGGGCAGGTCGTAATCGTAGGTGGCCGCCAGGCCCGAATCGCGGTCGCTCATGCCGCGATGCTACCGCAGATCAGACGGGGGGCGAATCGGTCTTCGTCCGGCGGGTTTCGCGGTGCTCGAGAGACCCGGCCTGCGCGGCGGCGGATGTTCGCGTAGGATTGGTTCCATGTCCGCGAGCATCCATACGAGCGTTCTTCCCGCAGAGGTCATGGCCTTTCTGGCGATCGAGCCGGGCATGACCGTGGTCGACGGCACGCTCGGCGGCGGCGGCCACACGCGATTGCTCGTGGATGCCGTCGGCCCGACCGGCCGCGTGATCGCCCTCGACCGGGATCCCGCCGCGATCGAACGGGGGGCCAGCGAACTGCTCGGCAAGCCGATCCGCTTCGCCCAGGCCAACTTCTGCGATCTTCCGGAGGTGCTCGACGCCGTGGGGCTCGAGCGGGTCGACCGGGTGCTCCTCGACATCGGGCTCTCCAGCGACCAGCTCGCCGACCATGCGCGGGGCTTCTCGTTCGACTCCGACGGGCCGCTCGACCTCCGCTTCGATCCCACCGAGGGGGAGCCGGCGTGGCGGATGATCAACCGCCTCCGACCCGAGACGCTCGCCGACATCATCTACGAGTTCGGCGAGGAACGCTTCAGCCGCCGGATCGCGCGGCGGATCGCCGACGCCCGCGGCCAGACGCCGATCCAGTCGTCTCGCGATCTCGCGCGGATCGTCATGTCGGCCGTCCCGCGGCAGAGGCCACCGGCGCGAATCCACCCCGCCACCCGCACATTCCAGGCGCTGCGAATCGCCGTGAACCAGGAACTCAAGTCGCTGCGAATCGCCCTCGAACGGATTCCGACCTGCCTCTCCCCCGGCGGCCGGCTGGCCGTGATCTCGTTTCATTCGCTCGAGGATCGGCTGGTGAAGGAGGCGTTTCGCAACCGCCAAGTCTGGGAAAACCTCACCAAGTCGCCCGTCGAAGCCGGCGACGAGGAGACCCTCCGCAATCCCCGCAGCCGGTCGGCCAAACTCAGGGCCGCGCAGGTGGTCGCCACGCCCCCCGTCGGCGAAGGATAGGCAAGGCTGGCGATCTTGCCGGGGCTTCGCCGGTCTGGCGATCAATCGCCGATTTCAGCACAATCCGCCCCCCGTTGATCCAGGGTGGCTGGGCCCCGGAAACCGCCGGACGTTCATGGGACGCGAAACCAAAATACTGCTCGGTCTGCTGGCCACGCTGGCGGGCATCTTTCTGGGCGTGCTGTCCATGAAGCTGCTCGTGCCACGGCCGCCGGAAGGCGCGGGCCCCGACGTGCACGCCGACGTCGCCGTGACGGAATCACACGACCTCGTCGAGCCCCCGCAGCTCGTGCCGGACGAACCGCCGGCCGTTTCTCCCGCGGTGGAAATCGGGGCGACGCCATCGCGTCGGTTCGCCGCCGCCGACTCGGGGCCGGAAAACGCTCCGCTCCCCGTCGCGCGGGATCCATTCGTCGCCCCGGCATCGCTCGAGGAGGGCGACCTTCCAGTGGCCGTTGGCAACTCCATCCCGCCGGCGACGATGCCCCCCGCCGCAGCGGCGTCGTTCTCGGCGACGCAGGAGCATTCGCCCACGGTGGGCTCGGTCTACGTCACCCGGCCCGGCGACTCGTGGTGGTCGGTGGCGGAACGCAGCTACGGCGACGGGCGGTGCTACCGGGCTCTGTTCGCGTGGAACCGTGCGATCGACCCCCGAATCTCCCTCGTGCCCGGAACGTCGATCGAGATCCCGCCGACCGAGCGGCTCCAGGCCGCCTGGCCGGCGCTCCTGCCCCGCGAATGAAGCGGCCAGCGCGGGGCTCGGCCGCCGGATGCGGGGCCGTCGGAAGGCCTCGGCGAAACCGCGGGGTATCCATCCACGCCTCGTCCCGGGGCCTGGCACATCGCAGCCGCCGACAACCGACCGCACACCCGCTTCGAAGTGCTGCGGCGTCAGGGCACGAACTCAGCGAGGGGCTGCCCATGCCCTCGGGCGGGCTGTGGGAGCAACCGCAGCCAGGATGGCGAAGCGCAGCGGACATGCAGTGGGTCGAGGCCTGGCGGCCCGCGACGAACGTCCGGCGAGAGGGCGTGAGCAGCCCCGACCAGACGTCGATCGACCAGCCCTGAAGCCACCGTGCCGAACAGAACGGAGCTGGCTGCTTCGTCCACGGACGGCTGGTCCCTTCCGGGCAGGCGTGGCCCGCCGGCCGGTTATTTGGAGCCGAACTTGTAGGCGGCGTTCTTCGGGTCGAAGTCGGCGTCCGTGAAGCCGTTGTTGGGCTTCACGTTCATGTAGGTGTATTCCTCCATGAGCACCGGCTGCCCCCCCGCCTCCTGGGGCCAGTCGTAGGCCTCGTAGCGGATCGGGATCAGGTATTCGTCGTCGATGAACACGCGGGCCAGATGAAAGCGGAAGTTCCGCCGCGGCACGGGATGCACCACCTGCACGCAGGTGCAGACGCGGCCGTTGACCTTCGCATCCTTGAAGAAGTTCACGTCGCACTCACCGAACTGCTTGTCGTGCTCGGCGACCTCGACGAGCCGCTTGGCGAGGTTTTCCACGCCGATCTCGGTGATCGCGTAGCGGTTGCCCTGCATGGCGAGCGCGCCGTTGGGCTTGAGCGCCACCGTGCCGACCATCGCCCTCACGCCGCTGCCGGCATGGGCGAGCATGTTGCCCTCGTTTTGACCCTCGACCCAGAGGCATTCCTGCCCCTTCACCGCATCGGGGGCGAGAAAGTAGAGGTAGACGCTGAAGGGCTCGTGGCGGACCTTCGCGAACATGTATTCGTGGTCGCCGAGCTTGCCGTCGATCCGCTCCCGCTTCACGACGGTGCAGGAATAATCCTTGATCGTCGAACGGAGCTGGCCGAGCCCCTTCTGCGCGAGTTCGAGCGCGGGTTGAAGAGGGTGCACTCCGCCGCCCGCAACGGCCTGGGCCTCGGCGGCGCCGACGTTGCCCTGAGCGACGTCCCCGTTGGGAACGAGACCCGGTCCCTGCGTCGCCTGGGTCGCCTGGGCGAACGCAGCCGTGCCGGAGATGACGGCGAGCGTCGCCGCCGCGATCCGCAGCCAGGGGCTGCGGCCCGTCGTCCCTCGAACAAACCCTGCCTGGAAACACAGTGCCATCGATCCCTCCATGGATCCTGGGTGCCGGAGTGGCCCGGGCGAACCGGGTTCGCCTCGAATCGCACCATCCCGAACAGGAAGCCGGCTCATCTTGTATCGCCGGGCGGTGTGACGGTCATGAACCGACACCCGGCCGTCCGGCACGCTCGGCAGATTCGTGACGATCCGCCCCGCGGCAACGGAATCGACCCGCGACAGCGGACTCGGTCCGCCGCACGCGGACTCCGCCCCCCACGGAGACACGCCCAAGCGTGGCCACGAAGGACCGAAGTGGGGCGGAGTCTAACGGTGCTCCCCGGGGTTCGCCATGCCAGTTCACGGCGGGGAAACCCCGGTATCGTGCGGAAAAACCGGGCGTCTTGTGGGCCGCCGCCGGGCCAACCATGCTCCATGCATGCTCCGCGGAGCGACGCCCCTCCCCGCAACCGCCTTCCCATCCATGGCCACGATCGAGATTTTTCATCCCGCCAGCCCCCTCGAGGTGGCCTGCGTGGAGTCGCAGCCGTTCGGCCAGAACACCTTCGTCGTGCACCGTGAGGGGGATGCCGACTGCGTCGTCATCGACCCCGGGTTCGAGCCGGCGGCGATCACCAATTGGATCGAGTCGCACGGCCTCGAACCACGGGCGATCCTGCTCACCCACGGCCACTCCGATCACATCGCCGGCAACGCAGCCCTGCTTGACCGTTGGCCCGGTCTGCCGATCTGGGTGGGGCGGGGCGATGCCCCGAAACTCACGGATCCCGCCGGCAACCTCTCGGCCGCCTTCGGAATGTCGCTCCTCAGTCCGCCGGCAGACCGCCTGCTCGACGACGGCGAGGCGATCCGGATCGCCGGCCTCGACATCGACGTCAGGGCGATCCCGGGCCACTCCAGCGGCCACGTGGTCTTCGTGATCGGGGAAAGTGAACCGCCGGTCGTGTTCGGCGGCGACGTGCTTTTTCGGGAGGGAGTCGGCCGGACCGACTTTGCCGACGGTGATTTCGCCAGCCTGGCCGCCGGGATTCGCCGCCACCTCTACAGCCTGCCCGATGACACGATCGTCTACCCGGGCCACGGGGGCCCCACCACGGTCGGCCACGAGACGCGTCACAACCCGTTCGTGGCCGGCGTGCGGGACGGGAATTGACCGTGTCCGCCACCGCCGTCGAAGATGACCCGATGCTCTCGCCCGCCGACATCACCGAGACGCCGCCCCCGCCAAACCGGCCGGGCTCCAGCCGCTCGCCTTTTTGCCGTGCGGCCGGCCTCTCGCTGGCCGCCCTCGCGCGGCTCCTCTCCGGCGCGAGCGTCCGTTGGATCGCCAGCCAGCCCGACACCTGCCAGCGGGTCTACTTCGCCAACCACACCAGCCACCTCGATGCCCTCGTGGTCTGGGCGTCGCTCCCCCAGACGATCCGCGAGGTCACCCGGCCGGTCGCCGCCAAGGACTACTGGTCGCGGGGCTTCGTCCGCCGGTGGCTCGCCGAGGAGGTCTTCGACGCGATCCTCATCGACCGCACCGACATCAAGGTCCACCAGAGCCCCGTCGACATGATGCTCCGCGAGGCCGGCAACTCCCACTCGCTCATCGTCTTCCCCGAGGGGGGGCGGAGCGTGACCGGCGAGATCGGCGAGTTCAAGAGCGGCCTGTACTACCTCGCCAAGAAGCGGCCCGACATCGAGCTCATCCCGGTCCACATCGACAACCTCAATCGCGTGCTGCCGCGGGGCGAGTTTCTTCCCGTGCCGCTGCTCTCCTGCATCAGTTTCGGACCGCCGCTGTGGCTGGAGCGGGGCGAGGCCAAACTCGACTTCCTGGCGCGGGCCCGCCGCTCCGTGCTGGCCCTGAAGGAGTGAGGCCGGCATGAACGACAACCGCACCATCGCGCTGGTCACCGGCGTGCTCGCGCTGCTCACGGCGGCCACGATCGTGGGCCAGTTTCTCAAGCGTCACCCCGACCGCGGCCTCGATCCGGCCGCGATCCGCACCTTCAACAACCGGCTCCGTGGCTGGTGGATCCTGTGCACCGTCCTCGCCGCCGCGTTCTGGCTGGGCACCACCGCCACGGTCGTGCTCTTCGGCCTCGTCTCCTTCTGGGCGCTCCGCGAGTTCATCACGCTCACGCCCACGAGAAAGGGTGACCACCGCGCGCTCTTCTGGGTGTTTTTCCTGTTCACGCCGTTGCACTACGTGCTCGTGGGACTGAACCGCTACGACATTTTCAGCGTCTTCCTGCCGGTCTACGCCACGCTCTTCGTGCTCGCCCGCGTCGCCTTTGCCGGCGACTACAAGCGGTTCCTGGAGCGCACCGCGAAGATCCAGGCGGGCCTCGTGGTCTGCGTGTATTGCCTGTCGTTCGCCCCGGCCCTGCTCCAGATTCCGATCGAGGGCGGGGCCAACGCCGATCGCAGCGGCAACTTCCGTCTGCTCTTCTTCCTGATCCTGCTCGTGCAGTTCGCCGACTGCATGCAGTACGTCTGGAGCCGGATGCTCGGCCAGCGGCTCGTCGCATCGTCGGTGAGCTCCAACCGCACCTGGGAGGGGCTGCTCGGCAGCGCGACGAGCACGGCCCTGCTGGCCGCGGCCCTGTGGTGGGCGGCGCCCCCCTTCCAGCTCTGGCAGGCCACACTCGCCGGTCTCGTGATCGCCGTGATGGGCTTCGCCGGGGGCATGACGATGAGCGCCATCAAGCGCGACCGGGGCGTGAAGGACTACGGCACGCTGGTGGTCGGCCACGGCGGCGTGCTCGATCGCATCGACTCGATGTGCTTCGCCGCGCCGGTCTTCTATCACATCACGCTGCTGGTGACGGGCGCGAGGCCGGGGTGAGTCCCGCGGTCGCGATCGACGCACGCGATTGTGCCGCGCCGCTCTTTCCACGGCCGACGCCCGTCGCTTCGGGCGGGCGGACGAGACACCCGGCTCGGCCGGATGGTCATTGCGGCTGCGGTGTGCCGCCGACGGAACGGCGGGCCTGGGAGTAGATCGACGTGCGGGCCGCGCTCGTCGCCACGGGTGCCGCGGCGGACGGGACATTGCCGGCAGGACGCGGATCGGGGCTCTGACCGCGGGTGGTCGCCGACCAGGAGCTGGCCGGCGGCGGCACGGCCGCGGCCAACGACGATGGCGGGGCCGGGCATCCCTGCTTGACCCACGCCAGCCAGACGTGCTGCATCTCCGCGACGGTGGTCACGCCGTAATGCTTTGCGAGCGCCGCCGACCAGTTGTCGGAGTCGAGGCCCTCGGCGACGAAGGCGACGTATTTGTGGCGGCCGCCCCGCTCGATCAGATATCGCGCGAGCGAGTAGCCCTGCGAGTAGAGCGGGAGGACGTCGGCCGGATACTCCTTCATGGCGAACATCTCCGGAAAGGCGATGCCGCGGCCGGTGGTGAGAAACTCGATCAGCAGGCGGTGCTGGCGGGCCCGCTCGACGGGATGCTCGACGGTGGTGCAGGCGCCCTCGTCGGCCCACCGCGGAAGCGGACGCCGGAAGTGGCTCGCGAAGATCGTGTGCGTGATCTCGTGGGGGAGCACCGAGTCGAGGATCCGCTCCTCGCTGCCCTGGATCGTCATCGTCCAGTTGAAGACCTCGCCGCGGTCGAAGACGAAGCTCGTGGCGCCGCCGGCGCCGAGGTTCGGCGACACCTGGGCCGTGATCGGACAGGGGCGACTCCAGCGGGGCAGCGGGCTGCCGGTCCACTCGATGGCCAGCGTCTGCCGATATTGCTCGGCGGCATCGCCGATTTTACGGGCCAGGCTCTCGTTCGGCGCCTCCACGATGAAGTTCACCGTGCGATAGCCGGCAGCCCGGGCCTCTCCCGAGAACCACGTGAGCAGCGACACCGCGATCGCCACCGCCGCACGAGCCCCGACGACCTTCCAGCCGTCACCGCCGCTTCCACACGCCATGCCTGCCTAGCCTCCATGCGGTCCGAGGGATCGTGGCCCGGGATCCTTCCCGGGCCGAGCACGATCGACACCCGACGCACCTGCGGCGCGCCACGACGAATCGGCCGATCCTCCGACGAGGGGCGGACGTTAGCGGCGGGTCGGGGGGCGGGCCAGACCGCTTTCGGTCCTTGCCTCAGCCGCCCCCTTTCCCGCACCACCGCTGCGGGGTGCGGGTCATTTGGCGAGGAACGTCCTCGTGGAACCGTAGGCGGCGTCGGCATTTGCGACGTCGCCGCGGACGGTCGCCGGGGGTGTGACACGCCGCGAAACGACCGCGATCACGCCGACCGCCACAAGCGCCCAGCCCGGCAGCGCGGGCCGCAGCGCCG
>SXHR01000170.1:0-5257 GCA_005773625.1 Planctomycetaceae bacterium | reverse complement strand
GTGCTCGCCGACGAGCCGACCGGTGCCCTCGACACCACGAACTCCGCCCGGATCGTCGAGCTCCTTCAGCAACTGGTCGCGGATCGGCGGCAGACCGTGATCCTCATCACGCACGACCCGTCGGTGGCCGCGGCCGCGGGGCGGGTCGTGAGCATGCGCGACGGGCGGATCGAATCGGATTCGTCCCGCGGAGACGCCTCCCGATGAGGCTCCGCACCCTGCTCGTCCGGCAGTGGCAGAACCGCCCGGGGCGGGCCGTCGCCGCGGCGGCCAGCGTGGCCGTGGCCGTGGGCGCGGTGGTCGCCACCTGGGCGGCCGCCGACGCCTCGCGTGCGGGCTACCGTCGGCTCACCGAGACGATCGCCGGCGTGCCCTCGATCGACATCACGGCGCGGGACGGAGGACGGTTCGACGCGGCCCTCGTCCCCCGGGTCGTCGATCTGCCCGGCATCCGCGCGGCGGTGCCCCTCTTCTACCGGCCGACGCTCCTCCGCGTGGGCGGCAGCAGGCTGCGTGAGGTGGCCGTCGGGGTGGATGCGGCGGCGCTCGCCGCGGCTGGCCTGCTCACGCTCGAGTCGGGCGAACCCTGTCGCGAAGACGACGAGGTGGTCCTCGACGCGACGTTCGCCAAGGGGCTCGGGGTCGGGGTGGGGGACGAAGTCCTGTTTTTCGCACGGCGGCGGATCGCCCGGATGCGGATCACGGGCCTCGCGACCGGCGAATCCCTCCGCTGGTTCGCCGAGGGTGCGACGGTGGTCGTCGACATCCGGGCGCTGGAGGCGATGTCGCTCTCCACGGCCGAGGTCGATCGGGTGCGGCTCCCGCTCCTTGCCAGTGCCGATCGTTCGCACGTGATGGCGGAGGTGGCGAACCGGCTGCCGGCGTCGCTGCTTGCCGACGTGCCCGTGGGTCGGGCCAGCATGGCCGATGACGTGCTTCACTCGGCCAACCTCGGGCTCGATTTCGTGACGGCGCTCACCCTGGCGATGTCGTGGTTCATCGTCGGCAACGCGATGCTCATGAACGTGGCCGAACGCCGCCGTGGGCTCTCTCTCGTGCGGCTGCTCGGGGCCACGGGCCGGCAGGTGCGCCGGTTCGTCGTGCTGGAGGCCGCGATCCTCGGCGGCCTCGGCGCCGTCGTGGGGGCCGCGTCGGGCCTCGCGGCGGCCGGGCCGATTTCGGCCGGCATCTCGCAGGCCCTCCAGACGCCCTCCGTCGGACTCGCCGTCGAGCCGTGGCTCGTGCCCTTCGCGATCGTGATGGGGGTCTGCCTCGCCATGGCGGCGGCCTGGTGGCCCGCGCGGGAGGCGACGTCGGTCGACCTGCTCGAGGGCCTCGCCGCCGCTCCGGCCGCCCCACCGCCGACGGCATCCCGGAGACTCCTCGTGGCGGCCGGAGGATTGGCCGCGGTCGCGGCGCTCTCCGAGGCGCTGATGTATGTCGGGGTGTGGCCGCCGCGGGCGTCCGTGCTCTCGGGCATCGCGCTGTTGCTCGCGTTCGTCACGATGACGCCGTTTCTGCTGATACCGTTGGTGAGGCTCCTGGGACGCGCGGTGCCCGCCCGCTGGCGGGTGGAGGGGAGGCTCGCGGTCGAGCAGATCGTGCGGCAGCCGATCCGCACGGCGCTCACCGCCGGCGTGCTCGTGGTCGCCGTGAGCAACGGCATCGGCCTGGGCCACGCGATTCGCGACAGCGTCGAGGATGTGCTCGCCTGGTACGGAAAGATGCTCAAGGCCGACTGGGTGCTCACGCAGGCCGGAGCGCTCTCTGTGTCGCGGGAGGAGCGCGGGGCCGATTCGCGTCGCCTGGAGAGGATCGTCCGCGAGCTCGACGGCGTCGCCGACGTCGAGGGGATCGGTGTGGCCACCGGTCGCGTGGCGGGGAGCGTGTGCGTGGTGATCGCCCGCGACATGCCCGACGACAAACCGCTGCCGCTGGAGCCGGTCGGAGCGACGCCCGACGAGGTCCGCGCGGCGCTGGCGCGGGGCGAGGCGGTGGCGGGCACCGTGCTCGCGCAGCGGGTTGGAGTGAATGCGGGCGACGAGGTCGTGGTCGAGGTGTTCGGCCGGGCGACGCCGGTGAAGGTGGCGGCGTTGGTCGTGGACTACACCTCGGGCGGCGCCTCGCTGCAGCTCCGCCGCGACGCGGCCAAGAAGACCTTCGGCATGGAGGCCGCCGACGTCCTCCTCGTGACGGCGTCGCCGGGCCGTGGGGCGGCCCTCCGGCGGCCTCTCGAGGCGATAGCCCGGGAGCATTCGATGCTCCTGCGGTCCTTCGTCGAACTGCGGCGGTACATCGACAAAATCGTGACGGGCGTCGTCGGCTCGCTCTGGTCGATCCTGGGGCTCGGCTTCGTGGTCGGCAGCCTCGGCGTGGCCAACACGGTGACGATGAACGTGCTGGAGAAGAAACGATCGCTGGGGCTTCTGCGGGCGGTCGGCATGCGTCGCGGGCAGGTGGTGCGGCTGGTGGTGCTGGAGAGCGTTCTTCTGGGAATCGCCGCCGGGATCATCGGCCTCGTCGCCGGCCTGACCACGGCGGTTTTCGTCCAGTTCGCCAGCCAGCCGCTGCTCGGCCACCCGCTCCGGTTTCAACTGCGGCCCGACATCATCGCGGCCAACCTGCTCGCGGCCGTCGTCGTCACGGTTCTCGCCGCCTGGCTTCCGGCCCGCCGCGCGGTCCGGCTCGACCTGCTCGAGTCGATCTCGGCGGAGTAGCGGCCGCCGCCGCCGCGGGCGTGAAGCCACCGTGCGGCAAAGTGTCCGCCCGTTGGATCGGCGGCCCAATCCGCCCGGCGGGCCCGGCCGGCGGCCTCTGGCGGCGGGCCTGCGTATCGTTCCGCCGGCGCGTGCAGGATGCGGCGTCTTTGCCTCCCGGCCATCACGGCACCCGGTTGGAGAGACAGCCCATGCAGACCCAGCCGCAGGTCTCGTTCGACGACCTGCCGATCGACGAGGCCGTCCGCGACGCCGCCCTCGACCACATCGCCGAACTCGAGCGGTATTCCGACCGCATCACCGGCTGCCATGTTGTCGTGGCGAAGCCGCACCGGCACCACCGGGACGGCAATCTCTACTCCGTGAGGATCGATCTCGTCGTGCCGGGCGGCGAGCTCGTCGTCAACCGCAACCATCCTCTCGATCACGCCCATGAGGACGTGTTCGTGGCCCTGCGTGACTCGTTTCTGGCGGCCCGCCGCCGGCTGGAGGACCACGCCCGGCGGATGCGGGGCGCGGAGAAGGTCCACGCGCCGCGGGCCCGGGGGCGGATCTCGCAGGTCTTTCCCCTCCAGGGATACGGCTTCATCGAGACACCTGACGGCCGCGAGATCTACTTTCATCGCCATGCCATCTCCGACGAGGAGTTTCGCGTGGCCGACATCGGCACGCCGGTGTTTTTCAGCGAGGAGGAAGGGGACGACGGACCGCAGGCCTCCGCCGTCCATCTGATTCATCCCCGCCACCCCCGCAACGCCGCTTCGGAGGAGATCCCATGACGCTCGCAGGCGCGATCGAGTCGTTCGACGTCACGGTGCCGGTCAACGGCACGAAGGGGCAGGCCATCGCGCTGCCGGGCCGGCTGGTGCTCCCCGCGCCGCCCACGGGCCTGGTGCTCTTCGCGCATGGCAGCGGGTCGAGCCGTCACAGCCCCCGCAACGCCTACGTGACATCGGTGCTCCACGAATCGTGGATCGGCACGCTGCTCTTCGATCTGCTCACCGAGCAGGAGGCGACCGATCGTGTCAACGTGTTCGACGTGGCCCTGCTCTCGGAGCGGCTACTGGCCGCCGTGCGGTATGTCGCCGGCCTCGAGCAGACCCGCCACCTGCCGCTCGGCCTCTTCGGCGCGAGCACCGGCGCCGCTGCCGCGCTCCTCGCCGCAGCGGTGGAACCACGGGTGTCGGCCGTGGTCTCGCGGGGCGGACGGCCCGATCTCGCGGGCCGCAAGCTCCGCGCCGTCCACGCCCCCACCCTCCTGATCGTCGGGGCCGACGACACCGACGTGCTCGAGCTCAACAGGCAGGCGCTCGCGCAGCTCGACGGGGAGAAGCAGCTCGCCATCGTCGCCGGCGCGACCCACCTCTTCGAGGAGCCGGGCACGCTGGAGGAGGCGGCCCGGCTCGCCGCCGAATGGTTTGCCAGGCACCTGCACGACTGATCCCCGGAGGCCCACCACATGAACCACACCACGTTCAGCGACCGGACCGAGGCCGGATGGATGCTCGTCGAGCGGCTCCGCGGCCAGAGTTTTCACGACCCGCTCGTGCTGGCGATCCCCCGCGGGGGCGTGGAGGTCGGCGTCCCGCTCGCCCGCGGCCTGGGTGCCGAGCTCGACGTCGTCCTCTCGCGGAAGCTCCGCGCGCCGCACCAGCCCGAACTCGCCCTCGGTGCCGTCTCGGAGGACGGGGAGGTCCACCTCAACCACTTCGCGGCGGCGATGACCGATGCCGGCGACGCCTGGATCGAGGCCGAGCGGAAGCGTCAGATGGCCGAGATCGAACGCCGCCGCGTCCTGTTTCGCAGGGTGCGGCCGCAGGCCACGATCGCAGGCCGCACGGTGATCCTCACCGACGACGGGATCGCCACCGGAGCCACGATGATCGCGGCCCTGCACACCGTCCGCGCCGCCGGGGCCCGGGAGATCATCGTCGCCGTGCCGGTCGGCTCGCCCGAGCGGATCGACGCGATCCGTCGGCTCTGCGACCGGGTGATCTGCCTGTTGGAGCCGCAGACCTTCTGGGCGGTCGGGCAGTTCTACCGCGACTTCGAGCAGGTCGAGGACTCCCGCGTCGTCGAGTTGCTCCGCGAACACGGCTCACCGATCGCGATCCCGCAGCGTTCCTGACCGGATGGCCGCTGTCGCGAGGCTCTGGTGCGGCTCCCAGTTGAGCCTCGCGCGCCAAGGGTTGATTGCCCGCGGATTGGGGATTCTGGTGGGTGACGCCGGCTGGTGATGGTTCGGGGCCACCCATGCCCCGTCGCCGGACGTTCACGACGGCCCTCCGGACAATCCTGTTCGGCACAGGATTTGCGCCTTGGCGACTCGGCGGACTGAGAAGTTGAGGGTGAGTTGCGCGCCCAAGGTCATGACGGTATCGTGCCCGTCATGGCCGGACGAACCCAGCGAGATCTGCGCGAGCCTGCGTGACCTGCAGCGAGCCTGCGCCCTCGACAAGGTCCGCAAGCGGCTCGGCGTCGGCCGAACTTCCTTGGGTTCCCTCTCGGAATCGGTGGCGATCTTCGACCCGGCGCCACTC
>SXHR01000169.1:0-10858 GCA_005773625.1 Planctomycetaceae bacterium | reverse complement strand
CGATGTTGCGGATGTCGTTGCGGCGGATGCCGGCGGTCTGGACGGTGGGCGCGGAAGCCATGGCTGGGGGCCGCGGCGGAAAGCCGTCGGCATGGGGGGGGAGGAGGCGAACTGGTCTGAAACCCGATGATTCAGGAAGACCGCATCGTAGCATAGAGCCGGTCGATGAGTGTGGCCGGCGTGTCGGTCGGCTCCGCGGTCACGGCCGCCGCCCGCATCCGCGGGGATTTTGTTTTGGCCAGGCCGAGCACGGCCTGGCCCGCGGCGGCGGGGGCGGCGGGGCCGGCGAACACGGCGACGAGTTCGTCGCCCCCGAGCCTGGCCAGCAGAATCGGTCCGGCGGCCGCCATTCGCAGGGCCTGGGCCGCGCGGGCGAGCACGGCGTCCCCGGCGAGAAATCCCGTGAGCTCGTTCACGGCCTTGAGACCCACCACGTCGCAGATCACGACGGCGACCGGCCCGGCATCGTCCGCGGCGAGCAGCGATTCCAGCGACCGCTGGAGTTCGCCGCGGGGGGCAAGGCCGGTCACATGATCGAGAGCCGTCATGGGGCCGCGGTCGCCGGCGAGGTGAAAGTGGAGACGAAGGGGATCGAACCCTCAACCCCCGCCTTGCAAAGGCGGTGCTCTCCCAATTGAGCTACGTCCCCGCTGCGTGCGATGCCGTGCCTCCACGGTCTGATGCGAGAAATCGAACTGCGCGCGCCAAGATTCGAACTTGGGACCTCTACCTTATCAGGGTAGCGCTCTAACCAACTGAGCTACGCGCGCGGGTGCCAGCCGACGGTCGGGTTGCCGACGGCCGCTGGCGTCACAGAGTGTAAAAGTCGCCCCGACGAAGTTCAAAGGGGCAGCGCAGTCGCCGGGGGTTGGCGGCTCCGGGGGAAAAATGGCGCTGGCGCCGGCGGGGGTTCCGGATAGGTTGACGAGCCTCTGTTCCCGCCAGTTGAGGAATCACGCCATGTCACTCCGTCATCCCGGCCCCGGTTCGATTCAGGGATTCGTTCTCGGCCTCGCGGCGTTTGCGGCGGCCTTTTCCGCCCACGCCGCCGCCCCCACGGCGGAGAGCGCCCTCGCCCTCACGCCCCGCCAGAAGAATGTCGATTGTTCGAACCCCTCCGCGGCCGAGATCGGGAAGTCCACGATCAAGCAGGAGAAGGAAGGGGGAGTCAGTGCGCTGGTCGTCCGCGGGCCCTCCGGCGAGGTGCTTCGGGCCTTCGCCGACACCGACGCCAACCGCGTGGTCGATCGGTGGAGCTACTACAAGGACGGCGTGGAGATCTACCGCGAGATCGATGCGAACAAGGACACGAAGCCCGACGAGTATCGCTGGCTGGCTGGCGCCGGTGGTCGTTGGGGCGTCGATCAGAACGGTGACGGCGTGATCGACGCATGGAAGGTGATCTCCGCGGAGGAGGCGACCGCCGAGATCGTCGCGGCCGTCCGCGACCGCGACGCCGCCGCGTTTGGACGGCTGTTGCCCACCGGGGACGACCTGAAGGCGGCCGGTTTCGAGGGCGAGCAACTCGCCGAACTCGTGGCCCGGGTGGCCGCCGCCCCGGCCGCCTTTGCCGCGATGGCCGGAAACCAGAAGGAGATCGTCGCCGACTCGAAGTGGGCCAGCATGCTCACGCCGCAGCCTCCCGGCACGCTGCCAGCCGGCATGAACGGGCTGACGAAGGACGTCGCCGCCTATGACAACGTCGTCGCGCTGGTCGAGAGCAAGCAGGGAAACGGGCAGGTTTTCGTCGGGTCGCTCGTGCGTTGTGGTGACGCATGGCGGCCTGTCGACGCTCCTCAGCTCGCCGGAGGGGCGGGCGACATCGGCGACGCCTACAGCTTTTTGTCGCCCCGCTCGGTGGGCGTCGCCCCCGGTCCCGGGACGGGAGACGTGGCCGAAAGCCTCAAGCCGCTGCTCGCGAAACTCCGCGAAATCGAGGGCAAGATGCCGTCGGCCGATCCGGTCGCACGGAAGGCCCTGGCCGCGCAGTATATCGGCCTGCTCGAGGAGACCGTCGCCGCGGCCGCCGCCGACGACAAGCGGTTTTGGACGAGTCAGCTCGTGGAAACCCTCGCCGCCTACGTGCAGGAGGGGCTGTTTTCCGATGGCATCGCGAAGCTGGAAGCCGTCGCCGAGGATGTGAAGGGGGACGACGCCATGTCGGCGTTCGTGGCCTTCCGGCTGATTCAGGCCAAGTATTCGGCCGGCATGGAGAAGCCCGACGCCGACGGCGAAGCCCTGCAGAAGAGCTGGTTCGAAAGCCTGCAGGCCTTCGTGGACGCCTATCCAAAGGCGCCCGAGTCGGCCGAGGCGCTGCTGCAACTTGCCTTCCGCGACGAGTTCGAGGGGCGCGACGCCGACGCCATCGAGCGCTATCGGGGGCTCGCCGAGAGTTTCCCCGGCACGGCTCAATCACGGAAGGCCTCTGGTGCCGTTCGTCGGCTGGAGAGCGTCGGCAAGCCGTTGGTGCTCGCCGGACCGACCGTTGACGGGAAGCAGATGTCGGTGCAGGCGTTCAAGGGTCTGCCCGTGCTCGTTCATTACTGGTCCACCGACTGCGAGCCCTGCAAGGTCGATCTCGCCCAGATCCGCGAGCTGCAGGCGAAGTATGGCGGCAAGAAGGTTGCCGTGATCGGCGTAGCGCTCGACGGCGACAAGGCGAAGTTGGGGAAGTTTCTGCAGGCCAAGCCGCTGCCGTGGCCCCAGCTTCACGAGCCCGGCGGGCTCGACAGCCGGCTGGCCGAGGAGTTTGGCGTGTTGGCGCTGCCCACCATGGTGCTCGTCGGTGCGGATGGCAACGTCGTCGATCGCAACGTCTCGATCACCGAACTCGAGCGTCGGCTCGATGAGCTGACCGGCGTCGCAAAGTAGCCGCGGGCATCCGGGCTGAATGTGCGGGGGCGAATGGGCTGTTTGCGACGAGGTGTCGCTGGCTTTGCGTCGGGGCCAGCGGGTTGCTATCGTCCCGACCCCCTGTGCCGGCTCCGGAGGCCCCGTCGATGATGCTCCCCTGCCCTGCCCTACTGGCCGTCTCTCTCAGCCCGATGCTCTGCACCCTCGGCGTGGTGCAGTTGCTCTGCGTGTTGGCGGCCGGATTTTCCCGGCTTGCCGAGGGCACGCGGTTTGAACGCAGCGGCCAGTGGCTCTGCCTGGCGGCGCTCGCCGTGGTGGGCGGGCTGTGCGGTGTGGCGATCCAGTTCGGGCCGGATTCGGCGGCGGTCTGTGCGGGGACGCTGGCCCTGATCACGATGATCGCCGTCGCCGACTTTTCGCCGCGGTCCTAGCTGCCGGGCCGTTGCCGTTGCCGCACGCCGGGCCGCGAAGGCTTTTTTCCACGAGCGGCCAAGTTCGCCAGCCTGCCGCGCCCGCCCGGTTTATCGGCGTGCGTGCGCATTTCGTTGGAACCGGAAAAAAACTCCCCTCCGCTGCGACCGACAGCCGAAGAAAGCACGGCTGGAAGTGCTCGAAGCCAAGGGAGTGATCCATGTCCATTTCCAAGACCACGTTTCTGCTCGCCGTTCTCGTGGCGGCATGCCTGACGACGGTGGGCCGCGCCGAGGATTTGGCGGCGGACGTCGCCGGCAAACTCCGCGACTCCGGCGCCCTCACCGGCTACCGCGTCAACGTCAAAAGCAAGTCGGGTACGGTTTGGCTCGAGGGCCGCGTCTCCGACGAGAAGCAGCTTGCGGCGGCCGTCGGCATCGCCGAGACGACGCCCGGCGTCGAGCGGGTCGTCAACCGGCTCGTGATCGAAGGCAATGGTGAACCGGCCGCCCGGCAGCCCGCTGCGGCGCGGAGCCTTGCGCAGCCCGCGTCGGCCTGGGGGTCTGCCGGCGTGTCCGGGCCCTCGGCTCAACAGCAGGCTGAGGCCGGACAGCAGCCGCAGCCGGCGGCCAAGCCCAAGTCGCTCGTCTCGATGGCCACCGGACTCATGTTTGCCGGTGGCTCAACCGGGGCGGCCGACTCGAAGGTGCAGCTCGTGCAGGGCACTTCGCCCGGTGGCCAGCCTGGACCTGCCGTGACTGGCAGGCGACCGATGCCGCTCGGGGCTCCGACGGGCCGGCCGATGAATGCCGGCCGGCCTCAGGATCCCCGGTATCGCACCGCCACGCGAACCAACATGCAGGAACCGATGACGATGCCCGATCATGGTGGATACGGGCAGCTGCAGGACGGTCAAATCGTCCCCGGGACGATGCAATACGGGGAAGGGTATGTCGGCGGTCCGGGCATGCCGGGCGGCCAGGGTGGCATGGGCGGTGCCGGCGGCATGGCAGGGCCCGGCGGCCCGATGGCCATGGGTGGCACGGGGGTCGGCATGCCGCCGGTTCCGATGCGTGCCGATGGGCCCAACATGCCCAACTACGCGTGGCCGAGCTACGCGGCGTCTCCCAACTACGCCGCGGTGCAGTATCCCACCCAGTATTCCCCAACGGCGTGGCCCTACATCGGCCCGTTCTATCCCTACCCGCAGGTGCCGCTCGGCTGGCGGCGTGTGTCGCTCGAATGGGACGACGGCTGGTGGTTCCTCGATTTCGACGAACGGCACTACCACAATCACCATCGGTAGCCGGTGGCCGTCCGAGACAACCTGATCACTCCGCCCGCTCCCCCGGTTCGACCCGGGGGAGCGGTGTCGTTTTGGGCAGGCGGGAATCGGACCGGATCCGCTCCCGGCATTTCCCCGGCGGTGCAACCGGAAAAATCCGCAAGTTCCCCCGCCGCCTCGTCGATACAACCTGCAGAATCACTCTCTTCGACCGACTCGCCGCAGGAGCGAACCCCCCATGATCACTCGGATGCGATTTCTGACGCTGGCCCTGGTCCTGGCCATCGGGGGCGCGACGCAGAGCGGCTGCTTCTGGATCACGGCACAGGGCCCGAATCTCGGCCCGCTCGCCTTCCCGATCCCCGTGCCGGTCGGCGCCCAGAAGGCCAAGGAAGACCAGTTCTGGAACTACGAACGGTACGAACGGGCCCCGGTCCTCGGCCCGCTGCAGCCCGGCGGCCCCTGCGAGGCTCTCGATGAGCCGAGCGACGACGAGGTGATGAGGGCGCTCGAGAAGGCCCGCCCCGTCCAGGGCAACTGGCCGTTCCTCTACGAGGTGCAGCGGAATCATGTCCGCATCTCGAAGTGCAAGATCGCCGACTACGTCGATCCGCCGCGGCACATGCCGCTGGTCGGACCGGTGCAGCTCCATCACGCCCACTACAAGTGCACGGTCTACTTCCAGGAAGTGAAGCGGGTCGGCTGGCCCGTGCCGCACACGCTGGTGGACGAAGACACCCAGGAAGTGCTCTACATCGATCACGACCACCTCCACATGGTCGGCGACGTCGATACGGGCTGCGACGCGAACTTCTGAACATCCGGCGGCGGGGCGAGACCGGGTTTCGCCCCGCCGAGCCGGAGGCCTCCGGGGCGACCGGGCTGGTCACGCCGGTCGTGACGATGGCTCCCTGCCCGGCCACAGGACGGGCGGTTGGGAGCCGAAAGTGCCGATGATGATGGCGAAGCCCCCGAGGGAATGGGGCCGCTTCGACCTCTTCAGGCGTTCGGCATGATGCCGCGACGGAACCGCCGCTTTCGCAGTCCCTGCGCCGTGTGCTGCGGACTTGCGACCATCGCCATAACGGCGGCCGCGGCATCGGTTTCGCTCGCGCAGCCCCCCCGGGCCTGGGCCGGCTCGGCGGATTCAGCCCGCGAAACACTCCGTGTCGCGGCCACGCCCCGCGAGACGAAGACCGACGACGCTCCCGCCACCGCAGCCGCTGGGGGCATTCCCACGGGCAACCTTCTGGCCACCATCCGCGACGGCGGCATCCTCATGGTGCCGCTGCTCGGCTGCTCGTTCCTGCTGGCCGTGTTCGGGATCGAACGGGCGGCGAGCCTGCGAACGGCCCGCGTGGTGCCGAAGCTGTTCGTCGATCGCTTCGTCGAGCAGGTGCAGTCGGGTTCGCTGGCACGAGGTGCCGCCCTCGACGCCTGCGAGGAGAATCGCAGCCCCGCCGCCCGGGTCTTCGCGGCGGCGGTGCGCCGCTGGGGCCGGCCTGCGGTCGAGATCGAACAGGCGGCGATGGACGCCTGCGAACGCGAGCTCAACCACCTCCGTCGCTACCGGCGGATCTTCAACGGCGTGGCCACCATCGGGCCGCTGCTCGGGCTGCTGGGCACAGTGTTCGGCCTCATCCGCGCCTTCAACGACGTGGCCTCGTCCGGCGCCATGGGCCGTCCCGATCTGCTGGCCCGGGGCTTCGGCGAGGCGCTGATCACGACCGCGATGGGGCTGCTCGTGGCGATTCCGGCGATGATCCTGCATTCCTTCTTCACCGGGCGGATCGACCGGCTCGCGATGCGGCTCGACGAGGCCTGCCAGCAGGTGATCGATGCGATTTCACACGAGTCGCTGGTCGAGGCCAGGGCGATCGGTGAATCAAAACGCCGGGCGGCGGGGTGAACCATGCCGCTGGTGCGACTCGACAACGAAGACGAGCCCGCGCCGAATCTCGCGCCCATGATCGACGTCGTGCTCGTCCTCACGATCTTCTTCATGTGTGCGACCAGGTTTTCCGACGACGAACGAAAGTTCGACCTCGACGTTCCCGAAGCGGGGGCCGCCGCGGCCGCGTCCGGGGGACGGCCGGAAATCGTCGAGGTTGCGGCGTCCGGGAGCGTTCGCCTGGGGGGCGAGGAGATCGCGTCGGAATCGCTGGTGGCCCGGCTCACGGCGGCGCGGGAGTCGAATCCCGAGCTTGCGGTCATGATCCGTGGCGAGCGGGCCGTGCCGCATGGCCGCATGGCCGAGATCTACGAGGCCTGCCAGGTCGCGGGTGTGGCCAACGTCGCGATCGCCGTGCAGCCGCGGGCCGCCGCACGCAGAAAGTGAGCGGGCCACGATGGGCACCACGGGCATCGCGTGGTCGATCCTCGCCGCGGTGACGGTGACGGGCCTCGTCGTGATCGTGCGGACGCGGTGGCTGCAGTCGCGGACGCTCGCGAAGTGCGTGGCTCTCTCGGTGCTGCTGCACGGGGTGCTGGCGGTCGTCTGCGCGTTCGTCGGCGGCTGGGCGCCCGCCTCGTGGGGACGAAACGACGAAGGGAAGATGTCGATCTTCGTGGCACTCGCCGATGAACCGTCGGACGTGGTTGCCGTCGTCGCCGACGACCCGTCGCCGGCCGCGGAGCCGGCCGCGGAGGTTGGCGGCCGGGCGGCTCTGGCCAGCGTCCCCGACGTGCCGGCCATCCCGTTACTACCGGCCGAAGGCGAGTCGGCCGTCGCACCCGTCGATCATGTGCCCCTGCTCGACGCGGCCGTCGAACGGCACGTCACCGAATCCTCCTCGGCCGCGGCATCGCCTGACAGCGGAGCCTCGGGGGAGGTTCGCCCGGATCCGCAACCTCATCGCTTGCCCGATGCCTATGCCGACCGGGTCGGGGCCCGTCGAGCGTCGGCAGCGGCCGCGCGGGGTGGTTCGGAGACGACGGAGCGGGCCGTGCAGGCCGCGCTGGCGTGGCTCGCCGGGGCGCAGGCCGCCGACGGTCGCTGGAACGCGGCCGAGCATGGGGCGGGTGCGGAGCGGTTTGTGCAGGCTCATCATCGGCATGGCGCCGGGGCCCGCATCGACCACGGCGTCACGGGGCTTGCGCTGCTCGCCTTCCTCGGGGCGGGCAACTCGCACCGCGACGGCCCGCACGCCGAGGTCGTCGAACGCGGCATCCGGTTTCTGGTGGGGCGACAGCGGCACGACGGATCCCTCGCGGGAGACGCCGAGTTTTTCGCCGAGCTCTATTGCCACGGCATGGCGACGATCGCCGTCGCGGAGTGCCTGGCGCTGACGGGCGACGAGGCACTCCGGCCGCCGCTCGCCCGGGCCGTCGCCCGGACGCTCGCCATGCAGCATCCTCAGACGGGTGGCTGGCGCTATGCGGCCGGTGATCGGGGCGACACCAGCCAGTGCGGTTGGCAGGTGATGGTGCTGGCGAGCGCGAGAAATGCCGGCATGAACGGATTCGAGGGGGCGGAGTCGCGGGCCCGTGGATTTCTGCAGTCTGTCTCGAGCGGGGCTGCCGGTGGGCTTGCTGCCTACCGGCATGGCCAGCGGCCCACGATGGCAATGACGGCCGAGGCGCTCTACTGCAGGTTGCTCCTCGGCATGCCCGCGGGGCAGCCGGCGGCGACCGAGGCACTCGGCATGATCGCCGCGTCGCCGCCGACAGCGGCGAACTACAACGCCTACACCTGGTATTACGCCACGCTCGCAGCCTTTCATGCGGGGGGGCCCCATTGGGAGCGATGGAACGGGGATCTTCAGGCGGCCCTGTTGCCCTTGCAGCGCCGGCGGAGCGGCCCGCTCGATGGCAGTTGGGATCCGGATCCGGTCTGGGGCGGCCACGGTGGCCGCGTCTATTCCACCGCACTGTCGGCGATGACGCTGGAGGTTTATTACCGGCACGAGCCGATGCACCAACGCGAGCCGCGGATGGCCGCGGCACCGCCAGGTTCCCCGTGAATGGACGGCATGAGAGGCGGGAGTCCGCCGCCGAAGGTTTGACCACCGAACCCCCTGGATTAGACTTGGGAGGTGGACGGATCGCGTGCCGCACCGGCCGCGATCGTCTTCCTGACCGCCGGAGGGATGTGCCGTGCCCGTTCCCATGTTCGCAATGTTCGGTCTTGGCCCGATGGAACTTCTCATCGTGGCGGGTGTGGTGCTGCTGCTCTTCGGGTCGCGGCTTCCCAAGGTGATGCGTTCGCTCGGCGAGGGCATCGTCGAGTTCAAGCGGGGCGTTCAAGGCATCGAGGATGCCGGCCCGCGTGATTCCGGCCGTTCCGACGCACGCTAGTCGGAGCGAGCATGTTTGGCCTTGGCCCCTTCGAAATCGTCGTGATCGGTGCGATCGCGGTGATGCTCTACGGCAAGCGACTGCCCGAGGTGGGCCGCTCGTTCGGCAAGACGGCTGGTGATCTGCGGAGGCAGTGGCAGACGCTCTCCCGGGAGTTGGAGACAGCTGCCCGGGTCGATGGCCCGCTGCCGGGACGGGCGTCCCGCGGCATCGGTCACACCAGCGACGAGGCGGCCGGCGTTCGGCTGGTCGAAACGCCGCGATTCGAGCCCCCGCCGGTCGAGTGAATGCGACCGCCCTGCCGCCTCTTTCGCGGCCGCACGCGGAGTCCTTTCCGGGAGATCGTAGGGAAGGTATGGTGTGGGCGGTTTCAGCGGAACTTCCCCTGAGGGTCCGCCGATGACCGATGAGTCGGGCAGCTAGCTCAGTTGGTTAGAGCGCTACGTTCACACCGTAGAGGTCACAGGTTCGAATCCTGTGCTGCCCACTATACACTTGTGCAGTGTGTCGCAAGATTCCGCACCGCTTCGCACAAGTCGCGCTGTCGCATCGGCTTGTGGCCGAATCTGCGAAACCTCGCGATCCTGTGCGGGATCGTGCTGCGCCTGAAAATGCGCCGCGCGTGCGCCGGATTCTGCGCCGCTTTTTGAGCTCCCCTCGATCGCGTCGCGGAAGTGCGCGTCGCGAACCTGGAGGTAGTGCTGAGCCGCGATCGTGGGCGAATGCCCGAGCCACTTGGCGGCGACATGGGCCGGATACGCCTGCACCCAATCGGTTTCGCACGATGCCCGGAGATTCTGGAACAGCCGCGGCCATGTCGCCACACTCGCCCGGGCGATGATCTTTTCCGCAGTCGTGCGGAGGTTTGCTCCAGGTCGGCCGGCCATCGGCACCACGAGCCGCTCGCCGTCGGCCGCCGCGTCGAAAGCATCCTGGAGGATCTCCCGGAGCCGGGGCACGATCGGCACAAGCCGCACCGCATGCCCGCCGCCGTGGTGCTCCGTCCTCGGGCTCCGCACCGTGAGCCGACCGTTGGCGGAGTCAACGTCGCCCCACGTGAGCCCGCCCACTTCACTCGGGCACCGGAGCCCCGCGAGCCGTGGCAACGCAAACACGAGCCGCCACTCCACGCCCGGGCATGCGTCGAGAACGGCCTCCAGGGTTTCGGGGGCCACGTACGCGGCCCGGGCCGGGTTTGCCTGAGAGCCTGCCCGGAGGGCCGCGAAGGGGTTCTTTTCCAGCCAGCCCCATGCCACCGCCTTGCCGAAGACTTGCTTCGCGACATGCACCCGCTTGCTCACTGTGGCCGGGGAGAGCCGCCCGTCGGCGGTCGTGCGGCGTTTCTTCCGCTTCCCCTCCCCTTCCGTCGCCGTGGCGATCGCCTTCCGCCACAAGTCAGCGCCTTGCGTGGTGATCTCCCCGAGCGGCTTCTCCGCTCCGAAGAACGTCGTGAGCGAGTCGAGAGTCTGGCCATACGATGCCGCCGTGCTCCCTTTCACTGCGGCCCGTTCCTTGAACGCGGCACAGAGCTTCCCCACCGTCACCACCTCCCGCTCGTCTTCGGCCCGCGGGGCCGCGAGCCCCACCCGCACGAGCCGCCGATAGAGCACCGTCGGCACACTGGCCAGCCATGCCGACAGGTCGGGCTCGTGCGCGGTGCCCGCGATGCCGTGGGCCACGAGCGCCTCGATCCGGCGGAGCACCGTCTCGGCAACCTTCACGGGCACCTTCCCGAGACGGACTGCCCGCCGCTCCCCTGCCCCAGGGCAGACTTTGCGCGTCGAAGTCGCTCGTGCGGGATGTGTCTACGTCCACGATGCTCTTCACGACGGCGCCGGTCTGGGCGTCGTACTGCGTGTGCCGCAGGAAGCCGTCCGCGTCCCGCGACCAGATCTCGCGGCCGGCCGCGTCGAACACCTGATCCGTCACGACCGCCGTGCCGGGGCCGTTTTGGGCGGTGGACACGATCGGAAGCGTCGTCCGTTGGGAGACGATCTGCGTCGTGCCAGCAGT
>SXHR01000168.1:0-8603 GCA_005773625.1 Planctomycetaceae bacterium | reverse complement strand
ACGCTCTCGGACGGCCGCCGGTTCACGGCCGAACTGGCGGGAGCCGATCCCGCGACCGATCTGGCCGTGCTGCGGATCGACTGCCGCGATCTGCCCGCGGCCTCCTGGGGTGACAGCGACTCGATCGAGGTGGGCGAAATGGTGTGGGCGATCGGCAGCCCCTTTGGGCTCGACCGCACCCTGACCTACGGAATCGTGAGCGCGGTCGGGCGGCGCGGCGTGCTCGACAGCCCGTATCAGGAGTTTCTCCAGACCGATGCCTCGATCAACCCGGGCAACTCGGGCGGTCCGCTCGTGGACGTGCACGGCCGCGTGGTCGGCATCACCACGGCGATCGTCGGCAAGGATTACAGCGGCATCGGCTTCGCGATCCCGAGCAACACCGCGAGGCAGGTCAGCGGTGCGATCCTCGAGAGCGGCTATGTGGAGCGGGGCTACCTCGGGATGGCCCTGCGGACGTCCGGGCCGGGTGGCTTCGGCGTGCTCGTTGAGGCGGTGGAGCCGAAGTCACCCGCCGCGCTCGCCGGCATCCGCCGCGGGGACGTCGTCGTGTCGTTCGACGGCGAGCCCGTCGCCGAGCCGGCGGGGCTGGTGCTCCAGCTCACCAGGGCTCCGATCGGCGCGACGGTGGATATCGAGATCGTCCGCGACGGCCGGCCGCAAACCGTCGCCGTGCCGGTCGGACGCCGGCCACGGTAGCCTCCCCGACCGATGGTCTCCGCCTCCTGCCCGAGCAGACTTAGGGATAGCCCGGTCAATGGCACTTCCGCAACGGTCTTCCGGCTGGCGGACTGCCCGTGACCAGCGACATTGAGCGTTGAGCGTTTCGGCCATCCGGAGGCGGTTCGCCATAACGCCGCGCATCCCCCTGCGATGGTGTTTTTCACGCGTCGGCGCAGGCCGTGTCCCAGTCGGCCGTTCCCGGGGCTTCGACGCCTCGCGTTCGACATCGGGCAGACGCCCCGTCCCTTGCAGGACAACGCGATCACAAACCCCTGGCCGCAGCCCGTGCAGATCGCACGGCCAAAGCCGAAGCAGAGGATGCCGCACTCGAGATACGCACGGAACTCCTCCTCGACGTAGCCCGGCACGGGCCGCTCCGCCTGGTCGCGTCACTCGAGCCAGCTTGTGAGGTTCTCGGAGATGACCTTGTGGAGCGGAGTCTTCTCGGGGCGGCGACGCTCGTAGCGGCGGCGTGGCGCGGGGCCGGCATGCGGCCGGGGGCGGGGCCGCGTGGGAAACCCGCAGAGGGCTGCGACCAGGATGTCGAGATCCCGCTAGCAAACTTTATCCCCACGGCCTTCGGCAGGCGGGTTCAGGGCATGGGGTCGGTCGAACCAGACCAGATCAACGGGCTGGGCTTCATGCTAAGCGACAGGAAGCCGGGCAAGTTCCAGATGCAGGTCGAGTGGTTGAAGGTAATGCGGGCACAGAGATAATCGGTCCGCACCCCTCATCGCTACCGCTTGATCTCGACAGCTCGTGCGACCAGCTAGCGAAGTTTGTCCCCGTCGATGTCAGCGACCACGGCCAGGCCGTGAATAATCCGAAGCGGGGTATCGACGCGACCAAACAACCGACGAAGCTCTGGCACGTCCCCACAACGGTAGAGCACTATGCCGTCGGAGGAGACCACGAAAGCTCCGCAAGCCGATAATGACGTGGATGACGTGACACCCCAACGCAAGTTGACACCCTCATCCGCGTTGGTATCTTTCCCTCAGAGCGAGGGGAGGCGCGCATGTGCCCCTCTGGCTTGAGAGTTGCACTCCACATCAATGAAAGGACCTGGGATGAGACGGCACATACTTTCAGCGATCACTGTCTGCGTGGCAGCGTGCGTTTCTTTGGTTATTGCCAAGGACATTCACCATCCAGCGAAGCCGGGAGTCGAGGCAAACAACTATGCAAAACCGCAGCGCTGGGTTGGGACCTGCACAAAGTGCGGCGACACTCGGACGATCACCTCTTCAACAAAGCCCCACGACAACACGTGCAATCGAGGCGGCCCGGGAGGCACTTGCAAGGGGGTCGTTATCTGGCAGGCAGACGACTGAGCTCTAACCAGAGCGGCAAACCCGTGAAAACGGCCTGCGAGAGCAGGCATGCATAGCTGTCATGCCTCCGGTCGTGGTGATGTTCATTACCCTGCCTGCGCCCGACCACCGCATTCGTGCTTGACTTCGCGCTGGCCTCGATAGCGCAATCGATAAAGCATCATCTGTTCTGTAAATCGCGGTTTTCAGAGGCGGGTCATCTGGCTTCGATGTTCAGGTAGGCACGTTCGGTTGCGCCGACTGTCACCCGAGCAAGAGGCTCGTTTCGTTCAGCGAGTGAAGGCTGGTGCCACGCCAAGAGATGGCGTGGCATCGCTCCGAGGGCCGCAGAGTCAGGGGATTCTAGGTCGCGAATTCGGCAAGACCTTCTCTCTCAACGGGATCTAGAAGTTGCTGAATCGTCATGGCTTTGTCTGCCTCAAGCCCCGGCCCAGACATCCTCGACAAGATCCGGCTGCGGCCAAGGCTTTCAAGCGTCGCGCCCCCTTTTTGTGAACAAAGTACGGGCGTCCCGGCCGCGCACCAGAGTTCGCGTCTGGTTTCAGGATGAGGCTCGGTGCGGGCAGCAGGGAACGTTGACATCGGTATGGGCTGCCAAGGGATCACGCCCCACGGTCGTGCGACACAACGGTCGAAAGTCGATCCGGGTCTTCGGCATCGTCGACCCAGCGACCGGGTGGTCGATGGTCAGTCCACATCGCGATGCCAACACCGCAACCATGCAGCAGTTCCTCAAGGCGGCGGCCAAAAACTTGGCCGGCGTCAGCACGCCGTGATGGTGCGCAAGCTCCGCCGGGCGGAAGTCCGTTCAACCCGCGCGACTCGCTGGGGCACGCGCACGGCTCAAGTGTGACCCGTATTACGGGGCATGGGCACCCCGCCCGTGACGACCCTGACTCAGCCGAGCCGGCCCGGACACAGCCAGCCCGAAACAAGCCTCCGCAGGCTGGCGAAGTCAGGTCCCCGGCGGTTCGGATGCCGGCCCGGGCTCCCCGCCGGAAGCGGATGCATCGCCGCCCGGCAGGTCGTCGAGCAGCTTCGAGAAGTTGAAGTCGCCGCCGCCACCGAAGGCGGTGAACCCGCCCAGACCGCCCCCGGCATCGCTCGTGACGCTCGTTTCGGCGGCCGTCGCCGGCGGCCTGGCAGCGGGCCGCTCCACCGGCGTGCCCTGCGGCCGCTTCCGCATTTCCGCGGTGACGGTCTCGAGCCATTCCTTCGTCGGGAACGCGTAGGGGCGGAACTTCTCGAGCGTGCCCGTCTCCTCGTGGATGAACATGGCCCGCTGCGGACCGAGCTTGGCCGCGATCGGGCTGTCCACCAGCTGGCTCGAGTCATTGCCGCTCATCTGGAAGAGCACCCGCAGCTCGAACTCCTTGATCGAGTTTCGGTCGAAGGTCCGCTGCAGATTCGTCAGCGAGTCGCACCAGATGATCATGTGGATCCCGACCGACGGGCCATCCTTGAGGATCGTGAGGAAGTTGTCGGCAGGCCCGGCCTTCTTGTCACCCATCGAGAACCCGAAGTCGCCGTCGTTCTTGCGAAGCTCGCGGAACCGGCCGAGGTCGCGGACGACCACGAACACCGCCTCGGCGTCCTGCACCTGCTCGTCGAGCCGGCGCTTCACCTCCACGGCCAGCCGCTCGCAGGCGTCGGCCACGCCGAACCGCCCCACCACCTCGATCTCGTGCGGCAGATGGCCCGCGAGCTGCGACAGCAGGATGTCGGGCCGCTCTTCCGCGATCGCCGGCTCCAGCAGCACGAACCGGCCCGGCCTGCCCAGGGCTCCGCCCGGGTGCGGGTCGAAGCCCGCGGCGAGGCTCACCATCGAGATGGCCAGGAGGGAAGTCCCCAGATCCTCCCGCTGGCCCACGATCAGCATGTTGGCGCCGCCCTGGCGGCGGAAGATGGCCGCCGTCGGATCCTTGATGGCGATCGCATCGCCCATCCAGGCCAGCGGCGCGACGAGCTCGGCACCATGGACGGTGCCCGACGCGAGCAGCTCCGTGAGCAACGGGTTGCCGGCCGGATCGGCGGCCTGGTTGCCGTCGAACACGATCCTCTCGAGGTGCGGGATGTCGGTCCGCCGGTCGGCGAGTTTGCGGAGCGACCCGAGAAACTGCTCCCGCTGCTCGTCGGTGAGGAACACGACCTGGAAGGGATTGTTGCCCTCGACCATGCCGTTGGCGTCGTTGTAGATCGCCTCGCCGGGCCTGGTGAGCAGCCGGGCGGCGGTGTTGTCTTCGGAGAGGATCAGGCTCGAATCGGCTTCGTTGCACTGCAGGGCGATCCGCACCGCCATCTGCCCCATCGTGGCCCGCGGCAGGCTGTAGGAGCCGCCGAGCGTCTGCGATCCGAGGAGCACGTGGATGCCGAACGCACGCCCCTGGCGGACGAGCCGGTCGAGGATCAGCGAAGCGTCCTGGGCGATCTTGTCGTCCTCGACGAAGATCTCCTGAAACTCGTCGATCAGCAGCAGGATCCGCGGCATCGGATCGGGGTGGTTCGTCTGGCGGAAGCCGGCGACGTTCTGCACCGAGAGCTCCCGGAACAGGTCGCCGCGGCGCTTGAGTTCGCGGTCGAGTTGCTCCATCACCGAGAGGCCGAACTCGCGTTCGCTCTCGATCGCGATCACGCGGGCGTGCGGGAGCTGGTAGTGGTCGTAGAGCTTGAACTCGACGCCCTTCTTGAAGTCGATCAGGTAGAACTGGATCTCATTGGGGCTGTATTGCAGCGCGAGGCTCGTGATCATCGCGTGCATGAGCGTGGACTTGCCCGAGCCCGTCTTACCGGCGATCAGGCAGTGCTGGCTGGTGCCCTTGCCGAGCTTGAGAAACTGCAGCTTCTTCGCGCCGGCCGGCCCGAGCGGCGCGAGCACCTCCTCGGCCGTGCTCCCCTTCCACCACTGGTCTTCGGTGGGGGCCACGCGGTCGAATGGCACGATCACCCGCTTGGCCGATTTGGCGGCCTTGCCGACCCGCTGGATGATGCGGGTGAAGACCTCGTCGGAGGGAGCCTGCTCCACCTTCAAGGGCCACTTGGAATACTCGGCGTCTTTCCAGGTGTAGACGCCGTTCTTGAGAACGAGCGTGGTGCACTGCTGCTCGATGTCGGCGAGGCTGAACCCCGACGGCATCTGCTGGGTCGGATCGATCGAGACGATCACGTAGACGCCGCAGCGGGCCCCCGACGAGGCGATGCTCGCCAGCCGTCGTGCGCTCGTCTCGTTGAAGTTGGCCGGGAAGTTGGCCACCACCACGAAGCGATAGGGCTCCGGAACCTCGGCATCGGCGTTGTAGGCGCCGATCGATTCATACTCGTTGCGGAGGTATTTCTGGATCACCACCTCCATCTGCTCGGTGATGTCGGCGAGCCGCTGCTCGATGAGCTGGGGCTCCGTCCAGATGCGGCTGGTGACGAGCAGCTCGTCGTAGTCGGCGAGGTGCATGAAGCCGGCGAACTGCTTGCCGAGGCCGAGCGGGTCGATGATCGTGAACCGGCTCTGACCGGCGGGGATGCCCGAGGCGATCCGCAGCATGAGCGCCTGCATCATCGCCGACGACGTCTCCTTTTCCTCGGGCGTCGTCTTGATCAGCAGCGACGAGTCCACGGGCCAGGGCAGGATGGCCGGCTGCGTCCAGGAGATCGGACCGAAGGCATTGAGCGCCGGGTCGCTCGACACCCCGCCGGGGACCTTCTCGAGCGAGAGGTCGACATGGCCGAATCGCAGCCCGGCCGGCGGATCGACGGGCAGGGGCACGTCGTCTCTGGCCAGGTCCGCCCAGGAACGGAAGGCGGCGGCGTCGATCTGGTTGGCTTCGTCGTAGATGGCCTTGGTCTGCTCGCGGGCCGTACGCCACTGGGCGGTCATCGCCGCGTGGCGGTCGCGTCGCCGCGTGTCGGCCGCCGTCAGGTTCTCGTCGCGCTCCCGCTCGATCCGCGCGATCTCCTCGGATCGGCCCGTTTCGAGGGCGGTCAGCCGGGGCGGATACTTCTTCTCCGCCGCCTCCCGCGCCGCCGCCACCTTGGCGGAAAGCGTTTCCATGGCCGTCTTGTATTTGGCCTCGATGTCGGCGAGCGACTTGTCGCGATTGGCCGAGATCGCGGTTAGTTTGGCCGCCGACTGGGCCGCCCGCTGTTCCGACTCCTGCTTGAAGCGTTCCATGATCCGCGCCGACTGCTGGTCGCGACGGGTTCCGAGGAAGGAGAGGCAGGGTTGCTTCAGGACGGCCGCCCGGGTGGCGCTGGCCGCCAGTTCCGTGGCCATCTCCGCCAGTTGCCCGCGGACCTTCGTCCGCATTTTGCCGATCGTCCAGAGGCCGCCGCCGATCCCGACCCCGGCGAGGATCGCCGCCGCGGCTCCGGCCACGCCGGCCCTCACGCCGAGATCGCCCGGCACGAGGAAGAAGGCCGCCACCGCCGCCACGATCCCGAGGAGGAGCGGCACGGCTATCGCCGCCGCCTGCAGCCCTCCCGCGAAGACCGTCTTCGCGGCCGGCAGTCCCAGAATCGACTTCGCTTTTTCTTCCACCGCCGCCCGCAGCCCCTCCAGGGCCTGGAGCGGATCGCCCTCGGGTGCCTGCGTGGGGGCCTCCGCGGAGTCGGCGGCGTCTGGCGTCACGGCCGCCACCCGCCTGGTCTCCAGGAACGAGTTGACCCGCGTCGTCGCCTCGTCGATCTGGGCCAACGAGCGGGCGAGGTCCTTCTCCCCCTTGGCGAACAGACGGAGCGGATCCTTCTTCTTCTCCTTGAAGACCTCGCGGAACGAGCCCTCCTCGAACGCATCCTCCTCCTGCGTCTGCACCGCGAGTGCGTCGGCCTTGCGGGCGATCTTCTTGTCGGTCTCCGCCCGCTGCTCGTCGACCTTCTTCCGCTCGGCGGCGAGGAACGCGTCGGCCTTCTGGAGAACCGCCGCGTATTCCCGCTGGGTCGCCTCGATCTCGGCGGTGTATTTCCCGTGCGTCGCCTCGAGCTCCGCCTTCGCCTTCGTTCGGACGTCGGCGCTGCGGGTCTCGTGCTCCGCGTGAATCTCGTTTTCGAGCCGCGCGCGGGTCGCGGCCTCCCGGCGGAGGATGTCGATCTGACCGCGGAGCAGGTTGCGGTCGTAGGCCGACGGGGTCGCGGTCATCGGCTCGGAGGGCGTCGTGCTCACTGCGGGGATCTTCCTCGGGTGCGGTGCGGAATGGAGGCGGCTACATGCCGTCGGAGTCGCTCACGTCGCGGATCGCCCGGTCGAGCACCTCCGCGAGCCGGCCCAGGGCGTCGAGCGTCTCCTTGACGCTCGGGGTGAGCGGCTCGATGTTGTCTTTCTGAAAGGCCTTCGCGCGGACGTCGTGCCAGCCTTCGCCGGCGACTTCCCACTTGATGTTGAGCTGCTTGAGCGCGTTGGCGAGCTTGGACGCGCCGCTGGAAAGATCTCCGACCCTCATGATGCGGCTCCCGTGCCGCCGTCGGCCGGCGGCGGTGTCGTGGCTGCGGCGGCGGCGGGCCGCGGGGATTCGTCGAGTTGGCGGGTGACGCCCTGGCCGCCCGAGGAGCCGGCGCCGTCGGCACCACCGGTCGGCGACGACACCTGACGGTAGGCGTCGAGCGCCTTGAGCATCTTCTCGAGCTGCGCCATCGCCCGTGGGCAGTCCACGTCGATCACCTCCCGAAACCGCACCAGCCGCACGCAGGTCTCGCGGAACTGCTGCTGCACGAGCGGCGTCCAGCGGCGCACGGCCTCGGCCTTCTGCTCGGCCCGAGCCAGCCGTTGCTTGGCCTTCTCGAGCGCTTTCTTCTCCTCGATGCACGAGGGCTGGTTGTTGCCCACCTTCTTGAAGGCGCGGCAGTATTCGAGGTCTTTGATCGCCTTGTTGACCAGCTCGGTCATCCTGCGGGTCTCGGCCTTCCAGAAGGCGGCCTGATCGACGGTGATCCACTCCACCGCCCGCTGCCCCTGGATTTCGACCTCCGCGAGGGCTTGGCCGCTGTCGTGACCAAACACTCCGAACGCGGCCTTCATGAAGGCCAGCGTGTCGATCGATTTGACGTCTGCCTGTGTGGACATCGGCATCCTCTCCCTGCCTGTCGTCCGCGAACCACCGCCGCTCGCGAACGCGAGACGATGAAGGCTGGTCGTCCACGGGGGCTTTCAGCGCTGCTGCAGATACTCCTCGACCCGCTCGGCCTTGCGGATCAGGTAGGGCACGTATTCGCCGGTCGATTCGGCGAACCGCTGGAAGGTGCCCAGCTGCGCCTCGAACTCCTCCGCAAACTTCTGCTGCTCCTGGTCGCGCCAGGTGGCGCTCAGGGCGGCGAGTTGCCGCTGCACCATCTGCATCTGAGCGACCACTTCCTCGCTGAACTTCCGCAGGCTGCCCGCGAACCTGCGGAGCTCGGCCGGATCGACGATTGCCTGTCCCATGGTGCTCTCCCCTACGCGCCTGCCTGCCACTGCCCACGCCCGCATCCTACCGCCAACCGCCTCCCCTTGGACAGCGGCCCGCCCCGGTCGGGCGGCTGGGAACGGCCGGGCGCCGAGCGCAGACTGCCGCTTCGGAACTGTTT
>SXHR01000167.1:0-6660 GCA_005773625.1 Planctomycetaceae bacterium | reverse complement strand
GTTAGAGCGCCAGCCTGTCACGTTGGAGGCCGCGGGTTCGAGTCCCGTCACCCTCGCTCGTCCACCCGTCGACTCAGTCCCAGAGGATGCGGCTCCGGCCGCCCGTCGCCCTCCCCGTGACCGGCAGCCGCGTCGATGCATCGGGCCGGCACGCTCCATTCCGGACGGCCGTGGTGACGGGGGCCGCCAGCGGGCTCGGACGGGCCCTGGCCGACGCCCTCGTCGCGGCCGGCTGGACCGTCGCCTGCTGCGATCTCCCCGACGCGATCGACCGTTGGCAGGCCGATGGGCCACCCCCTGGCGATCGTGTGCTCCGGCTCGGGCTCGATGTCCGCGATGCGGCTGCATGGCGGACGCTTCACGACCGGCTCCGCCACGAGTGGCCGTCGCTCGACCTGCTCGTCAACGCAGCGGGCGTCGGCGCGACCGGCGAGGTGGGCACGCTCCCCGAGGCGCAGTGGCGCCGGGTCATCGACACCAACCTCGTGGGCACCGCCCTCGGCTGCGAGACGTTCCTCCCCTGGCTGCGTGCCGCCCGGCGGAGGTCGCATGTCGTCAACGTCGCCTCGATCGCGGCGGTCCTGGCGCCGCCGTCGATGGCCGCCTATGCGGCGAGCAAGGCGGGCGTGGTCGCGCTCTCCGAGGCGATCGCCGCCGAGTGCCCCCGCCGCCGACCGGGCGTGACGATCGTCTGCCCGGGCTTCTTCCGATCGGGGCTGCTCGACTCGTGGCACTTCACGTCGGCGATCGAGAAGCGGGAGGCCGAGCGGAGGATGGCCGTCACGTGGTGGACGAGCGACCGCGTCGCCCGCCGCGTGCTCCGCGCGATCCACGTCAACCGCCGCTATGTCGTCGTCGGGCTCCAGGCCCGCTGGCTCTGGCGGCTCAAGCGATTCGCCCCGCGGGCCACGACGGCGCTGGTCCGCACGATCTACCGCCGGCTGAAGTAGGCGGCCGCCGCGGGGGCGATCAGTCGAGTTCTTCGAGCCAGGCGCGGATTTCGTTCTCGTACTCGCTGGCCAGGCCGCCGACGATGAGCTGGCGGTGGAAGCTGGCCGCGCCCCCCTTCTTCATGTCGGCGTCCTCGGCGCTCGGAAACCGCTTGGCGGGGTCTTGGGCGATCAGTCCGCGGCAGAAGTCCATGAGCAGTTCGTTGCAGGTCACTTCCGTCGGGAGCAGTTGCGGCAGACGGTGAACGAGCGAACGCTTGGCCTCGAGCAGGTCGCCGAACGACTGGAGCCCGGCGAACAGCGGCTGCCCCGAGAGCATCTCGATGAGCACGTAGCCGAGGCTGGCCAGGTCGGACCGCGGCGTGTTGTCGCGACCCTCGAGCACCTCCGGCGCCGCGTAGGACGGCGTGCAGGTCCGGGTCGGCGGCGGTTCATCGACCGGGTGGGCCGAGCCGATGTCGATGATCTTCGCGTTGCCGGTCCGCTTGACCATGATGTTGGCGGTCTTCACGTCGGCGTGCACGATCCCCTCGCGATGAAGGGCGGCGAGCGCGGCCAGGCACTCCCGCACGATCGCGATCGCCACTCCGGGCTTGAGCCGCGATTGCTGGGGCCCCGCCGTGACGATGACGTTGTTGAGATAGGTCCAGCGATCCTCATCGACGCTCGCCCTCGTCCGCTCGAGGAGTTCGGGCGCCAGGAGCCGGGAGAGGTCGTAGCCGTCGATCCACTCCATCTCCATGATCCGGACCATCCGCTGCTCGACGAAGTTGTGGACATCGAGAAGGTTGTCCTGCTGGATCTGGGCCACCCGGGCCGCGACCACCGCGATGCGGCTCATCGCCTCAACGTACGACTGCTCCGACGCATACCGTTCGGGCGAGAAGATCTTGAGTGCGACGGGGAGCGTGAAATGATCGGTGCCCCGGCGGGTGGTGAGATAGACGACTCCCTGCCCGCCCGCGCCGAGCCGCCGCGAGAGGGTGTGGTATTCGGTCCAGTTGAGGCGGCCGGAGTTGAGCACCTCGGAGTAACGGGCGAGGAGATCCTCGGGGCACTGGCTGCCGACTTCGCCGGCCGCCGTGATCGTGGGGCGGTCCTCCTGCATGATGGTCGTACTCATCGTCCGCTCCCCTCCACGGGCGGCTCCGGAAAGCCGAGTCGCTTGTCGACGAGATTCCGCAGGGGCCTTCCCTCGCGATACCTCCTCAGATTGTCGCAGAAAAAATCGGTCATCGCATCGATCCGGTGTTTTGACTGGCCGCCCACGTGGGGCGTGATCAGAAGCCGCGGGGCCGTCCAGAGACGGCTGTCGGGACGGGGGGGTTCGTCGGGGGTCACGTCGACGGCCGCCGAGTCGAGGTGCCCGCTCTCCAGGGCATCCACGAGGGCATCCTCGTCCACCAGCGGCCCGCGGGCCACGTTGACGAGAATCGCCCCCCGTTTCATGCGGGCGATGGCCCGGGCGTCGATCATGTTGCGGGTGTGCTCGGTGAGGGGTGCGCAGAGAAACAGCACGTCGATCTGGGGCAGCAGGTCGGGAAGCGTGTCGGGGCCGCCCAGAAACTCGACGGCGGCCGGCTTCCGCACCGGAAACCAGTCGGTCGCGAGGATCCTCACGCGGAACGGTTCGAGCACCTCGACGAGCCGTCGGCCGTTGCCCCCCATTCCCACGATGCCCACGGTCGCCCCGGTGAGATCGACGGTGGGGCGGCGGACAAACTCCCGGCGCCGTTGTTGCTCGAGAAACAGGGGGAACCGCCGGGTGCAGGCCACCGCCATTCCGACGGTCTGCTCGGCGACCTGGTCGGCCAGCACGCCGGACGCACTGGTGACGATGATCCCGGAATCGACCACTGCGGGCACGAGGCAGTGGTCGAGGCCGGCCGCCGACGACTGAATCCACTTCAGACGCCCCGCGGCGACCACGCTCTCCCACGGAACGGGCACCGTGGGGTGCCCGCAGAACAGATCGGCCGAAGGCAGTTCCTCCGCCACCCGCTCCTGCCCGGCATCCACGAGCGTGGCCTCGGGCACCACCGCCCGGATCTGGGCGACGTGTTTGGGCTCGACGGGATAACAAAGGACGATTCGCATGCCCGGGTTTTCGCAGGGTTGCCGCCGATCTGGCAAGCCTTTTTCGCCGGCTGTCCCCCTCGGTTTCGCTTTTCTTGGGGTTGCCGCCCGCGGGTTTTAGGGTTCAATAGGGTGTGGGGCGAGGTGCGCGATTCCTCTTCTCCTCCGTCCCCCAACCCCGCCCGGATCCTCATGCGACTTCCCCTCATCGCCGTTGCAGCGTTGGCGTTCCTCAGGATCGTCTGCGGCCTGCATTTCTTCCTCGAAGGCGTGAACCACCTTCGCGACCCGGATTGGTCGAGCGCCGGCTTCCGCAAGGCGGCGATCGGTCCCCTCGCCGACTGGTATCGCTCGGGGCTGCCGCAGACGGGCGACTGGTCGGGCACGTTCGGCGCCGTGGACGGCCGGCCCGTGAGCGAGGTCTCGAAAGACTGGCAGCAGTCCGTCGTCGCCGGTTGGCAGAAACTTCTCGATGCCCGGATGAAGAAGGTGCCGCTCGCGGCCGACGCCCGCACCGCCGCCGAAAAGAGTCTCGGTGTTGCCCGCGAGGAGCTGGCCGACTTTGCCAGCAGCCTCGAGGACGACCTGACCGACTACCGGCTCCAGGTGGCCCGCCTGGGCGTGATGGAGCGGAAGCCCGGGGTCACCGAAATCCCCTTCGAGCGGGAGCGGGTGAACAAAAAGAAGAAGGAACTCGGCGGCCAGGCCGCCGGCTGGATGAGGGATGCCGCGGCCATCGGCCAGAAGCTGACTGCCGAGTGGGATGCCCAACTGCCCTCCGATGCCGACCGCAGCCTCGCCGGCTCGGCCGCCGAACCGACCAAACTCTGGCGGGCCGACCGTTTCGTCAGCTGGTCGCTGGTGGCGATCGGGGCCAGCCTGGTGCTCGGCGTGCTCACGAAGTTCAACGCCATGGGGGGGGTGTTTTTCCTGCTCAGCGTGATCGCGTCACAGCCCTTTTGGGCCGCCGGGGCGCAGCCCACGTACGATCAATGGGTGGAGGTGGCGGCGTTGCTCGCGATCGCATCCCTGCCCACCGGAGGCTGGACCGGCCTCGACTATTTCCTCAAGAATTGGTGCCCGCTTTCCTCGTGCTGCGGGGCCGCGCGACGCTCCTGCGGCACAGCCTCCTGACGTCCACTCACGCCGAGCCCTCGAAGGTGATTTCATGAACCTGACCGAACAGCAGAAGACGATCGGCAAGGAAAACTTCGACGACGCCGTCGCCATCACGCGGCGGGATTTCCTCGGCGGCACGGTGGCGGCCGGGCTCGCCAGCGGGGCCGGGCTGGGCTCGATCTACTTCGGCTACGGCAAGAGCGTGGGCGATCCGCTCCGCGTCGGCGTGCTCGGCACGGGCGACGAGGGGAGCGTTCTTCTCGGGGCCCACAACCCCGAATACCTCAGCGTGGTCGCGATCGCCGACATCCGTCCCTACAACATCTTCCGCGCCTTCCACGGCGATGTATCCAGCCCCAGCGCCAACCAGGCCCGGCCAGGCCTGATGGCGAAATACAAGTGGTCCACCGAGGATGCCGCCCGCGAGCAGGTGAAAATCTACTCGGCCTACGAGGAGTTGCTCGCCGACCCCAGGGTCGAGGCCGTGATCATCGCGCTGCCGCTCCACCTCCACGCCGAGGCGTCGATCAAGGCGATGCGGGCCGGCAAGCACGTGCTCACCGAGAAGCTCATGGGCCACAGCGTGCACGAATGCAAGGAGATGGGCAGGGTTTCCCGGGAGACCGGCAAGATCCTCGCGACCGGACACCAGCGGCACTACAGCATGCTCTACGACAACGCCGTGCACACGATCGGCACGGCGAAACTCATCGGCGACCTCCACTCGATCCGCGCCCAGTGGCACCGCGGCAACCTGCCCGGCAAGGATTCCTGGAAGCCGGCGATGCCCGACGACGCGTCGCTCGCCAAGCAGCTCGCCGGCTGGAAGAAGGATCTCGAGAGCGCGAAGCCCTCCGAGATCGACCCGCTCCGGAAGAAGATCGCCCAGCTCGAGGCCCAGATCTCCGATTCCCTGCTCGATGCCGCGACCCACGGCTACACGCAGATGTCGCTGCCCGATGGATCGACCCGCACGCCGATGGAGGAGCTCATCCGCTGGAGGCTCTGGAATCGCACGGGTGGCGGCCTGATGGCCGAACTCGGCAGCCACCAACTCGACGCCGCCGGCATCTTCGTCTCGGCGATGCACGGCCCGGGCAAGAAGGTGAAGCCGCTGACGGTCACCGCCGTCGGCAACCGGAGCATCTTTCCGGCCGACCGTGAGATCGACGACCACGTCTACTGCATGTACGAGTATCCCGCGCCGGGATACGAAGAAGACAAAAACAAGAAGATCGTCGTCACCTACTCCTCCATCAACGGCAACGGCTTCGGCGGCTACGGCGAAGTGGTGATGGGCACGAAGGGCACGCTCGTGCTCGAACAGGAGCGGGACGTGATGCTCTACAAAGACTCGTCGAAGGACACCCGGGTGACGGTCGCCAAGGCGAAGGACGGCTCGCCGACGCTCGACACCACGGAGAGCGGCGGGGGCGGCTACGCGGCGGGGGGCAAGGGCGGCGGTGCCGACGCGGCCCCCTCCCGGGGCTACACCGAGGAGATGGAGCACTGGGCGTGGTGCATTCGCAATCCATCGCCCGAAAACCAGCCGCGGTGCAAACCGGAGGTGGCCATCGCCGACGCGGTGATCGCGTTGGTGAGCAATATCGCGCTGGCCAATCCGACCTCACAGGCCCGGATCGACTTCAAGCCCGAGTGGTTTGACATCGGCAGCGACGAGACACCGGAGGGCGTGAAGCCCGACGTCAGCCGCAACGGCTACAGGGTCTGAGCCCCCGCCCGGCCGGAGCCGGGGCGGCATCGCGACGGGAGCAGCCATTTCGCCAGTTCGATGACGGTGACCGGGGCGAGCGACAGCCCCAGCACGAGTCCCCACTCGTGCCCCAGCGTCGAGCCGATCTCGAACAGCGGCTGTGTCGGCGGCAGCATCACGACGCTGACCTGGAGCAGTCCGGAGAGGACCACGGCCAGGAGCAGGGCCGGGTTGCCGAAGAAGCCGAGCTGAAACGCCGTGGAGCGGTCGCTGCGGCAGCCGATGGCGAAGAACAGCTGACTGAACGCGGCGACGCAGAAGGTCACGGCGCGGGCCGCCGGCAGCCGGGCCTCTTCCCCCTGCCAGGTGATCAGAAACGCGGCGACCACGACCGCGGCCACGATCACTCCAGGGGCGATGATCTGCACGCCGCGCCGTCGCGGGATCACGGGCTCCCGCGGCGGCCGTGGCGGTCGCGTCATGAGGTCCGGCTCAGGCGGCTCGAGGCCGAGCGCCAGCGCCGGCAGACCGTCCGTCACGAGGTTGAGCCACAGGATCTGGATCGCGGCCAGGGGCGCGGGCCAACCGGCCACGGCGGCGACGAACATCACGAGCACCTCGCCGGCGTTGCACGAGAGCAGGTAGTGCATGAACTTCTGGATGTTGTCGTAGATGCCCCGCCCTTCCTCCACCGCGCTGACGATCGAGGCGAAGTTGTCGTCGGTGAGCACCATGTCGGCCGCCTCACGGGTGACGTCGGTGCCGGTGATCCCCATCGCGATCCCGATGTCGGCTGCCCTC
>SXHR01000166.1:0-30737 GCA_005773625.1 Planctomycetaceae bacterium | reverse complement strand
TCGATGATCAACCACTACACGGCCAACCGGAAGGTCCGTAACGACGACGCCTATTCGCCCGGTGGCGAAATCGGCCGCCGGCCCGACCGGGCCACGCTCGCCTACTGCCAGCGGTCGCGAGAGGCGTTTCCCGGCGTGCCCGTGGTGGCCGGCGGCGTCGAGGCGAGCCTTCGCCGGATCGCCCACTACGACTACTGGAGCGATACCGTCCGCCGGTCGATCCTGCTCGATTCCAAGGCCGACCTGATCGCCTACGGCATGGGGGAGCGGACCGTGCTCGAGATCGCGCGGGGGCTCGACGCGGGGAAGTCGCCGAAGGACCTCCGCGATCTTCGCGGCGTGGCCTACCGCCTCGGCGCCAGCGAGCCGCCACCGCTGGGCGACGACACGCTCGAACTGCCTCCCTACGAGGCCGTCTCGACCGACCCGCTCGCCTTCTGCGAGATGACGCGGATCTCCCACCTCGAGACCAACCCCCACAACGCCCGCCGGCTCGTGCAGCGGCACGGCCGCGAGGCGGTGGTGATCAATCCGCCCGCCCTGCCCCTCGAGCAGCACGAAATGGATCAGGTCTACGGGCTGCCCTTCACCCGTCGGCCGCATCCCTCCTACGGCAGCGCACGGATCCCCGCCTTCGAGGTCGTGGAAAACAGCGTGCAGATCATGCGGGGCTGCTTCGGGGGTTGCACGTTCTGCTCGATCACGGCCCACGAGGGGCGGATCATCCAGAGCCGCTCGCGGGAGTCGATCATCAGCGAGATCAGGCTGATCGCGGCCCAGCCCGGCTTCAAGGGCACCGTCTCCGACATCGGCGGGCCGACGGCCAACATGTATCAGATGCGGTGCACGCGGCCCGAGGTCGAGGCGAAGTGCCGCCGGCTCTCCTGCGTTCATCCCACCGTCTGCAAGCTCCTCGGCACCGATCACGGCCCGCTCAAGGAGGTGATGCGGGAGGCCCGCAGCGTCGCGGGGGTGAAGCGGGTGCTCGTCGCCAGCGGGGTGCGGATGGATCTGGCCCGCCGCGATCCCGAGTATCTCCAGGAACTCGCCGAGCACCATGTCGGCGGCCACTTGAAGGTGGCCCCGGAGCACACCGATCCCGAGGTGCTCAGTCTGATGAAGAAGCCCTCGGCCGACGACTTCCTCGAGTTCGACAAGGCTTTCAAGGCGGCGAGCCGTCGCGTCGGCAAGAAGCAGTACACCGTCCCCTACTTCATCGCCAGCCATCCGGGCAGCGGCGTGGAGCAGATGATCGAACTGGCCATCTTCCTCAAGCGCAACAGCTACAAACCCGATCAGGTGCAGGACTTCATCCCCAGCCCGTTCGACATCGCCGCCTGCATGTATCACACGGGCCTCGACCCGATGACGAAGCAGCCGGTGACGGTCACGAAGGGCCTCCGTGACCGCCGGATGCAAAAGGCGCTCTTGCAGTTCTTCAAGCCGGAGAACTATTTCGAGGTCCGCCGCGCGCTGGAGCAGGCCGGCCGGCAGGATCTGATCGGCTCGGGCTGCGACTGCCTGATCCCCGCCCAGCCCCCGCGGGAGGCGCTCGACCGCAAGCGAAGCGAAGCGACCAGGGCCTTCACCGACCAGACCTCCGGCGACCACATCCGCGGCGGGCCGCGGAAGCAGGGGCGGCAGCGGCGAAGCGTGGGCTATCGGCCCCGGCGTCCCGGTCACTCCGGATCGTGACCGCGCGGCGAGTTGCCGGGTGGGCAGTTGCGGGCGAGGTGGTGGGCGACCGTCCGAGGAGCCTGGGGCCGCCGCGGCCCGACACGACGAGACTTCTGTCCCCTCCGAAACGGCATATCACCACGGGCGATGCGAGCTCTCCCCGGCGGACAAAGCGGCGATGATCAAGTACCTCGGCTCCAAGCGGGCACTCCTCGGCCTGATCACCGACACCATCGCGACGGCCGCCCCGGGCGGCTCGGTCCTCGACCTCTTTTCGGGAACCTCGCGGGTGGGGCATGCGCTCAAGAAACGCGGCCACCGCGTGATTGCCAACGACCACAACTCCTATGCCCACGTGCTGGCCCAGTGCTACGTGGCGGCCGATGCCGACGACCTCCGCGAGCCCGCGGCGCTGCTCGTGAGGGAGTTCAACGCCCTGCCGGGCGCGCCCGGCTATTTCACGCACACTTTCTGCGAGCGGTCCCGGTTCTTCCAGCCGAAGAACGGCGCCCGGGTCGATGCCATCCGGGAGATGATCTGCCGCAAGTCGCTGCCCCCCGACCTCGAGGCCGTCATGCTGGTCTCCTTGATGGAGGCCGCCGACCGCGTCGACTCGACCACCGGCGTGCAGATGGCGTATCTCAAGCGGTGGGCGCCGCGGGCCTCGAACGATCTCGAGTTGCGGGTGCCCGACATGCTGCCCCGACCCCGCGGCGGGAAGTGCCTCGCCCTCAACCTCGATGCGGCCGAGGCGGCGGGGCATTCGCCCGTCGATCTTGCCTATGTCGATCCGCCCTACAATCAGCATTCCTACCTCGGCAACTACCACATCTGGGAGTCGCTCGTCCGCTGGGACAAGCCGGAGGTCTACGGCGTGGCCTGCAAACGGATCGACTGCCGTGAGCGGCGGAGCGTGTTCAACTCGCGGCCGCGGTTTCGCGACGCCATGGCCGGGATGCTGGCGGCGCTCCGGGCGCCGCTGATCGTCGTCTCCTTCAGCAACGAGGGCTATCTCACGCGTGAGGAGATGGAGCGGCTCCTCGGCGGGCTGTTCGCGGGCCGGGCACACGTGACCACGATCGAGACCGACCACAGGCGCTATGTCGGCGCGAGCATCGGGATCCACAATCCGCGGGGCGAGAAGGTCGGCACGGTCAGCCATCTCAGCAACAAGGAGTATCTCTACGTGGTGTCTGAAACGCCCTTCACTCTGCGGTTCCCAGCGGAGTGACTCCGCGGTGGAACCGAGGCGCGAGTGCCGAAGGCCTCTCCCAGTCGGGGCTCGGCGAGGTGGCGTCGATGGAGCCGTGATCACCCCGTCACCGCCATCGGCCGTCAGGTCGCCGGTCGTGCATGCCGAAGAAGCCGCCCCGGATTGCGGGGCGTTCACTCGCGATCGGCGAGGCCCGCGGCGGTCTCGGGAGGCCTGCCGACGATCGATTCGTCCGCTGTCCCGGCGGGCCGGAGCACCGACCAGAGGGCGTAGAACACCGCGAGCAGCCCATAGGCGCAGGCCAGCTCCCAGGGCCCGCGGCCCGTGGCTTCGACGGGCAGTTCACCGATGGCCCAGGGCGTGAACAGGCTGCCGTCCTTGAAAGGGGAGTGAATCACGCCGCAGAGCGTGCATGCGGCGGCGGCCAGGCACCATCCGGCGGCCTGTCGGAGTCGGCGATCGAGCAGCGCCGTGAGCATGCCGGCCCAGAGCACGCTTGTCACGATGAAGCCGGCGGAGATGATCTGCAGCGAGAAGAGTTCCCGCGCGAGCGCCGCGTCGGGTCGCGCCCCCGCCGCCAGCACCTTGTCGGTCTCGATTTTGGCGAGTGCCGCAAGCGCCGGCACGCAGGCCAATGCCACCGCCGGATAGTGCTTCTGCGGTGTCGCATGAAAACTCTGGGCCGTGATCTCCAGGCCGACGAACACGAGGATCGGCACGAGCGCCGGGCCCGGGAGGATTTCGTAGAGGTAGGCGAACGTGCCCGTGAGCCCGGCGAAGCCGATGAAAACGGCCGTCATCAGGGTGTAGGCCGCGCGGCCTCCCATCGCCTTGTAGGCCGGATGGCCGATGTAGGGCGTGGTCTGGATCACGCCGCCGCAGGCGCCGGCGATCACCGTCGCGATCGCCTCGACGCCGATCACCTTCCCCGTGTCGTATTCGTCGCCGGCGGCCGCCGCGCTCTCGGTGCAGTCGATGCCACCCACCACGGTGCCGAGGGCGAAGGGGATCACGATCGGCAGATACTTCACCGTGTCGGGCCAGGCCTCCAGCCATTCGCACCGGAAGGCGGCGAGCCACTCGCTGGGCCAGAGAGCGGCGGCAGGATCGATCGCCATGTGCGCGAGATCGGGAATCCAGCCCATCCGCAGGCCGATGAACTGGATCAGCCCTCCCACGGCGACCGCGGCAAGGGCCCCGGGAATCCGGCCGGGAAACGGCAGGTGCGCCGTGAGACTCGCCAGGATGATCCCGAGCGCCACGAGCCCCGCGAGCGGCGAGGAGAAAATCTCGAGCAGCGGCAGGAACGTGATCAGTGCCAGCGCGATCGCCGTCAGACTGCCGAGCAGGGCCGCCCGCGGCACAAGCCGGCGGATCGGCCCGGCCACAAACCCGCAGGCGAGCTTGAAAAAGCCGCTGGCGACGATCGAGCACATCCCGATGTGCCAGGCGTGGCGGGCCGCGGCCTCCTGCTCGAGGCCCATCGCCACCGCCTCGGCATAGGCGGGTCCGATCACGAAAAACACCATCCCGAATGTGCTCGGCGTATCGAGGCCCAGCGGCATCGCAGTCACGTCGGTCCGGCCGGTCCGCTTCGCGAGCCGGAAGGCCATCCAGGTGAAGATCAGGTCGCCCACCACCACCCCCGCCGCCGTGCCCGGCACGAGGTGGGAGAGGGCGAACTGTGCCGGATAGCCGAAGACGGTCGCCAGGAGCGACACCGTGAGCACGAGGACGGCGAGGTTGTCGATCGACAGACCGAAGAAGGCGTTGAGGTCGCCAGGAGCGGCCCAGCGGTATGGATGTCGATGCATGGATGCGGTGAGATTCATCGATCGGTCCCGCCAGCATAGATCTTGGGTCGGCTCAAGTCGAAGCGGAGCCGGACTGCGGCCACGACAAGCGGCCGTTCGCCCTTCGGCTCGCCGCCGGTCACGTTCCCCGCTACCAGATCGATTTCAGCACCCAGGCATCGAGTGACTGGACGATGGCGTCGCCGTCTTCCGCAAACACCGCGACCGCGAGGTCGTTTTCGTCGGGATACTCGACACGCGTCACGGCTTTCCGGCCGCCGTTGATGAATACTTCGAGCACGGAGTGGTCCAGGAAGATCCGGAGTCCGAGCGTCTTTCCCGCGTCGTCGGGTTCGATCGGCACCGCGGTGCCCGCGACGTCCAGCACGCCATCGGCAAACCGCAGCACGATGCCGCGCTGGGCGTCGCTGCCGCAGCGCAGCTTGATGCCGACGGCCCCGGCGGTGCCGGGATCGAACTCGGCGACGACCTCGAGCTGGCTACCTGAGACTCCTTCCACCAGCCGGACTTCGCTCGAGAGCGGAATCCTGCCGAGGCGGGTGTGAGCGCCGCGCAGGGCCTCCAGCTCCGGGACGGGCGTTTGCACGATCCGGTTCTTCCGATCGAGGGTCAGGATGCGGGGCAGGGACATGCAGCCGTTCCAACCGCGACCGGTCCTGAAGCCGGAGATCCAGCCGCAGAGGATCCGGCGGCCGGCGGTGTCCTCGTAGGCGTTTGTCCCGTAAAAACCGCGTGTTTGGCCCTTGGTCCGATCCTCGGGCGGGCGGTCGCCGAAGCCGTAATCCAGGGAAACCGCCGGTCCATCGGCGTCAAAACGGATGCTGTCGCGGGTGAGGACCAGATCGCCGATCACGCTCGACAGCGGGTGGGTCGAGCGGAGGATGACACACTTGCCGCCCAGTTCGAAGACATTGGGGCACTCGCCGGCCACGCCAGCCATGAATCCGAGGAATGTCCACCGGGTGAGCGTGGGGTCGCGGGCCTCGCAGACCATGCCCTGCGCCTTCTTGAAGGTGACGAACGTGCGGCCATCCTTCTTGAACAGGTAGGGGTCGCTCCAGCTCGGGTGGACCTTGTCGCCGGGGATGCCGTCCTTGCCCCGTTCCATGATCGGCCGGTCGCCGACACGACGCCACCGGATCAAGTCATCGTCGAGCGGCGTCGCGGCCCACTGGCTCCGCACCCCTCCGTGCCGCGGGACCGACGTGAAAAAAATCATCGGTTTGCCGTCGGCGTCGAGGGCGACGTTGCCCGAGTTGCAGCGGAGTTCCCCCCGGTGGGTCATCGGCACGAGGGCGAAGGGGAGTTCGTCCCAGTGGACCAGGTCCTTGCTGCGGGCGTGCCCCCAGCCCCAGCCGTATTGGTCGGCGGAGTAGGGATTGTTCTGATAGAAGACGTGGTGGAAGCCGTTGTGAAACACCGTGCCGCAGATGTCATTCATCCACTGCGCCGGAGGGCGGTAGTGAAACATCGGCCGGTACGGGTCGCGGGCCGCCTGCGGGATCGCTTCGGCACGGGCCGCGGTCGCCCTGCGAATCTCCTCCGCCAGCCGTTCGTCATCGGTCTGCGCCGTCGCCGCTCCCGACACGCCGAACCAGAGGCAGCAGAGCATCGCCAGTCGAGCCGAGCCGCTGGCGGAGTCTGGCCGGAACCGTCGCGGGCCTTCTCCCACCGGGTCGGTGGCGGGAAACACCGCGGGTTTCCTGATCCGACAGCCGCCGTCTCCAGCGGCGGTCGACTTGATCCGCGGCCCGCTGACGTCGATGGGCATCGGTGGCGATGTTCCTCTCTCCGGCCGTGCCGCCACGACGCTGCGCCGCAAGACTGACGCCGCTATCTGAGCACCGCAAGGCCGGCTCCGGTCCGGAGCCGATTGAGCGCCGTCCAAGCCTCGGGGGACTTTTTGAAGAGTTTCAGGAGTTGCGTGGCGGTCGTCCCCATGTGCTCGGCGGCCGGGGGCATGACGAATCCGTGCCGCTGGAGTTGATCCAGGGCCTCGGCGAGCAGCGTGGGATAATCGGGATGACTGGCCGCGACGGCGAGTTGCTTGCCGCGGATCCTCGACAGCCAGAGCCGGGATGGCCCGGGCGGCGATGGCGCGCGGTGGTCGAGGGCCAGCCGCAGCCGCAGCCGCTGCAGGGCCACGCGACGGTTGTCGGCCTGGGAGCGGCGCTCCGAAGCCTCCGCCGACACTCCCGTGGGCTCGTGCAGGAGCACGACGGCGGTCTGAACCTTGTTGCGGTGCTGACCGCCGGGGCCGGAGCGACGGGAGTGGAGTTCCCGGACCTTCTGGAGAAGCGCGGCGATGGGGAGGGAGGCTGGATGCATCGTGAGCTGATTGTAAGGCCGTGGAGCGACCGCACCAGCCTGATCGGATGGCCACGGGGGTGGTTTTTCGAGCGTCAGCCCCGCGGCGGCGGATCGTCCTGATAGAGCCGGTATTTCTTGGTCACGACCGCGCCGCCGCGTTCGAGCGTCCGCTTCGAAAGGTGGTTGCTCTCGAGCACCCAGGAAAACTCGACCTCCTCGAGCCCCCAGGCGATGAACCGGTGGGCGAGGGCCTCCATCAGCACCAGCCCGATGCCCCAGGCCTGGTATTCGGGGCTGACGTTGGTGCTGATCGCCCGCAGCCGCTTGATCGCCTTCTTGTTCCAGAGCAGCCGCAGGAAGCCGAATGGGAAGAGCCGGCCGTTGATCGCCTTGATCCGCGGGTTGTAGTCGAGCAGGCAGAACACGGCGCCCACCGGCTTGCCGTTGATCTCGGCCACGAGCGCGAGCTCGGGCGCGATGAGATGCTTGAGGCTCGCCGCCATGTGATCCACCTCCCGCTCGGTGAGCGGCACGAAGCCCCACGTTCCCCCCAGGCTCTCGTTGTAGATGCGGAGAAACATCCGCACCTCCTCGGCGAAGCGGCTGCGGTCGAGCGGCCGCACGGACACGCCAAAGCGCTCCCTGACCCCGCTCGCCATCGTCGCGAGCTTGGGGTCGAGCGTGCCGAGCATCGAGACCTCGCCCCAGAAGGCGTACATGTCCTCGATCTTGCCGAAGCCGGCATCCTCGACGAGACCGCCGTACCAGGGGCGGTTGTGTGTCATCATGAAAAACGGCGGCGTGTCGAAGCCCTCGATGAGCAGGCCGCACTCGTAGTTGAGCGTGGGATTCGCCGGGCCGCGGATACTCGTCATGCCCTGGGCATGGAGCCAGTCGCCCGCCGCCTCGAAGAGCGCGCGGGAGGCGACGGGGTCGTCGTCACACTCGAAAAAACCGAAGAAGCCCCGCTGCTCGCCGTAACGCTCGACATGGCCCGCGTTGACGATCGCCGTGATCCGGCCGACGTCTCGGCCGCCACGGGTGACGAGAAACGACCGGCTCCTCGACTTCTCGTAGAAGGGATGCGGCCGAAACCCGAGCAACTCCTCCTGCGACATGATCAGGGGGGGCATCCAGCAGGGGTCATCCTCATAGATCCTCCACGGCAGGCGGATGAACCGCTTCTGCTGGCTCCTCGTCTCGACGGGCTGAATGGCGATCTCGGCCACGGAATCCTCCTTGTCTGGCTGCATCTTGGGTCGCGGCCGCGGCCCACGTCAATCGGAGCGTCGAAGGGGATCGCGGCGGGGATACAATCCGGAGCCCGTGGCTCCCCCCTCCCCTTCGAGAGACGTCGCCTCCATGCCGCACATCCTCGTCGTCGAGGACGAGCAGCACCTCGCCTTCGGCATCAAGTTCAATCTCGAGGCCGAAGGCTACACGGTGACCGCCGTCGGTGACGGTCGGGCCGCGCTCGACTTCCTGGCATCCGCACCGACGCGGGTCGACCTCATCGTGCTCGATCTGATGCTCCCCGGCATGAGCGGCTACGCCGTCTGCGAGGCGATCCGCGCGAAGGGGGACAATCTTCCGATCGTCATGCTCACCGCCCGCACGCTCGTCGAGGACAGGATCCACGGCTTCGACGCCGGCACCGATGTCTACCTCCAAAAGCCCTTCGATCTCGAGGAACTGCTCTCGGTGATCCGCAACCTTCTCGCGCGGCGGAGCCGTGAGGACCGGACGGCGGCCGAGTCCTCGGAGCCATCCCGCGGGGCCGTCCACCGTTTCGGTGCCGCCGAGGTCAACTTCGAGACCTGGGAGGCGACGCGGGGAGGCGTGGCCTTGAAGCTCACCAGCCTGGAAATGTTACTCCTGCGCTACCTCATGGAACACGAGGGCAAGGTCGTGACCCGCGAGGAGCTGCTCACGAAGGTCTGGGGCATGAACCGGCCGCCGGCGACGCGGACCGTCGACACCTTCATGCTCAACCTGCGAAAGACCTTCGAGGAAGACCCCTCGCGTCCCGTGCACTTCCTCTCGGTGCGGGGCACCGGCTACAAGTTCGTCAGCGGCCCAGCAGCCGCGCCGCGGCCCGGCCCGGATCGGGCTCCTTGAGCAGCGATTCGCCGACGAGCATCGCGGTGACCCCGGCGGCCTCGAGCCGCTCGACATCGGCCCGCGTGCGGATGCCGCTCTCGGCCACGAGAACGCTGTCGTCGGGCACTCGGTCGCGGAGGCGGAGCACCGTCTCGAGATCGGTCGTCATCGTCTTGAGATCCCGATTGTTGACGCCGATCAGGGTCGCCCCCAGATCGAGCACCCGGGGGAGGTTGGCGGCGTCGTGCAACTCGACCAGCGGTGTCATCCCGAGGTCGAGGATCTCGCGATACAGGCTCCGCAGCAGGCAGTCGTCGAGGCACTCGGCGATCAGCAGCACCGCATCGGCCCCATGGGCCCGGGATTCGAGCACCTGATAGCGGTCGATCACAAACTCCTTGCGGAGCACCGGCAGCGACACGGCGATCCGCGCGCTCTCGAGATCGACGAGGCTTCCGCCGAACCCGGGCCCGTCGGTCAGCACCGACAGGCAGCTCGCACCGGCATCCGCATAGCCGCGGACGACCTCCTCGATGGTGGCATCGGGTCGGATGGCACCGGCCGACGGACTCTTGCGCTTGAACTCGGCGATGAGCTTGATGGGCCCCGGCCCCGTCAGGGCGCCGAAGAAATCCCGCGGCGGCGGCGCCACGGCCAACCGGCCCTCGAGCGCGGCGGTCGGTACGCGGTCCCGCGCCGCCGCCACCTCGAGCCTCTTCCTCGCGACGATCGCGTCAAGGATGTCGGGCATGGGGCTCGCCTGGGGGGTCGTTGGGGGAATCGGCCGCGAACACGGAACGCTCGACAAGCCTCAATGCCGAAAATGCCGCCGGGACGTGAGCACCATCGGGATCCCGGCCGCGTCGGCCGCCGCGATCACCTCGGCGTCCCTTTTCGATCCGCCGGGCTGCACGATCGCCGCGATGCCCGCCGCTGCGATCAACTCGATCGAATCCGGGAACGGAAAGAAGGCGTCGGAGGCGAGCACGCCCCCCCTGGCCTTGGCGCCCGCTTTTTCGAGGGCGATCCGCACCGCATCGACCCGGCTCGTCTGGCCGATACCGGCCCCGGCGAGACTCGTGCCGTGGCAGACGGCGATCGCGTTGCTGGTCAGGCGGCGGACGAGCGTGAAGGCGAAGTCGAGGTCCTGCGTGAGGGCCGCGGCGGGCGGCTTCTTCGTGGCCACCCGCCAGGTCGCGGGATCGTCGCAGACGTCGTCGGGCCGCTGGGCAAGGATCGCGCCGGCCACGCTGCGGAGCTCCAAGCCGGCGGTCGCCTCCCACGGATCGCCGGCGGGCACCTCGACGAGCCGCACGCTTCCCTTCCAGGTCGGTCTCGTGGTCAGCATCTCCACGGCCTCCCGGGCGAAGGCCGGCGCCGCGATCAACTCCACGAACAGCCCCGGGCTGCAGAGCAGTTCCGCGCATTCCCGGTCGAAGAGCCTGTTGACGGCCACGATCGAGCCGAAGGCGCTCGTCGGATCCGCCGCCATCGCGGCAGCGAGGGCGGCCGCGATGGTCGTGTCGGCGGCGGCGCCGCAGGGGTTCGTATGTTTGACGACGACGGCCGAAGGCTCCTGCAGCAGACCGGCCAGCCGAGTGGCCGCGTCGAGGTCGAGGAGATTGTTGTAGGAGAGCTCCTTGCCGCAGAGCTGCTTGAGCCCCGCGAGTCCCATGTGCGTGCCGGCGGGGGCATACATCGCCGCAGACTGGTGCGGGTTTTCCCCGTAGCGCAGCGGGAGCCGGCGGTCGAGTTCGAACGTCACCCGTGCGGGCAGCGGCGGCTCGTCGCCGGCGGCGTCCACCGCCGCGGGCAGACCCTCGGGCTCGACCACGAGGCCCGCGTGCCGCGCCATCCAGCGGGCGATGACGGCATCGTACCGGGCGGTATGGTCGAAGGCCGCCGCGGCGAACTGCCGCCGCTCCGCGAGTGTCGTGCCCCCTCGGCCGATCGCGGTGATCAGGGCGTCGTACTGCGCGGGGCTCGTGACAACCGTCGTGAATGCGTGGTTTTTGGCCGCCGCCCGGACGATGCTCGGGCCCCCGATGTCGATCAGCTCGATCGCCTGAGCGGGGGTGCAGTCGGGCTTCGCGATCACGCTCTGGAAGTCGTAGAGGTTGACGATCACGGCGTCGAACCGCTCGATCCCGTGCTCTTGGAGAACGGCGAGGTCGTCGGGCCGGTCGCCCCGGGCGAGGATGCCGGCGAAGATGTTCGGGTGGAGCGTCTTGACGCGGCCGTCGAGCACCTCGGGGAAGCCGGTGATGGCCGAGACGTCAGCGACGGCGACGCCCCGACTGGCGAGCGCCGCGGCGGTGCCGCCGGTGCTCGCGACGCGAACCCCCGCAGCCTTGAGGGAGGTGGCGAGCCGGTCGAGGCCCGACTTGTCGAACACGCTGACGAGCACGCGGCGGATCGGAACGACGTCGACCGCGGGAGTGGCGGAAGCGGGAGGGGGAGTGTGCATGGGCCTGATTAGACCAGCCGCGCGGCGGCTGAAAAGGGCATCGCCGTCACGCTCGCGGCGGCCGCGTCACGAACCCGCGGGAAACTCCACCTCGAAGATGGTGCCCGGCGGTGGCAGCCGGCCCTTGACGCTCACCGTGCCCCGCATCTGCCGCACGAGCGCCTTGACGAGAAACAACCCCAGCCCGGTGCCGGGCGTCGACCGCTCGAGCTCGCTCCCCAGCCGCACGAACCGCCGAAAGATCTGCGGCCGCAGGGAAACGGGGATGCCGGGGCCGCGGTCGGCCACACGGACGAGCACCTTTCCACGCGGGGTCAACGTCGTCGTCACCTCGACATCGGGTTCGGGAAGCGAGTACTTCACCGCGTTGTCGAGCAGGTTGCGGAGCACGATCTCCACGTCGGCTGACCGTCCCGCGACGACCAGGGGAACGCCGGCGGCGGCCCCGCATTCCAGCCGCACCCGCTCCTCGGGCACGCCATGCCGCTGCGTCACGGCCGCCCGCACCTGCCGCAGGACCGGCTCGAGTGCCGTCGTGTCGCCCCCTGCCCGCGGCCGGCGTTGCAGCGTCTTGGCGGCGTCGAGGAGGTGATCGATCAGGGTGTCGAGCCGCTCGACATCCTGGAGCATGATGCGGTGGAAGTCGGCCTGCTGCTCGGGCGGCACCGCTCTTCGCCCGAGCGTCTGGAGGGAGAGCTTGAGCGAGGCGAGCGGGCTCTTGAGTTCGTGCGTCACGCTGTCGATGAAGTTGCTCTGCCGCTGTGACAGCGCGATCGCCTTCACCGTGAGGGCGAGGTAGACGATCACCCCCACGAGCAGCACCACGAGCAGCGCGACTCCCACGCCGAGCACGGTCCAGTAGAAGACGGCGTTGCGGGAGCCGAGCGCCGCCGCGATGCTCACGAGCACCCAGCCGACGGCCAGTGCGATGATCGAAGCGATCAGCACGACGCCGAGCAGGATCGGCCAGCCGAGCGAGCGACGCGGTTCCATGGGATGCTCCCGTTCCCCGGCGTATGCTGGGGCCGCCGCCATGATGCACGACACACCGTTTCACCGCGACCTGGCCCCGACCAACGCCGCCCCGGCCGGACGTTCCCGTCCGGAAATCCGCCTCGTGGCGGGGGGCACGTCGGTGGTCTTCTCCTGGGCCGGTGACCGCTGGCGGCACGTGGTCACAACGGCGGACGGGCGGGCCTTCGAGTCGATCGAGCCGGCCGCCGATGGTGATCCACGGTGGCCGGCATCGCCGCCGCTGGTCGAAATCTCGTCGGTCCGCACCCCCCGGGGGCCGGCGATCCTGGCCGTGGGCCGCGCCGGACGGTCGCACTTTTCGGCGAGCATCGTGCCCCAGTCGTCGCCGCCCGACACCCTCCTGTTCGAGATCGCCTGCCGGCTCCAGGAGACGCCGGCCCGGCTCGGTTCCACCTACGACGACGGCAACGGCCGCCTGTGGGTGGCCGCCGACGCATCGGCCACCCCTCTTCCGGGCACGGTGCAGTGGTCCTACACGATCGGGCCGGCCGGCCTCGCGGTGCTGGCCCGGCCCGGCGAGCCCGCCGGGGCGTGAGGGGGCCACCGCGGCCGCATCTTGCGATCACTCCGCCGATCGATCACATTCAGGATTCCCCGACCCCTCCATTCCCCTCCTCGCGGCGCAGCGGCATGTTTGAAGTCATCGAGCGGCTCAAGGCTGAATGGACCGACAAGTACGTGGTGATCGATTCACCCGCGCCGGAGCTCGCGCGGTTCGCGAAAACGACCGGGCAGGTGCGGACGGTCAACATGAACGGCCGTTGCCTGGTGGAGTTCGACCAGTACAACAACATCGGCTGGTACGACATCGACCCCTCCTGCCTGAAGATCATCCCCAAGCCGCTGCCCAAGCCGGCCGAGCCGAAGGCGAAGGCGGCCAAGCCGGCCGCACCGGCCAAGCCGGCCGCAACGGCCGCCAAGCCCGCTGCCGAGTCGGCCGCCGGTGGCGCCAAGAAACCCTCGACCGCCGACATCCTCGCTGCCGCCCGCGGCAAGGCGACCGCCGCCGCCGGCGCGAAGAAACCCTCGACCGCCGACATCCTTGCCGCAGCCCGCGGCAAGTCCGCCGCGGCGGCGAAGCCCGCCGTCGAAGCCCCTCCCCAGCCGGAACCCGAGGCCGAATCGCCGGCGGAAACCGCCGTGGCCCCGCAACAGGCCGCGAGTCCGCCCCAAAAAGCCGGCGGGAAAAAACCAGCCGGGAGCCTGCCCACCTCGACTGCCGATAAGATCGCCTGGTGCCGGGCCAACGACACCAAGGGCTGATGCCCGCAGGGCCGCCGACCACGTTGTCTCCGACTGTTCCGTCCGCAGGGGGAAGCCATGTCCAGGTTTTTGCTCGCCGCTGTCGGCCTTGCCCTGAGCCTGACCGCCGTCGGCTGCCGGCCGCTCTCGCAACATCCGCTCGTGATGGAGGCGGTCGAGGAGATCCGCGGCAACAGCCGCGTGGCTGGGGTCCTCGGTACGCCGGTGACGTGCTCGAGCTCGGTGCGCGGAACGGCGAATGAGACCGACGGCATCGCGTCGCTCCAGTTCGACGCCAGTGGCCCGAAGGGCCGGGGCGTGGTGGCCGTGGAGGGGAAGAAGACCCGCGACGAGTGGGGCGTGACGATGCTCGAACTTCGGCCGACGGGGGGCGACAAGTTCAGCCTCACGGCAGACCTCGAGGCCCGGGCCGGCACCGACACGCCGAAGTTCGACCCTGGCGCCCAGCCTGCGTCATCGGCCCAACCGGCGCCGCCTCCGAGCGACATCGAGATCGTGTTGCCGCCCGGCCCGCCGGGTCAGTGAAGCGCCGCGGATTGACCCGGTTTTTCGGGGCTGTTTGCGACCGCCGCCAAATGTTTGACTCGCGCAATCCCGGGTCCATAATGGCTCGGTTCCGGTCGCTTGCAGCACCCGCCACGGCTCCCCTGCCGTCACGTCCGCGGGGATGACTCCTCGAATGCTTCCCTGAGGACGTTCGTGCACGCGAGGACAGGAACACAAACAACCTGGGCCGGCGGGGCGTCCCGTCAGCCTGTTGGTTGAAGAAAACGCGTGTTGAAAAGGAGTGGTTTCGTTCCGATGGCCCGGATCCGCAACGTCTTCGAAATCATCGAACTGTACGGTCATGACGAGAACTTCGAGCCCCAGTGCACCTCGGAGTTCATCCCGACCACGGCCCCTGCCGGTTCCAAGCAGAAGATCGACATCCTCGCCGAGCGCATCCAGCGCGGCATGCCGCTTTGGCATCCCGAGGATTCCACCGAGTCGTCATCGGCCCTGGTGGGTGCCGGAGCCGACTGACCGGTTCATGCGGTGAACAGAGCTCACGACGACGCCCTCCGAGGTTTGGCCTCGGAGGGCGTCGTGCATTGAACGGCCTCCGGCCGCACCCGGGGATTCGTCAGTGCGTCTGGCGACGCCGGACCGCCCTCATCGGGACCGCCCTCATCGGCGGCGGCCGCGGAGCGCCTGCTCGATGTCACGCCGCGCGGTGTCGGCCTTGAGCTTCTGCCGCTTGTCGTGCGCCTTGCGGCCCCGACCCACGCCGAGCAGCACCTTCACCCTGCCGTCCTTGAAATACATCTTCAGCGGCACGAGCGTGAGCCCCTTCTCAAAGGCGTGCCCGGCAAACTTCGTGATCTCGCGGCGGTGCAGGAGGAGTTTCCGTGGCCGCTTCGGCTTGTGGTTGAGTTGGTTGGCCTTTTCGTACTCCGGGATGTCGCAGCCCAGGAGCCAGACCTCGTTGCCGTCCACCCTGCCGTAGGCCTCCTCGATCGAGATTCGCCCCCCGCGAAGGCTTTTCACTTCACTGCCCACCAACGCGATCCCGCATTCGAGGGTGTCGATGATCTCGTAGTCGTGACGGGCCTTGCGATTCTCGGCCACGACCCGCTCCGCCGGCTTCTCGTCGCCACTTTTCTTCGTGGACTTGCGGGGGGTTGGCTTGGTGGGTTTCGGGGCTGACACGGGCGTGACCGGCATGGTGCGTGGCGATTTCGAGACAGTACACTTTACGGGTTTCGGGACACCGCGTCCCGCCCGATCCGCCCTGCCCCCCTGGAGCCGCCGATGGTCGCCTCTTCGCAATCTCGGTCCATGTTCTCCGTCCGGCACGTTTTTCCGATCTGTTGTGCCCTGGCGAACTGGGTCCTGATGCTCCCGGACCTGAGGATGGCCGTTGCCGGCGCCGCCGATGCGTCGCCGGTCGGCTTCGTGGCAGGCGACGAGCGGCCCGACTCCGAGGGCCCGGTCGTGCGGGTGCCCGGCGGCTGGATGGTGGCATATGACGAAACGATCCCGGGGAGCAGCGTGACCTTTCGGATGATCCCCGTGCCCGGCGGCACATTCCGGATGGGCAGCCCCCCTGACGAGCCCGCCCGGGCCGCCGACGAAGGGCCCGCCTACGACGTCGTGGTCGAGCCGTTTTGGATCAGCCGCTGCGAGGTGACCTGGGCCGAGTACAAGAAGTACATGGCGGCGCTCGGACTCTTCGAGGCGATGAAATCGGCCGGCATCCGACCCGTCACTGCCGACAACAAGGCGGACGCGGTGACCGCACCGTCGACCCTCTACGATGCCACCACGACGTTCACCAACGGCGAAGACGACGCCCTGCCGGCGGTGACGATGACCCCGTTCGCCGCGCGGCACTACACCAAGTGGCTCAGCGGCCTGACGGGCCGGTTCTACCGTCTGCCCGCGGAGAGCGAGTGGGAATACGCCTGCAGGGCCGGCACCCAGACTCCCTGGAACACCGGGGACGACGCCGCCGGCCTCGACGAAGCGGCCTGGTTCGCCGACAACGCCGACGAGACGACGCATCCAGTCGGCGAGAAGAAGCCCAACGCCTGGGGGCTTCACGACATGCACGGCAACGTCGCGGAGTGGGTGGTGGATGAGCTGGCGGCGGACGGCTACGCGCGGCAGTCCGCCCTGCCCCAGCCGGTCGGCGTCGCCGACACCATCAACTGGCCGAAGAAACTCTATCCGCGCGTGCTGCGGGGGGGCGCCTACTACGACGAGTCCACGCAGTGCCGAAGCGGCTCCCGCCGCGGTTCCCGTGATGCCGGCGGCACGCAGGCCGACCCGGATTGGAAAAACGAAGACCCCAACCTGCCCAAGAGCCCCTGGTGGTATACCGAAGAGCCGGCGCTCGGCGTGGGGATGCGGCTGGTGCGGCCCCTGGCCGAACCCGATGCCGACGTCCGGCGCCGCTGGTGGAATCCCGAAGTTCAGAGCATCGAGTACGACATCGAAGAGCGGATGCAGCAGGGGCGCGGCTCGCGGGGCATCGTCGATCCCCAACTCCCCGCCGAACTCAAGGCGAAAGGCCTGATCGACTGAAGGAACACCTCCGATGAACCATCTCCGCACCGCGATCTGCCTCGCCCTTCTGCCGATCGCCTGCGGCGCGGCGCGGGCGGTTGACTGGCCCGATTGGCGCGGGCCGTTTCAGGATCGGCATTACTCGGGGCCGCCGCTCGTCACGGCGTTCGATCCGGAGCAGGGCACCAACGTGCTCTGGAAAAACGAGGAGGCCGGCGGCATCTCCACGCCCGTGATCATGGGGGGGAGGCTGTTCATGCTCACGAGGCATGCCCCGGGCACGACGTCCGAGGCGGAAAAGGTGCTCTGCCTCGACGCCATGACGGGGAAGAAACTCTGGGAGAACGTCTTCAACGTCTACCTCTCCGACGTGCCGGCCGAGCGGGTCGGCTGGTCGGCCGTGGCCGCCGATCCGGAGTCGGGCACCGTCTTCGCCCACGGCGTGTGCGGCGTCTTCACGGCGATCGACGCCGCCACCGGGAAGACGAAATGGCAGCGGTCGCTCCACGAGGAGTTCGGCTTTCTCTCGACCTACGGCGGCCGGACGAATATCCCGGTCTTGTTCGAGGATCTCGTGATCGCCAGCGCGGTCGTCACCGGATGGGGCGACACCTCGGTGCCGGCCCACCGTTTTCTCGGACTCGACAAGGCCACCGGCGAGGTCCGCTGGATGAACGGCACGAAGGAACGGCCCGAGGACACGACCTACAGCACGCCCGCGCTGGCGGACCTCGGCGGCGAGGCGGCCCTCGTCTTCGGGTCGAGCGACGGCAGCGTCTGGAACTTCCAGCCGCGAACGGGCAAGGCCGTCTGGAACCACAGGCTCTCCCGCCGCGGCCTCAACGTCGCGCCGCTGGTGGTCGGCGAGGACGTGCTCATCTCCCAGGCCGAGGAGAACCTCGACAACACCTCGATGGGCTCGGTCACCCGCTTCAAGGGCACGGGCAGGGGCGACATCACGGCCGCCACTGCCATCTGGCAGAAGAAGGGGGTGATGGACGGCCGCTCGATGCCGGTCGTGCTCGGCGACCGGGTCTACTTCGTGGACGACGGTGCGAAGGTCTACGCCTTCGACAAGGACACGGGCAAACCGGTCGGCAAGCCCGTGAAGCTCCTCGGCACGATCGTCCGCGGCAGCCCGCTGGTGGCGGATGGAAGGCTCTGCGTCTGCTCGACGAGCGGCTGGCACGTGCTCGAGCCCACCGCGGACGGCCTGAGGTTCGTCAATCGCATGCGGCTCGCCGAGGAAGACGAGGTGACCGCCTCACCGATCGCCTGGAACGGCCTCGTGTTCCTCACGACGGCCACCAGGCTCTACTGTCTCGGCGCGAAGCCCGCGGACTCCACCGCGGCAGCGGCGTCGCAGGCGACGGCCGCTGCGCAGGCGACGGCCGCTGCGCAGGCGACGGCCGCTGCGCACGTGTCGGCGAAGACGCACGGCCCGGCAGGCGAAGCGGCCTGGGTCCAGGTTGTGCCGGCGGAAGCCCAGATCGCCGCCGGGACGACACTCCCCTTGAAGGTGCGCCTCTTCGACGCGGCCGGACGGTTCGTGAGGGAGTCGGCCGCGGAGTTCGCTTCGACGGCCGGCGCGGTCGCGGCCGACGGCACCTTCACCGCCCCCGCCGACGACCATGCCGCCGCGATCGTCACGGCGCGGGTCGGAACGCTCGAGGGCAAGGCGAGAATCCGCTCGATGCCCCCCCTGCCCTGGAGGTTCGACTTCGAGGAGATTCCCCTGGCCGCCGACCCCAAGACGGGCGTGGTGAAGGGTGAACCGCCGCTGCCCTGGATCGGGATGCGGTACCGCCACGTGGTGCGGGAGGTGGATGGCTCGAAGTGCCTCGTGAAGATCACCACGATCCCCAAGGGGACCCGCAGCCAGGGCTGGATCGGGCCGATCGGCCTCCACGATTATTCGATCCGGGCCGATGTTCGCGGCCAGGAAACGGGCGTGGAAAAGCCGGGCTCGCCGGCTTCCGACCCGCCGGCGCCGGCCGGCACCGACGCCGACGCCTTCACGAAGAAGTTCGGCAACCCGGCGGCGCTCGAGAAGGCGCGGATGCCCGACATCGGCCTCATCGCCCAGCGGTACACGCTCGACCTGATGGGAGCGAGTCAGCAACTTCAGCTCCGTTCGTGGCCGCCGCAGGTGGCGACGCACTTCTCGAAGACCATTCCCTTCGCCTGGGAAGCGGGCCGCTGGTACACGATGAAACTCGAGTCCCGCACCAAGGACGGCGCCGCGTTGCTGCGCGGCAAGGTCTGGCCGCGGGGGGAGCGGGAGCCCGAGGCCTGGACGATCGAAGCCGTTCACGACGCGGGCAATCTTCAGGGCAGCCCGGGCTTCTTCGGCAACTCGAAAGACTCCGAGATCAGCATCGACAACGTCAGCGTGGAGGCAGTGCAATGAAGCGGTTCTGTTCGTGCGTGGTCGCGATCGCATCGATGTTGGCCGGGCCGTCGTTCGCCGCCGACTGGAACCAGTGGGGTGGCTCGCCGAGCCGCAACAACGCGCCGGACTCGAAGAACCTGCCGATCGAATGGGCACCGGGCGATTTTGATCCCGACACCGGGGCCTGGGATCCGAAAACGAGCAGGAACGTGGCCTGGGTGGCGGCCCTCGGCAGTCAGTCGTACGGCAACCCGGTGGTCGCCGGCGGGAAGGCCTTCGTGGGAAGCAACAACGGCAAAGGCTGGCTCAAGCGGTATCCGCCGGCCACCGACCTCGGCTGCCTCCTCGCCTTCGCCGTCGAGGACGGCTCGTTTCTCTGGCAGGACTCGAGTGAGAAGCTCCCCACGGGAAGAGTCCACGACTGGCCGCTTCAGGGCATCTGCTGCGCGCCGCTCGTGGAGGGTGACCGCCTCTGGTACGTCACGAGCCGCGGCGAGGTGAAATGCCTCGACACCGAGGGCTTCCGCGACGGCGAGAACGACGGGCCATTCACCGGTGAAAAGGAGCAGGGCGAGAACGAGGCCGACGTCGTCTGGTCACTCGACATGATGAAGCAGCTCGGCGTCTCGCAGCACAACATGTGCTCCTGCAGCGTCACCGCCGCGGGCGACCTCCTGTTCGTCAACACGAGCAACGGCGTGGACGAGGGGCACCTGAATCTTCCCAACCCCGACGCCCCGAGCTTCCTCTGCCTCGACAAGCGCGACGGGAAGGTGCTCTGGGCCGACGGCTCACCGGGCTCGTTCGTGCTCCACGGCCAGTGGTCGAGTCCGGCCTATGCCGAACTCGGCGGCGTACCGCAGGTGCTCTTCGGCGGGGGCGACGGCTGGCTCTATTCGTTCGACGCCCGCGGCGACACCGGGACATCCTCCACCGGCCCGGGTCGGGCAAAACTGCTCTGGCAGTTCGACTGCAATCCCAAGGAGTCGAAATACACGCTCGGCGGCCGGGCCGATCGCAACCACATCATCGGCACGCCGGTGGTGCACGACGGCCTCGTCTACATCGCGGTGGGCGAGGATCCCGAGCATGGCGAGGGCGTCGGCCACCTCTGGTGCATCGATCCCACGAAGCGGGGCGACGTCTCGAGCGAACTCGCCCTGAGTCTCAAGGATCCCGGCACTCCCCTGCCCCGCCGCCGGGAGCAGGCGGTGATCAAGGAACAGGGGGAGGTCGCCCGGCCCAACCCCAACTCCGCCGCCGTCTGGCACTATCCCGGATGGGACGCCGACGGCAACGGCAAACTCGGCTTCGAGGAGACGATGCACCGCACCTGCGGCACCGTGGCCATTCATTCGGGCCTGCTCTACGTCGCCGACTTCAGCGGCCTCTTCCACTGCCTCGACCTGAAGACTGGCAAGCCGCACTGGACGCACGATATGCTCGCCGCCAGTTGGGGCTCGCCGCTGATCGCCGACGGCAAGGTCTACATCGGCGACGAAGACGGCGACATCACGATCTTCCGGCTCGGCAAGGAGCTCGAGATCCTGGGGGAGATCAACATGGGCAACAGCGTCTACTCGACGCCGATCGCGGTCGGGGAAACCATCTACATCGCCAACAAGAGCCATCTCTTCGCCATCAGGGAGGGCGCCTCGCCGGCGCCGTGATGCCATGCGACTCGTCGCTTCTGTTTGTGCCATTCCGGCCCTTGTGGTGGCCTGCGCCGTGACGGCCCGGGCCGCTGAACCCGCAGCGCCCGGCGACCTCGTCCGGTCCGCGAAGCGGATCGCCGTCGTCGGCGATTCGATCACGCAGGACGGCCGCTGGGTGGCCGATCTTGCGGCCTGGATGGAGGACCGTGGCATCACGGCCGACGTGATCAATGTCGGGCTGTCGGGCGAGACGGTCTCCGGCCTGACCGAGGAGCCGCAGGCTGGCGGGAAGAATCCGCGGCCCGACCTCTCCGAGCGGATCGACGCGGTGCTCAGCGTGACGAAGCCGGATCTCGTGCTCGCGATGTACGGAATGAACTGCGGCATCTACCAGCCGCTCGACGAGGGCCGGTTCACGAGCTTCAAGGAGGGCGTCGGCCGCCTGCACGCGGCCGTCGAGAAGACCGGGGCCAACATCATCCACCTCACGCCCCCGATCTACGACAAGCAGCCGGGCAGGCCCGGCCCCGCCGGCGACGCCGACTACGACGCCGTGCTCGCGGCCTACTCCGACTGGCTCGTCTCGAAACGGGCCGATGGCTGGGCCGTGATCGACGTGCATGGACCGATGAAGGCGGCGCTCGCCGAGCAGCGGAAGGGGGATCCTGCCGTCACGTTCACCCCCGACTGCATCCATCCCAACGACGACGGCCACTGGGCGATCTGCCGCGCCGTGATCGCGGGTTGCGGCGACGCCGCCGCGGCGGCCGATCCCGGGCTGCCGGCGAAACTGGCGTTTTTCCTGCCCGACGCGACCAGACGGATGCAGGTGATTCGAGACGCCTATCGGGAGGCCGCGGGCCATGCCCCTCCGGGCACCTCCCAGGGGCTCTCGATCGGAGCGGCCGAGGCGGAGGCCCAGAGGCTCACCAGCCTGATCCGATCGCGGCGGCTGCAATTCCGGGGCACGAAACAGAAGAGTGGCGAGTGGCTGCCGGCGATCCAATGGCCTCGTCCGAAGGCCGTCGATCCGGGCCCGGCGGCCGAGAGGCCGGCCCCGATCCCGGCCGACGCCGTCGTGCTCTTCGACGGCAAGGACATGTCGGCCTGGGAAAACGGCGGGAGCTGGCCGGTGGCCGACGGAGTGGTCACCGTCGGCAAGGGGGATATCGCGACCAAGCAGCCCTTCGGCGACTGTCAGGTGCACGTCGAGTTTCGGATGCCGTCACCCGCCACCGGACAGGGACAGGGCCGCAGCAACTCGGGCATCTTCCTGATGGGCAAGTACGAGATCCAGGTGCTCGACTCCTTCGAGGACGGCACCGACGGACCGCTCACCTATCCCGACGGTCAGTGCGGAGCCCTTTACAAGCAGCGACCGCCGGCCGTGAACGCCTGCCGAAAGCCGGGCGAGTGGCAGACCTACGACATCCTGTTCACGCGACCGCGGTTCGCGAACGACGGCAGCCTCGACAAGCCGGGCCGGGTGAGCGTGCTCCACAACGGGATCGCGATCCATTCCGACGCCGTGATCCTCGGCAACACCTTTTGGCACGAGCCGCCGAGCTACACCAAGCACGCCGACGCCCTGCCCCTCTCGATCCAGGACCACGGCAACCCCGTGCAGTTCCGCTCGATCTGGGTCCGCCCCTTCGAGCCGGTGCCGCCGACACAGCTCGACCGATGACCGGCCCTGGACACCGCGGCCTGAAGCCGAGTGAACGAAGGGCAGGTGGGTGCTACCGCATGAAGGCCACCGTCGGCTCCTCTGCGACGATGATCTCCCGCGGAGCCGACTCGTAGACCACCGGATAGGGCTTCCGCCAGCCGGCAGCCACCCAGCCATCCTTGCGGGCCTCGAGCTGCTCCATCGGCAGCGGACCGGCCTGCTCCAGTTCCCCCGGAAGCTTGAGCGGCTCCACGTCGACAACCTCCTTGAAGACCTTGTTGAATCGCTTCTGGAGGATCCGCCTCAGCGATGTCTGCGACACCGAGAGCTTCTCGCCGCCCCCCGGCACGAATCCCGGCGGGTAGATCTGGACGTCGCCGTCGCGGACGAGGCGGATGCCGGGGTGACCCGGTTCGATCCGATAGGCCGCCCAGACGTCCATCGCGTCGAACTCCCTGTCGCCGGACGTGTAGCGGGTGCCGCGGACGGTCATCTTCACCCGGTTGTCTTCGACGTCGAGTTCGATGGGCCGCCGCTTGGCGAACGTGACCGACCAAGGGGGCTGATCGGCGTCGTTCTGCAGCTCCATCGGCACGGCGATGTTGTTCTTCTTCATCTGCTCCTCGACGAACTGCTGCGTGATCGTCCGCCCGCCGAGCGTGATCTCGGCGGTGTTGTTGACCATGGACTCGTGGACACGGGCCGAGAGCACGGCATCGGGATCGACCGCCGGCGGCGCGGTGAAGGCGGCGATCTGGTCGGCGAGCGACTTGCGGGCCGTGACGCAGAGTCGCGACTGGGTGGTGTTGAGCTGGAGAAGCTCTGGATACCAGCCCCGCTCGATCAGCGGCTGGCGAAACTTCAGCTGGTAGTCACGGGAGGCCTGGCCGATCGCCGTGGCGGTCTGTGTTTCAAACTGTTCCCGCACCTTCGCGCGGGCCCGGCCCTCGGCGATCGCCTCGACCTGGGGCCGCATCTGGGCGATCTTCTTGGTGGCGATCTTGCGGATCAACCGCTTGCCGAAGTTCTTGTTGACACTGATGCCTCCCGTCCTGGTGTCGGTCGAGGCGTGGGCCTCGACCGGCAGCGCGACGATCTTCCGGTCGTCGATGAGCATTCGCTTGCGGGCATCGACCTTCGTGGTGCCGAAGGTGCGGACGGTGACGGGCCCCTGCGATCCCTTGGTGTCGGAGTGGTTGGTGGCGTCGAGGTTGATGTCGACCACCGCGCTTTCGGAGGACGGCACGAAGTCGAGCCGCACGAGCCCGGTGGTGCGTCCCGTGCCCCGGACACGCGTGCCCAGCACGAAGTCGTTGATGGGCGAGACGTCATCGACGGGACGGTTCACCCCCTTGGCGAGCAGGCTCTCATCGACCTCGAGAAACAGGTTGGGGCGGCTCACGGCGCCGCGAATCCGGGCCACGGCACCGGGGGCCTGGCCGGAGTCCTCGAGCCTGGCGAGCAGTGGGCCCACGGGATCCAGCGGTTCGGCGGTGCCGGTGGCGGCGCCGGCTGCGACGGCGGCGGCCAACTTGTCGAGCCGCTGCAGGTAGACCTCGCCCGCCTGGGGATTGGAGGCGGCGTCGGCGGCCTCGAGATAGCCCGACAGGGCGCGACGAACGGCCGCAAACTGCGGCATCTCCAGGCCGTTCTCGCCGGAGTCAAAGCGGCCGAAGACCCGGCGGAGCACGGCGGCGTCGGCGTTGTTGCCCGAGGCCGCCTGATGCTGGAGCGCCTGCCAGTCGAGGTAGTTCTTCCAGTTGGAGCCGCTGGCACTGCGGGCCAGCAGCCGGTCAAGCGGCCCGATGGCTTCGCGGAGTTTCGAGGCCGCTGCCGCGAGCCGACCGGATGACACCTGCCGGAACGCTTCACCCTGTCCGAGCGGCTGCCCGGCCAGCGCGGCCAGATCGGCGGATCGCACGGCCTCCGCGTCGATCAGGGCCAGAACGAGGGCGACGACCGGCAAAAGAAGGGCGCGGCGGAGTGGAGACATGCGGTCGTTCGTCCTGGTGGTGCTGGAGCCGGAGCCGAAACCGGAGGGCCCTGGCCACTCGCGTTCGGAAGGGCCGAAGTGTAGCCCCATTGGCTTTCCCGCCTCCACAGCAGCTTCCTGGATGCCGAATTCCCCCCATTTGGCGACTGGAAATACGGATTTTTGATTCCCGGGGCTAAACCGTGACTGGCAGGGAAGTTGCCGCAGTTTACGCCGGCCCTAAGTCGTGCAAAGCCGACTCTACCGGCAGGCTCGCCGCAGCCCCCGCCGCTTGCCAGCGGGTCTCGCAGGGCGTTCAATCCGCTCCGCCGTCCTCCAAACACGGAGGCGGCCCCTTCCTTCTCATCACGAGGTGTGTCATGGGCGTCGCTTTCCTGACGATGTGCCGCGGAGCGGTCGCGGCCGCCGTGCTGGCCACACAGACTGTCTCGGCGGCGACGCCGCTGACCGCCACCGCCAGTGCGGCCGCGGGCATCCAACGCCTCGACGACTACGGCGCCGCCAGCGCGGCCGCCCGGGAGGCGGGGGCGATGCTGCTGGTGTCGGTCGAGCCGCAGCGGGACGATCCGGCCGACGCTGCGGGAAGCCGCCTGGAGGAGCCCGCTCTGCAGCAGCGGTTCACCGCCACCGGCACACCGTGGATCTTCTGTCGGCTCGGTCAGGCGGACGCGGCAGCCCTCGTCGGCGATCCGAGTCTCGTCGAGATGCGAGGCGGCTGCGGCCTCTTCGTGGTCGATCACGCCCACGATGCCTGGCGGGGGCGGATCGTCTCGATCCTTCCCCGCACGCCGGGCAAGTATTACCGCTTTGCTCCGCACCACATCGACGAGCTCGCATCACTGCCCCCCGCCTCCCTCACGCAGCGGTCGCTGATCCTCGCCGTGCGGATTCATCCCGAGCATCCCCGAAGCACGCAGGGTGCGTGCGATGCCGCACTCTGCCAGGAAGCCGAGGCCCACTCCGCCCATCAGGCCCGGATCCGTCGCCAGGGACATCACGGCTGGAACGTGCGATCGCAGCGGATCGGCGGATCCGCCGCGGAAGTCTGTGCCGAGAGCTGGGAGCATCAGGATCTCCTCGACTCCTGCGTCGACTGCGTCGCCAGTTGGCGGCAATCATCGGGCCACTGGCGGGCCGTCAGCGGCCAGCACTCGGCCTACGGCTACGACATCCGCCGTGGCTCCAACAGCATCTGGTACGCCACCGGCATCTTCCGGTAGGGGCCAGCCGGCACCACGACCAATCCCACAGGCCCCCGATCCCAGCCACGCCAGATCCCAGCCGGGCGAGAGGGTCCGTGCGGGCCGATCAGACCGCGGTGATCGCGGTGGCCGGGAGCACGAAGATCTTGCCGTCGCCCATCCGGCCGGTGCGGGCGGCCGTCGTGATCCGCTCCACCACCTCCTCCACCCGGGCGTCATCGACCCACATCTGGATCTCGATCTTGGGCAGGAAGGCGAGCGAGTATTCGCTGTCGCCATACGCGTCGAGGTAGCTCTTCTGCCGACCGAACCCCTTCACTTCGCGGACCGTGCAGGCCTCGAGCGGGGCGAGCTTGAGCGCCTCGAGCACCCGCTCCGCGAGGAACGGCTTCACGATGGCGATCACTTCCTTCATGGGATCGCCCGCCCCGGCTCAGCTGAAGAAGTTTTCGCCGAACATGTTCAGCGGCGGTTGGGTGGTGACGGTGATGTCGCCCTTGACCTTCGTCTGGCAGGCCAGCCGCATCTGCGACTCGTTGCCGATGTAGGCCAGCGACACCGCCAGCCGGCCCGACTCGAGGAGCCCCTTCTTGCTGCAGTTTTCCATCCCCTTGGTGATCAACACCCTGCAGGTGCCACACGAGGCGAAGCCGTGGCAGTTGGCGATCTTGTGGATGCCCGGGTAGAGCTGGACACCGGCCCGGATCGCTTCCTTCCGGAGATTCGCCCCGGCCGGAACCTGAATTTCCTTCTTTTCGTTGGTGAACGTGATCGTGGGCATGGGAAACCTCGATGAATCGGGGGGCTTTCGCCGATACTGTAGCCGGCATCCGGGCAACCTTCCAGCGACGAGGATTCGACCGATGGCGGAACTGACCAAATACCAGCGGTCGATCGTCAAGAACTACTACGAGAATCTCGACACGGCGCTTCTTCAGAGACTGGGCGAGCAGGTCACGGATCTCTACCTCGCCGAAGGGAAAAAGCGGGAGAAGGTCTGGACGAGCGTCGTGGGGTCGCTGACGAAACTGGGCGTGCCCCAGAAGCGGATCGACACGATCCGGCAATCGGACGACGCCCGCAAACTCGCCACCCTCCTGCAGGAACTTCTGGCCAAGGATTGACCGGGCCGGCGGTGTGCCGCATTCTGTGGAACTTTCCGACCCGGAGGCACCCGCCATGACCGCACAAGACACCTCGACCGCAGGTGACCGCGCCACGGTCCTCGAGGCCCTCCGCTGGAGGAAGTTCCCCGTTCTCGACGACGGATTCGTGGCACTCGTCGACTGCATGGGGGACGACGGCTCGGTCGTGCAGGCGGCGCGGGTGAGCTACGGCGAGGGCACCCGCAAAGTGAGCGACGACCGTCAGCTCATCCGGTATCTGCTGCGGCACGCCCACACCACGCCCTTCGAGATGGCCGAGCTGAAGTTCGTCGTCCGGGTGCCGATGGACTGCTGGCGGCAGTGGATCCGCCACCGCACGGCGAGCGTCAACGAATATTCCACCCGCTACTCGCTGGCCATCGATTCGATGCAGACCACGGGCGACGAAGAATGGCGGAGCCAGGCGGCCAACAACCGGCAGGGTTCGGCCGGCCTGATGGCGAAGTCGGCCGGCGAGCGGCTCACGCAGTCGGAACAGGAGCTCCAGACACTCGCCCGCAAGGTCTACGAGGAGCGGCTCGAGGCGGGCATCGCCCGCGAGCAGGCCCGAAAGGACCTGCCCCTTTCCACCTACACGGAAGCCTATTGGAAGATCGACCTCCATAATCTTCTGCACTTCCTCGCCCTGCGGATGGACTCCCATGCCCAGCTCGAGATCCGCCGCTACGCCGAGACGATCGGCCGGCAGATCGTCGCCCCGCTCTTTCCGCTCGTCTGGGAGGCGTTTCTCGACTACCGGGTCGAGGCGATGCGGCTCACGCGACTCGACCGCGAAACGATCCAGCGGCTCGTGAGCCGGTCCGGGGGCGGCGGCTTCCCCGCCACGCACGACGCCTTCCTCGCGGCCCAGGATCCGTCGTGGAAGGATCTTGCCCGCAGCCGCGAGCGGGACGAATGCCTCGACAAGCTCGTCGCCCTCGGCCTCGTCGCCCCTCCCGCCTGACACCCACGCCGCACCTGGAGACCATCATGTCCACCTCGACTCCCGGCCCCGCTTCGGAAGTGCTCGCCGCCAACCGCCGTCTGCTCGACGCCGTCGCCGCGGCCGACTGGAAGACCTACAAGGAACTCGTCGCCGACGACATCACCTGCTTCGAGCCGGAGGCCAAGGGGCAGCTTGTCGAAGGGCTTCCGTTCCACAAGTTTTATTTCGATCTGGCGGGCGACCGTTCCAAGGCCCCGGCGACCACGACGCTCGCTTCTCCGGTCGTGAAGATGCTCGGCAATGACGTCGCGATCGTGGCCTACGTGCGGCTCGTGCAGAAGCTCGACGCATCCGGCAACCCGGTGGTGTCGAGCGGCGAAGAAACACGCGTGTGGGTGCGGATGGCGAGCGGCTGGAAGCACGTCCACTTCCACCGCAGCCTGCCGGGCTGAGCGGCGGTCAGGCGGGGAACTCGCCATAGAGCCCGTGGAGCCGCGGACACTTCGCCAGCTCGCGCCGCACATGCCTGTCGAGTGCGGGCTCGGCCGAGATGGCCGTGAAGCCCGCCCCGACGGCCCCCTCCCGCATGAAGCGGAAGCCGCTGCCGCCGTACCTGCGGCCCTTCTCGACCTCGCTGGTCCGCATCGCATCGAACGACGAGCCTTCGATCGCCGCACGCAACTGGTCTGCGGTCGGTTCGAGTCCGAGAAAGCCGGCGAGTCGCGCCACCTCATCCCGCGGGCGGGCGTGCAGTTCCTCGTAGGTGAGCAGGAGGAGGTCCGGGCAGCGGCTGAAATACGACGCCGCGTGATGCACGACCGCCGCGGCACCGTGCCTGCCGCTGGTGACCACGCTCTCGAGGGTTGCGGGCTTTCCCCACTCGCCGTTGATGTAGTGATGAAAGGAAGACAGGGTGTCCCAGGGATTCCGCACCACGAGGACGACGCGGTCGAATCCCTTCCGCCACTCGTCGTGCGTCTTCCAGACCGCCGGCATGCCGCCGAACAGCCGCCGGCCATCGGGCCGGCCGAGTTCCGGCACGATCTCGTGGATATTGTGGAAGTCGACCGCTTCCACCTCGGGGGCGAGCGTGTTGAAGAGGTTCGCGATGATGAACCGCACCCATGTGCTGCCCGCCTTGGGAAACGAGGCCAGGATCGTGTGCGGGGCGGGCGGCGTCATGATCTCGGGGCCGCGGTGCGGCCGCCCCCCTCCATGAGCAGGATCTCGACGCCACAACCCGCGTCGGCCGTGCCCCCTGCCGGCAGGGCCAGCAGGCCGTCGGCCGTGGCGAGGCCGACGAGATCGGACGAGCCCGTCCACGGCAGGGGCGTCACGTCGAGCCGGTCGCCGGACCGCCCGATCCGGCACGGCAGGTAGACGGGCCGATCGGCCGCGGCCTTCGCCCCCGCGGTCAACACCCCACGGCACCGCGGCAGATGCCAGGCGTCCCGCGGACGGCCGGCGAGGATCGCCACCGCTGGCCGCACGAAGAGCTCGAAGCAGACGAGGCTGCTGGCGGGATTGCCCGGGAGCCCGAAGACGAGCGTGGGCGATTGGCCGAGGCCCCTGTCGAGGCGGCCGAACCAGACGGGCTTGCCCGGTTTGAGCCTGACTTTGTGAAACACCTGCTCGACGCCGCAGGCCGCGAGGATCGCGGGGACGAGATCGAGGTCGCCGGCAGAGACGCCACCGGAGAGGATCAGGACGTCGGCAGCGATACCCTGCGCCACGGCGGCCCGGATCGCCTCGGGCCGGTCGGCGGCGATGCCGAGCGGGATCGGCTCGGCGGCGAGCGACGCGACGGCGGCCGCGAGCATCGGGCCGTTCGAGTTGCGGGTGTGGCCGTGCGCGGGCACGACGTCGGGCGGCACCAGCTCGCTGCCCGTCGAGAGAATCGCGACCCGCGGCCGCGGGGGGGCGAGCACGTGAGTGGCCCCGGCTTCGGCCGCCAGGCCCACACCCGCCGCGGTGAGGATCGCGCCTGCGGGCAGGATCTCCTGCCCCGCCCGAAATGCGGCGGCACGGCGGGCCACATGCTGCCCCGGACGGAACCTCGGCTCGTGCAGCCGCACGCGGCCACCCGCATGCACGTGTGCCGTGCCATCGACCGCCGCCTCGATCGGAACCACGGCGTCGGCGCCCGGCGGAACCGGAGCGCCGGTCATGATCCGCGCACACGTACCGGCGGCGACCGCCAGCGTGGTGACGTCGCCAGCGGCGAGATCGACGATCACGTCGAGTTCCACGGGGGCGCCGCCCCGATCGGCGAGGTCCCCCGAACGCACCGCAAAGCCGTCCATCATCGCCCGGTCCCACGGGGGCGAATCGACATCGGAGACCACCGGCGCAGCGAGCCTCTGGCCGACCGCCTCGAGGAGCCGTTGACGCCGCGCGGGCAGCGGCGTCGCCGTGCGTTCCAGAAGTTCGAGGGCCTTGTCGAGATCGATCATGTCGCCCGTCACGCCGCCGGGGTGCCACTCCGCAGAAACGCCCGCAGGAGGTCGTAGCCGGCCGGCGTGAGAAAACTCTCGGGATGGAACTGCACGCCGAAAACGGGCAGCGTCTTGTGGTGGATCGCCATGATTTCGCGGGAGCCATCGGGCGCGGCGGCCCAGGCATCGACCTCGAATTCCCCGGGCAGCGTGGGCGGATCGATCACGAGGCTGTGGTATCGCGTGGCCTCGATCGGCGATGGCAGACCCGCGAAGAGCCCCTTGCCCGTGTGCTCGATCCGATCGACCTTGCCGTGCATGAGTTGCTTCGCCCGCACGATCGTGCCGCCGAAGACCTGGCCGATCGACTGGT
>SXHR01000165.1:0-12953 GCA_005773625.1 Planctomycetaceae bacterium | reverse complement strand
GGCAACACCACGAACCGGAGCGTCTGCCAGGGAGTCAGTCCGATGGCGCGGGCGCTGTCGAGCTGCGTGCGCGGGATCGCATCGAGTCCCCCCCGGAAAATCTCCGCCATGTAGGCGCCGCTGAACAGCGAGAGCACCAGGACCCCGACGAGATACCGCTGGTCGGTGCCCATGTGGAAGGCCGCCGCGACCACGTACCAGCCGATCAGGAGCTGCACGAGCAGGGGCGTGCCGCGGATCAGTTCCACGTATATGCGGGCTGCCGCCTCGGCGAGTGTGAACCGCGACCGCAGCATGACGGCCGCGACGATCCCGAACAGGCTGCTGGTCACCAGCGACGCCACGCTCAGGGCCACCGTCATCCACCAGCCCTGCCAGAAGACTCCGCGGTATTCCCAGACCAGGTCCCAGTTCCAGTTCATGTCGAGGCTCGCAAACGCCCACGCCCCGCCGGCGGCGAGCAGGGCGAGAACGAGCGTGTAGGCGCGGATTTTGGCGAGCCAGCGGGGCATGGGGGAAGTGTAGCGGGCTGAGGAACGGGAGCGAGTCGGAGCGGAATGTCTTGGACGCGATGGCGGCCGGGTGGCGATCGTCTGCGGTGGCCCTCTAAAAGTAGAAGGGGATGTCGTGCGCTTTGAAATACGCCTTCTGCTCGGCGAGGAACTCGTCGCCGAGCTTCTCGAAGCCCCCCTGCTCACGGAACGTCCGCAGGAACTCGTTGACCTGCCGCCGCAGCTCGTCGTCTCCCTGCCGGAGCCCGACGGCCCAGGCCTCCTCCCGGAACGGAGCGAGCGCGGCCCGGGTCTTGGCCCGATGCCGGGCGTGGTTCTTGTAGACCGACATCGAGTCGTAGATGAAGGCATCGGCCTTTCCCTGGAGCACCTCGAGCACGGCGGCCGCCTCGCTGTCGAGCACCAGCAGCCGCGCCTTCGTGAGCGACTTCGCCGCCCACTGCTGGCCCGTCGTCCCCTGCTTCACGGCGACGGATCGCCCTGCGACGTCGAGATCGGCCGCCGACTGCACGGGCGAGTCTGCGGCGATCAGGAGCGCGAGGCCCGTCTTCAGGTAGGGTTCGGAGAAGGCGATCGATTTCGCCCGCTCCGGGGTCGCGGTCATCGACGAGATCACGCAGTCGATCGTCCGCGACTTGAGCGCGGGGATCAGGCCGTCGAAGGCGATGTTCTCGATCACCAACCGCCGGCCGAGGTGGGCGGCGAGCGCCTCGGCGAGCTTCACGCTCACTCCGGCCGGTCGGCCCTGCGGATCGGTCATCTCGAAGGGTGGATACGAGAGCTCCATACCCACGCGGAGCGGCTCCGCGGCCCGGGTGGTCGCCGGCATGCCGGCCGCGATCAGGAGGGCCGCCGCGACGATTCCGCCAATGAGTCGAGTGGAGGGCATGCAACGAACTCCTGTGCCTGGAAATGGTGCAGCCGCTTCATGCGGCTCCGCGCCCGACAGCAGTTGTACGATGTTCGGCCCCTTTCGCGGGCCGTTGACGCGTGCGAGGTGACGCCCCATGCCAGATCGCCGCCTTTTCAACGCCGCCGCGATCCTCCTGGCCGCGGTTGGCGGCTCCGCTGCGGCGGCCGATCGCGAGGCCCGGTGCGTGGTGGTCGAGGTCTTCGCCCGCGGCCGTGACGACGGCGACTCGCAGCTGCTCGCCGCACTGGAGCGGTTCACCGCGACCCGCAAGGGCGTGAGCCTCCTGCCGAGGTTCGTCGATGCGTCGGTCGAAGATCGGGCGGCGCTCGACGTGCTCGCCGCGAAGCGGGGGCTCGATCCGGCGAACCTGCCGATCATACGGGCCTGCGATGCCACGATCTCCGGAGCCGGTGAGCCCGGTGCCGCGGTCGCGCGGCTGCGGACGGCGCTGCAAATCGAGGTCTACGTGCGGCGGGGATGCGGTCGCTGCGACGCCGCCAAGGCATGGCTGCCCACGCTCCAGGCGGCCTATCCTGGGCTCGAGATCGCGACGTGCGACATCGCGGCGGATCGCCGGGGCCGCGAGGCCCTCGCCGAACTCGTCCGCGTGCACCGCACCGCCGCCGCGACCGTTCCCGTGTTCCATCTCTGCAACCGGCTCGTCGTCGGCTTCGAGCGGCCGGAGACGACGGGGCAGCGGGTCGAGCAGCTGCTCCTGCCGTGGACACGGCAGTGTCGCGTGCCGGTCGGCACGGAGGCGGAGGACGACCTCGACGCGGCGGGAGGCGGGGGCATCGACGTGCCCTGGCTGGGCCGGCTCGATCCTGCGCGGCTGGGAATGCCGCTGTTCACCGTCGCGATCGGACTCGTCGATGGATTCAACCCGTGTGCCATGTGGGTTTTGCTCCTGCTGCTTTCGATTCTCGTCAACCTCCGGAGCCGTTGGCGGATCCTCGCCGTGGCCGGCACCTTCGTGCTGGTCAGCGGAGCCGCCTACTTCGCGTTCATGGCGGCGTGGCTGAGCGTCTTCGAGTGGGTGGGCATGCTGCGGCCGGTCCAGCTGGTGCTCGGCACGCTGGCCATCATGATCGGGAGCGTGCACCTGAAGGATTGCCTCGCGCCGGGGCACGGCCCGTCGCTGTCGATCCCCGAGGCGGCGAAGCCCGGCATCTATTCCCGCATCAGGGCGATCGTGACCGCCGAAAACCTCCCCGCCGCCGTGGCGGGGGCGTTCGTACTCGCCGTGTTGGTGAATGTCGTCGAGTTGCTGTGCACCGCGGGGCTTCCCGCCCTCTACACCGAGGTGCTGTCGCAGCGGGGCTATCCGATGGCGTCCCGCTACGGCTACCTGGGGCTGTACATCGCCGCCTACATGTTCGACGACACCGTGATGGTGGCGGGCGTCGTCGCGACGCTCTCGCGGTGCAAACTGCAGGAGACCGGCGGCCGTTTGCTGAAGCTCGTGAGCGGCCTCGTGATCCTCGCCCTCGGGCTCACGATGATCATGCGGCCCGAATGGCTCGAGGGCTGAGCCGCGCGGCCGCGGCCGGGCGAGCTCAGCCGCGACGGCTGGGGGGGAGCCCGAGCTTGATCCGCCGCTCCTCGATGGCCCGGCGGTATTCCGCCCTCTGGGCCCGCTGCTCGGGAGTCGTCCGGTCGATCAGCCGCTTGCCCCACTGATTGCGGCTCTCTTCGGTGCCACCGCCGCGCCGGCCGGAACCAGTCCCCCCCGGCTGCGGCCCGCCCTGACCGCCCCCTGCGGCTTGCCGTCCGCCGGCCGTCGCGTCGCCGCCGGACGTCGCGGCGTTGCCGCCCGCCTCGCTCCGCTGTTGATCGCGACGGGCCCGCTCAGACTCCCAAGCCTTGCGACGGTCTTCGTCCGCCTTGATCCGGCGGTCGAGCTCGGTCTGCCGTTGATCGGGAGGAAGGGCGAAATAGGAGTCCATCTCAGCCCTGTCCCGGGCCGCGAACAGCCGGCCGAGGTCGCGGCCCGCCTGCTCCCTGTATTGCTCGGGAATCGCCCGCATGCTGTCCCGAATGTCCTCGGAACCGGCGACCCGGTCGGGGGGCGTGCCGGCGAGGGCGGCCGTCTCGAGCTGCGCGACCTGCTCATCGACGAGCCTGCGGAACTCGGCGACCTCCCGCGGCGTGGAAAAAAAGCCGAGGAACCACATCGTGACGGGAATGAGCAAGGCCAGCACGGTGGCCGCGACGGCCATGCGTTTCCAGAAGGAGCCCGAAGCTCCGTCGCCGCGGCCGCCGCCGCGTTGTGCGGCGAGCGCCGCCAGGGCCTGCCGTTTGTCCGCTCTCGATGCCGTCGCCATCATGCCTCCTTCGCGCCCCCGATACTACCGTCAAAGCCGCCTCCGGCGAACCTCCCCGGCACCGGTTCGGGAAGGGGCGATCGGGTGGTGACCGGGCCTGAACCATCGACCGCCACGTCTGGAACGGCCGGCCGACCGCGGGGTTTCGCCCGTTCCGGTCAGAGCCCGCGGAAGGCCGTGTCGAGCACGTCCAGCATGAAGTCGGCGTCAGCCTCGGTCAGGCACATCGGAGGCTTGATCCGCAGGACATTTCCGTGGAGGCCCCCCTTGCCGATCAGGAGCCCGAGTTCCCGGCAGGCCTCGAAGACCCGGATGCAGGCCTCCTTGGCCGGTTCCTTCGTACCCCGGTCCTTCACCAACTCGATGCCGAGCATCAGGCCGAGACCCCGGACGTCGCCGATCACGTCGTGCCTCCGCGCCAGGGCCTCGAAGCCCGCTTTCAGTCTGCCGCCGACACGGGCCGCATTGGCCTGGATGCCGTCCTCTTCGATCACCCGGAGCACCGCCCGGCCCTGCACGCAGGTGACGGGATTGCCGCCGAAGGGGGTGAAGTGAATCCGCGACGTGAGGGCCTGCGCGATCTCTGGCGTGGTGACGACGGCGGCCAGCGCCGCGCCGTTGCCGATGCCCTTGGCCATGGTGACGATGTCCGGGATCACGCCCTGGGTCTCGAAGCCCCAGAAATGGGAGCCCGTCCGCCCGAACCCCGACTGCACCTCGTCGGCGATGCAGAGTCCGCCGGCGGCGCGGACATGCTCGTAGGCCGCCTTCAGGTAGCCGTCGGGAAACACGACCGCGCCGCCGACGCCCTGAACGGACTCCGCGATGAACGCCGCCACCCTGCCCGGCGTGCCGAACTCGATCAGGTTCTTCAGGTCGGCGGCATATTTCGGGCCGGCCGCGGGATCGTCGTAGCCATGGGGTCCGCGAAGCCGGTCGGGGAAGATCGCGTGGTGCACGCCGAAGCTGTGCGGCACGTTGAACTTCCAGGTGTGGTGGCTCGTGAGCCCCATCGTCTGCTGACTGCCGCCGTGGTAGCCGTTTCGCAGCGCGAGCACGTCGAAGTTGCCGGTGAAGGCCCGGGCCATCAGGATCGCGAGGTCATTCGCCTCCGAGCCCGAGTTGACGAAGTAGCAGACCTCGAGGCCGCCGGGCATCCGGGCGGCGAGATCCCGGGCGTACTCGGCGATGCACGGGTTGAGATAGATGGTGGTGGTGTGCTGGAGGATCTCATTCTGTCGGTTGACGGCGGCGACGATCTTCGGGTGGCAATGCCCCACGCTCACCGTCACGATCCCGCCGAAACCGTCGAGGTAGCGGCGGCCGGTCTCGTCGTAGAGATACTGCATGTGCCCCTCGACGATCATCAGGGGCTGCGCGTAGTAGGTGAAGATCGTCGGATTGACGAACTGCCTGCGGAGCGAGATCACCTCCTCTTTCGACGGACCCGCATAGGCCCGGGGTCGATGGCCGCAGGGCGGAAGCGCGGGCACGGCATGGGGAGCGTCGGCCATGGCAGAAAGCCCTCTCGAGCGATGGGGAAAGAGCGGCCGCGGGGTTTGCGGCCGGAGTTCGCCGTCATGGTTCATCAGCGGCGTCACGCTCCGCTCGGCGGCGTTCGGGCGAGGAATCGTCCCCTGCCGACCGTGCCGCAGAACCTGCCGTCGCGTACCGCCACCTCGCCGCGGACCGTAACCACGGCGGGCCGGCCCTCGATCGCGAAGCCCTCGAAGGCGTTGTAATCCACGTTTTGCATCTGCGTCCCGGCCGAGAGCGTGCCGCGGTAGGACGGGTCGTAGATCACGAGGTCGGCGTCGGCCCCGGGCTGGATCACGCCCTTGCGGGGGAAGATGCCGAAGATCTTCGCAGCGTTGGTGCTCGCGACGGCGACGAACTGCTGCAGGGAGAGCCGGCCCGTCTTCACGCCGTGGGTCCAGAGGAGGTTGATCCGGTCCTCGATCGACGGGATGCCGTTGGGGATCTTCGTGAAGTCGTCCCTGCCCATCGTCTTCTGGGTCAAGAAGTCGAACGGGGCATGATCGGTGCCGACCGTGTTCACGAGGCCGCTCCGCAGGCCGTCCCAGAGCACGGCCTGATTCGCGGCATCCCGAAGCGGCGGAGACATCACGTACTTCGCCCCCTCGAAGCCGGGCTTCTCGGCCCAGGTCTTGTCGAGGACGAGATATTGGATGAGCGTCTCGACGGAGACGTCGACCCCCCGCTCCCGTGCGGCGACGGCCTCGTCGAGCGCCTCGCGGCACGAGAGGTGGACGATGTAGACACGGGCACCGGTGAGGTGGGCGAAGGTCGTGAAATGGTGCACGCCCTCGGCCTCGACCCGAGGCGGGCGGCTGTCGTGATGGGCGTCGGGGCCGGTGCGGCCGGCGGCGAGCAGCTGCTTCTGGAGCGCCGCCACCAGGGTTTCGTTCTCGCAGTGCGCGGTGACGACCACGCCCAGCTCCCGGGCGAGCGAGAGCGTCTGCCAGAGTTCGGCGTCGTCCACGCCGAAGGCCCCCTTGTAGGCGAGAAACACCTTGAAGCTGCCGACGCCCTGCCGGACGATCTCGCGGAGCTGGTCGGCCGCAGCGGCGTCGAACCGGGTCACGCCCATGTGAAACGAGTAGTCGCAGCAGGCCTTGCCCTCAGCCTGCGATTTCCACAGGGCGAAGCCCTCCGCGGCGGGCATGTCGCGAGCCGGGCAGACCATCTCGAAGATCGTGGTCGTGCCCCCCACGAGTGCCGCCCTCGTGCCCGTCTCGTAGTCGTCCTTCGAGAACGTGCCCATGAAGGGGAGGTAGATGTGGGTGTGGGGGTCGATGAATCCCGGGAAGACATGCCTCCCCGTCGCGTCGATCACCTCGGCTCCCGGGGGCGGGGTGATCCCCCGCTCGATCCGGGCGATCGTGTCGCCCTCGCAGAGGATGTCCGCCGTGGAGCGGGTGTCGGCGTTGACGATGTCGGCGTTCTTGATGAGCAGTGCCATGGGTGCCCTCGGGGGATCAGCGATCGGCCCAGATCGAACCCTCGCCGTCATTGAACCAGCGGGTCGTCGTCACCTTCTGCTGCGTGTAGAAGGCCACGCTCTCGCGGCCCTGCAGGTGGAGGTCGCCGAAGAACGACGCATGCCAGCCGCTGAACGGGAAGAAGGCCATCGGCGCGGGAACCCCGACGTTGATTCCGACCATGCCAGCCTGCACGCGGTGGCGAAACTCGCGTGCCGCCTTGCCGCTGCGGGTGAAGATGGCCGCGCCGTTGCCATGGGCCGACGCGTTCGCCAGTTCGATCGCGGCGTCGAGGTCGTCCATCCGGACGACGTTGAGCACGGGGCCGAAGACCTCTTCCTGCATCGTGATCATGTCGGGCCGCACGTGGTCGAGCACGGTGGGGCCCACGAAGAAGCCGCCGGGGGCCGCCGTCACCCGCGTCGTGCGGCCATCGGTGAGCGGCCGCGCGCCCTGGCCGACGGCCCGGGAAATCAGGCCGCACACCCGGTCGGCATGCTGCCGGGTGATCACCGGTCCCATCTCGGCCTCGACATCCCGGTCGGTGGGGCCCACCTTGATCCTCGAGACCGTGTCGATGAGTTGCGGCAGCACCGTCTCGGCCGCCCTGCCGATCGCCACGGCGGTCGATCCCGCCATGCACCGCTCACCGGCGCAGCCGAAGGCGGCCTCGAGAATGCCCTTCGATGCGTGCGTGACGTCGGCGTCGGGCATCACGAGCACGAAATTCCGCGCGCCGCCGGCGGCCTGCACCCGCTTGCCGTGCAGCGTGCCGATGCGGTGGATCTCGCGGGCGATCGGCGTCGAGCCGACGAAGGAGACCGCCTTCACCGCAGGATGCTCGAGGAGAGCCGTCACCGCCTCCCGGCCGCCATGCACCACGTTGAGCACTCCCGGCGGCAGGCCGGCCTGCTGGGCGAGTTCGGCGATCCGGTTGGCCGTCAGCGGCACCTTCTCGCTCGGCTTGAGCCCGAAGGTGTTGCCGCAGGCGATGGCGATCGGCCACATCCAGAGCGGCACCATGGCGGGAAAGTTGAAGGGGGTGATTCCGGCCACGACCCCGAGCGGCTGACGGATCGAGTCGCAGTCGATGCCCCGGGCGATGTTCTCGGCCGACTCTCCCATCAGAAGGCTCGGCGCGCCGCAGGCAAACTCGATGTTCTCGAGGCCGCGGCGGACGTCACCCCGCGATTCCGCGAGCGTCTTGCCGTGTTCGGTGGTCACGCCCCGCGCGAGTTGGTCGAAGTCGTCCTCCAGGAGGACCTTGAGTCGGAAGAGGATCCGGGCCCGCTCGACGGGCGGCGTCTCCATCCACTTCGGAAACGCCGCCGCCGCCGCCTGCACCGCCTCGGCGACGACATCGCCGCCGCACATCGGCGTCTCGGCGATCACCTCGCCGACCGACGGGTTGTGGACGGGGCTGGTGGGCACCCCGGAGACGGTGATCCATTCGCCGCCGATCAACAGCCGGCAGGGGAGGACTTTCGACATGGGCCGGACTTCACGGGGTTGGATCGACCGCCAAGAGTCTAACGCAGGGCCCTGGCGGTCGTCATGGCCGCGGGCCCGACCGATCCGACGAGTGGGTCAGCTCTCGCCGTCGCCCGCGTCGGCCGCCCTGGTCGGGTCATTGCCGTCGCCGATCGCGGAGTACCACTGCAGCACCGTGGCATCGACATCGAACGCGATGGGTTCGACATGGCCGTCGAGAAACACGAACTGGCAGACGCTGAAGTGGCCGCTGCCGTACTTCCGCTTGTCGGGATCGCCCGGTCCGACGGCCAGTCCATCGGACGGGTCGCGGAACAACGTGAACGGATTGTCGGACGCGAAGAAGGCCGTGTCGCCCCGGGCCCATTGCACCATGTTGGCCGCGACGACCGCGGTATCGACTCGGGGGAAGTGCCGCTCGCCGACCGCGAACGTCTTGGTGAGCCCGTCGGTCACCTGGGCCGCGCGAATCTTCGAAAAAGTGAAGATCGGCCCCGCCCGCTTGGGATCGAGGCCCGTGGTTCCCGTGGCGTAGTTGAAATAGGTTCCGGCGTTCGCCGCATAGTCGCCCCCCGCGGCGACCCCCTCCTTCACCGGCGGCTGGTCGTTGTTGTCGAAGTTGCGATCGGCGGCGGGGCTGCGGCGGGTTGGGCAGAAGAAACTGGAGACCGGCGTGCGCATGGCGATCGCGTTGCGGTCGTCCCACATCGGCACCGTCTTGGGGGTCGCCCTGTCGACGTGGAGCGCGTCGAAGACGGCCTGCGACTCCATCAACGGCAGCAGCCGAAACGCCCAGGACTGGCCGAACTGGTCCCGCGTGTCGCGGCCGGTGGGGTACGACCGCTGTGCCTCGTGGGCCAGCACGATGGCGAGCCCGATCTGGTTCAGTTGGCCGGCGCATTTGGTCCGGCGTGCCGACTCCCGCGCCGCCTGCAGCGACGGCACGAGCAGCCCGATGAGCATGCCGACGACCGCGATGACGACGAGAAGTTCGACGAGCGTGAAGGCGGGGCGGGGACGGGAGGTGGGCAAGGGTCTGTGCGAGCGTCAGGGGTGGGGTGGGATCGGCGGCAGTATGCCCGCTGCCAGGCCGGCTTGGTAGTCGTACCACGTCATCGCCGGGCGGGGCGTGTCAACGGGCGTCATCGTGATGCAGCCGTTCACCGGACAGACGATCGAGCAGAGGTTGCAGCCCACGCAGTCGCCCTCGCGAACCTTCGGCACCGGCTTGCCGGGCACGCGGCCGGGACCGAGGCCGTAGGGCGTGGCATCGACGAGATCGATGCACTGATGGGCGCCGTCCTCGCAGGCAATGTGGCAGAGGTTGCAGCCGATGCACTTCTCGTGGTCGATCCGGGCCACACGCCTGTAGTTGAGGTCGAGCTGCTGCCAGTCGCCCACCTGCGGCACGGCCCTCCCTCTCAGGTCGGTCAGTGACGCCATCCCCTTGGAGTCGAGGTATGCCGAGAGGCCGTCCTTCATGTCCTCGACGATCCGGAAACCGTGGTGCATGATCGCGGTGCAGACCTGCAGGCTCGTCGAGCCGAGGGCCACAAACTCGGCCGCGTCACGCCAGGTGCCGATGCCGCCGATCCCGGAGATCGGCAGGTCCACCTGCCGGTCCGCCGCGCAGGCGTGCACCATGTTGAGCGCGATCGGCTTCACCGCCGGACCGCAGTAACCGCCGTGCGAGCTGCGGCCGGCGACGGTGGGCTCGGGCACAAACGTGTCGAGGTTCACGTTGGTGATCGAGTTGATGGTGTTGATGAGCGAGATGGCGTTGGCGCCGGCGCGCTTCGCGGCGCGGGCCACGGCGGTGACGTCCGTGACGTTGGGCGTGAGTTTGACGATGACGGGGATGGTCGCGACCTCCATGACCCAGCTGGTGATTTTCTCGGCGACGGTGGGTTGCTGGCCGACGGCGGAGCCCATGCCGCGTTCGCACATGCCATGGGGGCAGCCGAAGTTGAGTTCGAGGCCGTCGGCGCCGGCGTCGCTGGCGCGCCGGACATACTCGTGCCACTGGGCGCGTGATTCCACCATGAGCGAGGCGATGACGGCGTGGTGCGGCCAGCGTTTTTTCACCTCAGCGATTTCGCGGAAATTTTTCTCAGGCGAGCGGTCGCTGATGAGTTCGATGTTGTTGAAGCCGATCATGCGCTGCGGGCCGTAGTTGAGCGCGGAGTAGCGGGAGGAGACGTTGACGATTGGATCGCCGATGGTCTTCCAGACAACGCCACCCCAGCCGGCCTCGAAGGCGCGGTGGCATTGGTAGGCGGTGTTGGCGGGCGGGCCGGAGGCGACCCAGAAGGGATTGGGGGACTTGATGCCGGCGAGGTTGGTGGAGAGATCGGCCATGGAGGATTTGAAGTTGGGAGATGGAAGATGGGAGATAGAGGACGGAGGACGGAATTTTGCGGAACGCTAATCTTCGCTGATAAACGCCAATCAAAGCAGCGGAGATTAGCGGAGATTAGCGTTCAAAACGGTTTGGTGGCTTGCGTGAACGACTCTTCCAACTCATGCGCTCTAATTGGTTTCATGATTCCGGAGCCGGTGGGGCCGGTTTTGGCGCCGAGCCGCGAGGGTTGGACGGGCGGAGTGGCGGTTTCGTTCGTGAGGAACGCGTGAATGCCGAGGGCGGCCTTCTTGCCCTCGCCGACTGCGTTGACGACCTCCCGGCCGCCGTTGGCGCAGTCGCCACCGGTAAAGAGATGAGGGACACTCGTCTGGCCCGTGCGAGCGTCGTGCGTGATGGCTCCACGGCGGTCGAGCTGGAGTGACGGGAAGAATTCACGGAGAAATTGAGCCTGTTTTTCCTGGCCGACGGCCTTGAGAATAAGATCGCACGGTTCGACCCACTCGGTGCCGGGAAGTGGCTCAACCCGGTCGCCAACCTGGCGCGTGCGGACGAGTTTGACGCCCGAGACGTGGCCGTTGGTGCCAATGACCTCGATCGGCAGGGCGCGAAAGATGAACTGGGCGCCGTCGTTTTTCGCGAGTTCGTATTCGAACTCGTAGGCGGACATGTCGCCTTCGCTGCGGCGGTAGATGACGGCGACGGTTTCGGCGCCGAGGCGGTGGGCCTGCGTGGCGGCATCGATGGCAGTGTTGCCGGCGCCGATCACGGCGACACGGCGGCCGACCGGGATTTGGTCGAGCGGTTCGGTGCGAATTCTGGAAATGTAGTCGAGTGCGTCGACGACCTCGGGCAGCTCCTCGCCCGGGATGCGGAGCCGCGTGGCGGTGCCGAGGCCAACGCCCACGAAGATGGCCGCAAAATCTCTTTCGAGCTGCGCGACGGTGAGATCGCGACCGATGGAGACTCCACAGCGGATGTCGACGCCGAGGGATTTGACGAGCTCGACCTCGGCGAGGCTGACCTCGGGCTTCATCTTGTAATAGGCGATGCCGTAGGTGTTGAGCCCACCGGGGCGTGCCTGTTTTTCAAAAATCGTCACGTGGTGACCGAGGCGGGCGAGCTCGGCTGCGCAGCCGAGTCCGGCGGGGCCGGCGCCGATCACGGCGATTTTCCGGCCGGTCCTCGTCGTCGGAGCGGAGAGAACCTTGAGTCCGCGTTGTTCGATGTAATCAGTGGCGTGCCGCTGGAGGCGGCCGATCTGAATGGGCTGCTCGTCGCGATCCTCGAGGACGCAAGCCCCCTCACAGAGGACGGCGGTGGGGCAGACGCGGGCGCAGGAGGCTCCGAGGATATTCGCGGTCAGGATGGTTTTCGCCGCGCCGACGGGGTTGCCGAAAGCGATTTTCCTGATGAACGCCGGGATGTCGATGCCGGTGGGGCAGGCCATGATGCAGGGCGCGTCGAAGCAGTAGAGGCAGCGGCTCGCCTCGACGATCGCCTCCTGCGGGCGCAGGGGCGGCTTGATGTCGGCCATGTTGGCCGCCAGGGAGGCGGCGGGGAGGAGTGTTTCGAGGGGCATGGTCGGGGATGCTGGAAGGCTGAAGGGCTGGCTGGGTCCGGTGCGCGTTGGGTCTCAGCAAGTCGGCGGCGGGGGATTCGGCGATTACCTACTGGGCTTCGTAGAATTACGTCGGGGTTTCGATGATTGCCGATTGAAGGTGGCTGGGGGGCTCCTACTTTCCAAGACACAAACATACTCCATGGCGTCCCTCGATCCGAAGAAAACTCTTGGCGATCTCCATGAATTGCGCGCATTGACCGGCGACGAAAACGGCGCGCAACGGGTGGCATTTTCTCCGGTGTGGGTGGCGACGCGCGCGTGGTTGAGCCAGAAACTCGCAGCACTTCCGGTCGAGGTGCACCCTGACGCCGCGGGCAATCTCTGGGCCACGCTGCGGGGCGAATCGCCGCGGACGCTCGTCATTGGCGGGCACATGGATTCGGTGCCGAACGGCGGCTGGCTCGATGGCTGTCTGAACGTGCTCGCAGGCGTGGAAATTCTCCGGCGGATATCCGCCGAGCACGGGGGGAAACCACCGGTGACGGTGCGCGTGGTCGACTGGGCTGACGAGGAAGGCGCGCGCTTCGGGAAGAGCCTCTTCGGTTCATCGGCCTGCGCGGGTTCGCTGAACATGGACGAGGCGCGCGGGCTTCGGGATCGCGATGGGGTCGCCCTGCCCGAGGCGTTGCGGCAGGTCGGGATCGATTTTGAGCGCGTCAAGGAGGCCGGTGTCGAATTGCAGGACGCCGCGGCCTATCTCGACTTGCACATCTAGCAGGGGCCGGTGC
>SXHR01000164.1:0-6209 GCA_005773625.1 Planctomycetaceae bacterium | reverse complement strand
GGTCGATGTTGGGTGTCTTGTAGCCCATCATGCCGTGGTTGTAGGCGCTGACGTTGAACTGACCGATGTCGTCGCCCCAGATCACGAGGATGTTGGGCTGTTTTCCAGCCTGCGCCCGGGCCTCCGGGACAAGCGTCGTCAACGCGGCCAGAACAACCATCATCAACGCGGTGCGGGGACGATTCACGCCATGGACTCCAAGTGGGGTGTTCAATCAACGGGATCTGCCGGCTCGCCCGCCCTCTTGCGGATGACCCGGTGATCGCGACACGATACCCTGTATTTCACGCGACTACCGGCTTTTTGGCAATGCGGCTTCGGTCAAAATGCCGTCGGACGGCGTGGGAATCGTTGAACGGGAAATGTGAGCAGATGCGGAAAGAGTTCGATGATTTCGACGCCTGGGGCGAAGCCATTCAGGGAGCCGACCTGCGGCTGGTGTGTGACGGTGTCGAGAAGCCGGTGTGGCAGCTCACCGTGCGGCAGATAGCCTCCGTGACACTGCAGATGGCGCACGAAGGGGGCGGGAACCTCTGCTTCGGCGGCAACACGCACCGGGGCACGCTGATCTACATGCCGCTCGGCGATCCGCATCGGCATGTCGTCAACGGTGAGAGGCTGGACGACCGCTCGCTGCTGGTCATTCCGCCAGGGGGTGATTTCTGCATCCAGGTGAGGAAGCGGTCGCATGCCTGGTGCTCGGTGGCCTTGCCGGAGGACGTCCTCGGTGCTCATGGCGACAGGAGCCACGTGCTGCGGGCCGATCCGATGCGGGTCCGGCGGCTCAGGCGACTGGTGGAGCAGCTGACGCAGATGGAAGCGGGGGCAGAGGCCCCTCCCGCCGGCTCCACCCAGACGCAGGCCGATGCGAACGCGGCGCGGCGGGTGATCACGGATGCACTGTCCTGCATCGGCCCGCGGGAATCCCCCCGAGCCCCCGTGGGTCGTCCCAGAGTCGATCGCACGGAGGTGGTCCGCCGCGTGGTCACGATTCTCGACGGCAACCCGATGGGCCACCGGTCGATCGCCGATCTCGCCGTCTCCGTGGGCGTCCACCCGCGGACGCTGTCGCGGGTGTTTCACGACATGTATGGCGTGTCGCCGCGGCACTTCGTGCGGCTACGGACTCTTCACACGGTCCGCCGCTCGCTCCGTGAAGCAGATCCCGCCCGCGACACGGTCGCCCGGATTCTCGCCCGCCACGGGGTCTGGGAACTGGGCCGCTTTGCCGGCCTCTATCGCCGCCAGTTTGGCGAGGCGCCGTCACGCACCCTGCGGGGCACATGAGCATCACGCCACCGGCTCATGCCCGTGCCTTGGCGTCGATCACCTGCAGGAGTTCGTCCCAGCTCTTCACGAAGGCGGTCGCCCCCTGCGCCTGGAGCTCGAGGCCGAGGGCCGCGAGATCGATGCCGGCCCGCGACACCTCGAAGAGCGTGCGGCTGCTCGTGCCGCCCCCCTGCGAGAGCACGCCGCCGAGCGTGCCATGATCGGCGAACGCCAGAAGCGTCCCCTCGGGCATGGTGTTGATCGTGTGCGGAGCGGCCAGATCCCGCACGTAGAGATGGTCGCAGAGCGCGGGATCCTTCGTGCCCGTGCTCGCCATCAGGAGCCGTTGCGGCAGGGCGCCGAAGTTGGCCAGCCGCTGCCAGCGGTCCGCCGCCAGGACCGCGCGGTAGGCGGCGTAGGTCTGCGCGCCGATGGCGATGCCGACCGTATTGGCCAGGCCGGCGGGCAGTTGCTTCGCCGTGGCCCCGTCCCAGCGGCTGATGAAGAGCGACGCCACCGAACAGACCCGTGGGTCGAGACCCGCGTCGATCCGCCGCTCGATTCCCCGCAGGTAGGCTTCCGCCGCGGCGAGGTATTGGTCGCGGGTGAAGAGCAGCGTCACGTTCACGGGCACGCCCGCGGCGATCGCCTCCTCGATGGCCGGCAGACCCTCCCTCGTGCCCGGGATCTTGATGAACAGGTTCGGCCGCGCCGCCCTTGCGTGCAGGTCGCGGGCCGCCGCCAGCGTGCTTGCCGTGTCGTATGCCAGTCGCGGCGACACCTCGAGCGACACCCAGCCGTCGAGCCCGCCACTACGGTCGTGAACCGGCCGGAAGAGGTCGGCGGCCCGCACGAGGTCTTCGGTGGCGAGTTCAAAGAACAGCCGCTCGCCCGAGAGCCCCTGCTTGACCTTCTCGGCGATGGCGGCGTCGTAGGCGGTGCTGGCCCTGACCGCGAGGTTGTAGATCGTGGGATTGCTCGTGAGGCCGGTCACGGAGAGGTCGCGGATGTACCGGGCGAGAGTGCCGTCATCGAGCATCGTGCGGGTGATGTTGTCGAGCCACAGGCTCTGGCCGAGACGGTGCAGGGAGGTTGTGATGGCCGACATGAAGACCTCGTGGAGTGCGGGGGAGAGCGGGCAAACACCGTTCGCCGTCCGGGAGATTATCCGTCGTCGCGGCCATTGACGAGATCGAGAATGTCAGCGCCAAAGTCGGCCAGCCGTTTCTCGCCGATGCCCTTGCAGCGGAGCAGGGCGGCTGGCGAGGCGGGTTTTTCCCGGGCGATGGCCCGCAACGCCTTGTCGTCGAGAATTGTCCAGGCGGGCTTGCCGCGGGCCTCGGCGATCCGTCGCCGCCACTTCCGGAGCCGTTCAAAGAGTTCGCGGTCCACGCCCTGCCAGTCGTCATCATCGGCTTTCGTCGTTTTCGCCGTCTTACCGGCCCGAGGCTCGAGCAGCACCACCGACCGTTGTCCCCGCAGGACCTCCCAGGAACGGTCATTGAGCGTCACGACCGGACGGTCGCCGCCGGTCCGGGAGAGCAGCTCCTGATCGAGGAGCTGGTGGACGAGGTTTTCCGCCGCCCGCTGGTCGAGCGTCGAGAGCAGGCCGAAGGTCGAGAGCTGGTCGTGTCCGTGGCGGACGATGCCGTCGGTCCTCGCGCCCCGCAGCACCTCGCAGACGTGACGGACCCCGAATCGCTCCTGCACGCGGGCGACGCAGGAGATGATCTTCTGGGCCATGACGGTGGCGTCGGGCAGGCTCTCGGTTTCACCGAGGCAGACGTCGCAGGCGCCGCAGGTGTCGGCGGGATAGGCCTGGCCGAAATATTCGGAGAGCGCTGCATGGCGGCAGCGGGCGGCCTGTGCATAGCGGCGCATCGCATGCAGATGCTCGGCCTGGGAGGCGATGAGTCGTTCCTGCTCGTCGGGTTCGAGATCCGACTCCGCTGCGCTCTTGCGCACGAGCGATTCCCAACTGAAGACGTCCGCCGACGAATAGAGGAGCACGCATTCGGCGGCGAGCCCGTCGCGTCCGGCGCGGCCCGTCTCCTGCTGGTAGGCCTCGAGGCTCTTGGGAAGCGATGTGTGCAGCACGAGGCGGACGTCGGAGCGGTCGATCCCCATGCCGAAGGCGACGGTGGCCACCACCACGTCGATCGTCTCGCGGGCAAAGGCTTCCTGGGTCTTGTGCCGCTGCGTGGGGTCGAGGCCGGCATGGTAGGGCCGGGCGAGGATGCCGTCGGCCGCGAGCCGCTCCGCGAGCCGCTCCGTCTCCTTTCGCGAGATGCAGTAGACGATCGACGCCTCCCCCTTGTGCCGGCCCAGGATCGCCAGCGTCTGGGCGATCCGGTCGGTCCGGGGCACGACGCGGTAGACGAGGTTTGGACGGTCGAACGTCCCCACCAGCCGTGCCGGATCGCGGAGATCCAACTGGCGGGCGATGTCGTCTCGCACCCGGGGCGTGGCCGTGGCGGTGAAGGCGTGGATGCTGGCCGAGGGAAAGCGTTCGCGGAGCAGGGCGAGCTGCCGGTATTCCGGCCGGAAGTCGTGTCCCCAGTGGCTGATGCAGTGGGCCTCGTCGATCGCGAATCGCTTGACGCCGACGCGGGCGAGCACGTCGAGGAGCCCCGTGTTCACCAGCCGTTCGGGAGCGACGAAGAGCAGTCGGAGTTCGCCGGCCGCCAGGCGGTTGCGGACGTCCCCCCGGTCCTCCTGGGACATCCCGCCATGGAGCGCCGCGGCCGGGTATCCGATCGCCTCGAGGGCATCGACCTGGTCCTTCATCAGGGCGACCAGCGGCGAGATCACGACGTCGGTCGAGTCGCCCACCAGTGGCGGCAGTTGGTAGCAGAGGCTCTTGCCCCCGCCCGTCGGCATCACGACCAGCGAATCCCGACCCTCGAGGGCGGCCTTGATGGCCTCCGACTGAAGCGGCCGGAGGCGGTCGAAGCCCCACCACCGCGAGAGCACCGCCGTGATCCGCGCGTCATCGACGAGCACTGCGTCGTTCGGACCGGCTTCGGTCCCGGCTTGCTCCGGCACGGCTGCACCTTCCTCTGGCTTCGGGGGCCGCAGGATACCAGCGCCGGGCGGAGGCCATCGGAGATCAAGCCCCCTGCCGTCGCCCCGTTCACGGGAAAAACGCCTGGAACTCGGCCTTGCCCGGCCGTCCGTGGACGAAGTCATCCACGACCTTCGTCCACGTGATCGTCCGGCGGAATCGCCGGGGGCTTTCCAGGGTCGATGATCTTCGCATCCTGCTCAGGCTGGCTCGTTCCCCAGCCTGCTAGAATCGCCGGCATGCTCTGGATCGCCTGGAAGATGCTGATCGGGAATCGGGTGAAATACCTCGGCATCGTCTTCGGGGTGGTCTTCGCCGCGCTCTTGATCGCGCAGCAGTCGTCGATCTTCTGCGGGCTGATGTCGCTCACCATCAGCCAGATCCGCGACGTCGAGGGGCCGGGCATCTGGGTGATGGACGAGAAGGTGCAGTTTGTCGATGACGTCAAACCGCTTTCCGACACCGAACTGTTTCGGGTCAAGGGCGTGCCGGGGGTGGCGTGGGCGGTGCGGTTTTACAAGGGCATCGCCCGGGCGCGACTGGAAGAGGGAAGTTTCGAGCAGATGATCCTGCTGGGGCTCGACGACGCCACCCTCGTCGGTGCTCCCGACGGCATCTTCATGGGCTCGATCGCGGATCTGCGGAAGCCCGATGCCGTGATCATGGACGACGCCGGCTACCGGCGGATCTGGCCCGGCCAGCCTTACCGGCTCGGCCGCGTGTTCGAGATGAACGACCGCCGGGCGGTGCTCGTCGGCCTCACCAAGGCGAGCCGCACCTTCCAGAGCTTTCCGATCGTCTACACGCGATACAGCCAAGCGGTGGTCTTCGCGCCCCGGGAGCGAAAGGTGCTCTCGTTCGTGCTCGCCGAGGCGGCCCCGGACGTGCCCGCCGAAGAGGTCTGCCGGCGGATCAGCGAGCAGACGGGGCTGCAGGCCATGACGCGGAATGCGTTCATCTGGAAGACCATCCGCTACTACCTGGCCAAGACCGGCATCCCCGTCAACTTCGCCGTGACGGTTCTGCTCGGATTCATCGTGGGTACGGCGATCGCCGGCCAGACGTTCTACCTGTTCACGGTCGAGAACATCCGGCAGTTCGGCGCGCTCAAGGCCATGGGCACCGGCAACGGAACGATCCTCGGCATGGTCCTCTTTCAGGCCTTGCAGGTGGGTGTCGTCGGGTATGGCGTCGGGATCGGGCTCGCGGCGCTCTTCGGCTTCGGCACCCGCGCCTTTTCGAGGCTCGCCTTTTTCATGCCGTGGCAGGTGCTCGTGATCACCGCTGCGGCGGTTTTCCTGATCGTGCTCCTGGCGAGCCTGCTGTCGATCCGCAAGGTGCTGATCGTCGATCCCGCCATCGTATTTCGAGGCTGAAGGAGAGCGATCAGTGGCTGGCACGCAAGGCCCGCATCCGGCTCCCGTACCCGGTGAGGTCGCCATTCGGGTCCGCGGAGTGACCAAGGATTTCGGCTCCGGCGGATCGCTCATGCGCGCGCTTCGCGGCGTCGATCTCGAGGTTTCCTACGGCGAGTTGCTGATGCTCGTCGGGCCGAGCGGTTGCGGCAAGACGACGCTGGTCTCGATCGTCGCCGGCACGCTGGAGCCGACGGCCGGCGACGTCGTCGTGCTCGGGCAAGACCTCGTCAGCATGCCCCGGGGGGCGAAGGTCCGCTTTCGCCGCGATAACGTGGGCTTCGTCTTTCAGGCCTACAACCTGCTGCCGAGTTTGACGGCGGTGGAAAATGCCGCCGTTCCGCTGCTGATCGCAGGCTGGAGGCGGTCGCGGGCCGTCGATGCGGCGGCCGACGTGCTCGACACCCTGGGCCTCGGTGATCGGCTGGCCAGCCTGCCGAGCGAACTCTCCGGCGGCCAGC
>SXHR01000163.1:0-13354 GCA_005773625.1 Planctomycetaceae bacterium | reverse complement strand
GGCGCTCCTGTTCCTCGGTGCGGGCTCGGTGATGCACTCGATGGGAGGCGTGATCGACATGCGGCGGTTCGGCGGGCTGAGGCGGATCATGCCGATCACCGCGGCCACGTTCCTGATCGGATCGCTCGCGCTGGGAGGCGTGGCGCCGTTCGCCGGTTTCTTCAGCAAGGACGAGATCCTCGCCGCGCTCCACTCGCGGGGCTGGCCCGATGCCCACGGCGAACACCACGAGGCCGTTCCCGCCGGCGGCCACGCGACGACCGCGGGCTCGTTCCATCTCGTGAGCGTCACCCCCGACGCGGCCCAGCTCGCCGGTGGCGGCCGCGGCTCCCGGCTCGACGCGGTCAACCATCCCGCCACCTGGCGGCTGCTCTTCTGGATGTCGCTGGTGACGGCGGGCCTCACCGCCTTCTACACGTTCCGGGCCGTGTTCATGACGTTCACCGGCCCCACGAGGGTTCCCGAGGAGGCCGGGCACCATGCCCATGAATCGCCCCCGGCGATGACGATCCCGTTGATCATCCTGGCCGTCGCCTCGACGGTGAGCGGCTGGCTGCTGTTCAACACCCATGCGTTGGCCAGCTTCCTGGCCGCGACCCCCTCGTTCACGGCTCCGTCGGTCGCCTCCACGGCGACGCCGCCCGTCTTCCACTGGGATCTCGCCGTCCAGGGCACGCTCGCCGCCGCGGTCGGGATCGTGATCGCCGCCCTCGGTCATCTGGGCAAGCGGAGCGACGGCCCGCAGCTGGAACGCTTCCTCGGACCGCTGGAAACGCTGTTCGCCAACCGGTTTTACTTCGACCAGATCTACGCGGGCCTGATCGTCAAGCCGCTGGAGATCGTCGCCACCCTCGCCGCGGTCATCGATCGGTATCTCATCGACGGAGCGGTCGACCTGATCGCCCGGCTGCCTCTCGCCCTGGGAGCCGTCGTCCGGCACCTCCAGTCGGGCCTCGTCCAACGCTATGCACTCGCCGGCGTGATCGGCATGCTCCTCATCGTCCTCGCGCTCGTCGCGCGGGCCATGGGTTAGAAGGGACCTCTCGCTGGCATGAACGGCTTCAGTCCATCCTCCCACCTCCTGCTCACGATCGCGTCGCCGCTCGTCGGTGCCGTCGTCGCCTGGGCCCTCGGCTCCCGCGGCGTCTCGGCCGTGCGTCAGAGCGCCGCCGTCTCCGCGGTGGTGACCCTCGGGCTCGCCGGGTGGCTGATCGTCCGCTATCTCGGTGATCCAGCCGCCCTGTCGGGGCTCCCCTTCGCGCTCGTCGAAATGCCCTGGCTCACCGAGGGCATCTTCGACGTGAAGCTGTCGCTCGGCCTGGATGGCCTCTCGCTCTGGATGTTCGGGCTGGCGGCGCTGCTCTCGGTGACGGCCGTGTTCGTCAGCTGGGATGCCGTCAAGGACCGCCCGGTCGGCTTCTACCTGCTCCTGCTGGTGCTCGAGGCGGCCATGCTCGGCGTGTTTGCGGCCCGCGACGTGATCCTCTTCTACACCTGCTTCGAGTTCACGCTCGTGCCGCTGTTCTTCCTGATCGGCATCTGGGGCCATGACGACCGTCGGCGGGCAGCCGCCAAGTTTTTCATCTATACGCTCACCGGCAGCGTGTTCACGTTCCTCGGCCTCCTGGCCATCGTGCTCTGGAATGCCTCCCACACGGGCACCGTGACTTTCGACATCGAGACGCTGACTGACGCGATGCGGATCAACCCGATGCCGATGTCGGCCGAGGGGGGCTGGCTGCAGATGATCGTCTTCCTCGCGTTGCTCGCCGGCTTCGCGGTCAAGGTGCCGATCGTTCCCCTCCACACCTGGCTGCCGCTGGCCCACGTCGAGGCGCCGACGGGCGGCAGCGTCGATCTCGCCGGCGTGCTGCTGAAACTCGGCATCTACGGCTTCCTGCGATTCTCGATGCCAATGCTGCCCGAGGCCACGGCCGTCGCGGCGCCGTGGCTCTTCGGCCTCGGGGCGGCGGGGATCGTCTACGGAGCGCTGGTGGCGCTCGTGCAGACCGACCTCAAACGGCTGATCGCCTATTCGTCGGTGAGCCACATGGGCTACATCGTGATGGGTCTCTTCGCGCTCACGCCCGTGGCCACGGAAGGGGCGAACCTGCAGTTGATCAATCACGGCCTCTCGTCGGCCGGCCTCTTCGCCCTCGTCGGGATGATCTACGAGCGATTCCACACCCGCAACATCGCCAGCCTCGGCGGGATCGCCTCGAAGGCGCCGTGGCTCACGGTCATGTTCGTGCTGTTCACGTTCTCGAGCATCGGCCTGCCCGGCCTCAACGGTTTCGTGGGCGAGTTCATGATCCTCGCCGGCTCGTTCCAGCGGGCCTGGTCGGGCGTGTCGCCCGTCTGGCAGACGGCCTACCTCACCATGTCGCTCCTCGCGGTGGTCGGCGTCGTGCTCGGGGCGTGGTACATGCTCTGGGCGGTGGAGCGGGTCTTCTTCGGAGGTTCACGGGAACCGCCGCGGGGGCACGGCCACGACGGGCAGGCCTCCCACGGTGCCGCTGCCGGGCATGGCTCGCATGCCGTTCATGCCGGCCATGCCGCCCCGCACGACCGCTGCGATCTCCGCTGGCACGAACTGGCGGCGGTGCTGCCGCTGGCGGTGTTCGCGATCTGGATCGGCCTCACCCCCGCCACGTTCCTCCGGCCCGCCGCTCCGGCGGTCCGCGAGTCCACCCAGGCCTCCAGCGAGGCCTTCGCCGCCCGGATGCGACTCACCGAATCCGCCGCCCACGTCGCTCAGGCCCCGACACCATGAATGCAACGTCGCTTGAAACCTTCAGTCTGCTCGCCCCCGAGATCGTGCTCGTGCTGGCGGCCCTCGTGGCCTATCTCGGCGGGGCGTTCGCCGGCCTCCGCTTCGGCTGGCTCGTCGCCGCCGCCGGCATCGTGGCGGCGATGGCCGTGACCCGCGGGCAGGCCGCCGACCCGGCCTTCTCGGCCGGTGTGACGATCGACGCGTTTTCGGGATTCATCCGCTGGACCGTCCTCGCCCTGGGATTCATGCTCTGCCTGGTGCAGTCGGGCGATCTCTTCGCCTCGGCCGTGAGCCGGGGGCCGGGTCTTCATCGGGGCGGCACCTGCGAGGAGGCGGGCACGTTCCTCCTGCTGCTCGCCGGCCTCTCCCTGGTGGGCGTGGCCGGCGACCTGGTCCTCCTTTTCGCGGGCCTCGAACTCGTCTCGATCCCCACCTACATCCTGCTCGGCCTCAAGCGGACCGACGCCCGCGGGCAGGAGGCGAGCCTCAAGTATTTCTTCCTCTCGCTGGTCGCCTCGGCCATCTTCCTCTACGCACTGGTCTGCCTCTACGGGATCGGGGGCTCGACCGACCTGCAGGCGATCGCTTCCCGGCTGCAGACCGAGGCCGCGACGAGTCGCACGGTTCAGGTGCTGCTCCCGCTGGCGATCGGCATGGCGATCGTCGGTGCGGCCTTCCGGATGGCCGCGGTCCCGATGCACTTCTACGCCCCCGACGTCTACGAGGGCACGAGCCCCGGCAACGCGGCCCTGCTCTCCACGCTGCCGAAGGTGGCCGGCATCGTGATCCTCGCCCGGCTCGTCGCCCTCGTCGGCGCCGGCCCCTCGTCCGAAATCTTCTGGCGGGTGGCCGTGGTGCTGGCGGCGGTCACGATGACGGTCGGCAATGTGATGGCCCTCTGGCAGAAGAACCTGCGGCGGCTGCTCGCCTGTTCGTCGATCGCCCACGCGGGCTACCTGCTCGTCGGGATCGCGGTCGCCGCGGCGGCCTCCGCCCCGGGGCGGGCCGACGATCAATCGTCGTGGCTGTTCGCCGCGGGTGGCATCTCGGCAGCGCTCTTCTATCTCGCGACCTACGCGCTGGCGACGATCGGCCTGTTCGGGGGCATCGCGTACCTCGGCCATCGTTGGCCCGAGTGGACCGCCGGCAGCGGCCCGCGACCGCCCCGCGAGGAGATCACCACGGTCGATGATCTCGACGGGCTCTCGTCCACCAATCCGGTCGCCGCCTTCGCGCTGGCGGTGTTTCTGCTCTCCCTCGCCGGCATCCCGCCGCTGCCGGGCTTCTGGGGCAAGCTCTCGCTCGCCGTCTCGACGCTCGAGGTCGATTGGAACGCGCCAATCACGCCCGGTAGCCGTCGCTGCTGGTTCGTGGGCCTGGCGGTGGTGCTCGTGATCAACGCCGCGATCGCCGCCGCCTACTACCTGCGGATCATCGCCGCGATGTACTTCAAGACGACGAAGCGGGGCGTGCAGGCCGACGGCGGACTGGCGGGCGGGCTGGCGATGCTCGCCTGTTTGGCGCTCGTGGGCATGGTCACGATCCAGCCCCGCGGGCTGTTCACCGCCGCCTCACGGGCCGGAGAGAGCATCGCTCCCCAGGCCGCCGCGTCCGCCGCAGAGGTTTCCATCACCCCCGAAACCATCGCCACCAGACCCCGATGAGCACCACGCCCACCCCCGCCGCCGTCGAGGCGATCCTCGCGGATGTCGCCGATCCGGAAACAGGCCGCCCCCTCACGGCCATGGGGCAGGTCGTGTCGCTGGCGGCCGATCCGGCCACGATCGCCGTGACCGTCGGCCTCACGACGCACTCCGCCATTCGCTGGCAGGCCACGCGGGCCCGGATCGAGGAACTCGTGCGGACGAAGTTTCCCGGCGTGGCCTCCGTCTCTGTCACCGTCGTGCCGCACGACCGACCGCCGACGAAACTCGGCCAGATCGGCCTCGAGGCCAAGAGCGTGATTGCGGTCGGCTCCGGCAAGGGGGGCGTGGGCAAGAGCACGATCGCCGCGAGCATCGCGATCGGTCTGGCGCGGGCCGGCAGCCGCGTCGGCCTGCTCGATGCCGACGTCTACGGTCCGAGCGTGCCCCACCTGCTGGGCCTCACCGGCCGGCCGGAGGTGGAGAACGGCAAGATTCTCCCCATGATCCTCGATGTCGGCGGCAACCCGATGCCGGTGATGTCGATGGGGTTTCTCGTGCCGCCCGGCGAGGCGGTCGTCTGGCGGGGCCCGATGCTCCACGGCGCGATCACCCAGATGCTCCGCGATACGCTCTGGGGTCCGCTCGATTATCTCGTGATCGACATGCCCCCCGGCACGGGCGACATCGCCCTGACGCTCTCGCAGGCCCTGCCGCTCTCGGGCTCGGTCGTCGTCTGCACCCCGCAGGACGTCGCCCTGCTCGACGCCACGAAGGCGATCGCGATGTTTCGCAAGGTCAATATCCCCGTGCTCGGCATGGTGGAGAACATGAGCTTCTTCGTCTGCCCCGACACGCAGAAGCGCTACGACATCTTCGGCACCGGCGGCGCGAAGCGGACGGCCCGCGAACTCGACATCCCGTTCCTCGGCGAGGTTCCGCTCCAGATCCCGATCCGCGAGCATGGCGACGCGGGCAGGACGGCCGCCAACTACGACGACCCGGCGAGCCGGCCGTATCTCGAGGCGATCTGCGAACGACTCGTGGGCAATCTCGCCGCCACCGCCGCCGCCCGTCCTCCGATGCCCTCGCTCCCGGTGCTCTGAGGGCGGCGTCAATACAGCCACAGTCGCAGGTCCGGCCGCTGGACCACGGGCTGCGGCGTGAACCGCATCACGCGGGCCACCGACCGCACCTCGGCCGCCTGCGACCCGAGCAGAGCCCAGTCGAGGAACGACGGCCCCGCCGGCGACACCCCCTCCGGCAAACCCCACGCCCCGCAGACGCCGTGCCAGAAATCGTCGAGCCGGCGGCGACGGACATGGATCGCATCGAGTCCGTACCATTCGCCCGGCTGCTCGACGACGATTGCCCCGACGTCGTCGGCGATCGCGACCACGGCGGCGTCCAGTCGCCCTGCCGCCACCTTCATCTCGTCGAGCGCGAGCCGGCACCCCGGCACGTAGCACGTCCGCAACGCCCTGTAGCGGACCCGGCCCACGCCGCCGATGCTCGCCAACGGCAGCCGCGTGATCGCGATCGTGGCCCCCCGATCAGCCAGTCGCCGCACGCTCTCCCGCACCCACGCCGCCACCTGATCGACCCCGAATCCATACAGCAGGTCGTTGCCGATGTCGGTGACGAGCGCGAGCGGCGGCGCGGGCTCGACTTTCGTGGCCCGCTCACGGTCGAGCGCCCGCCAGAGTCCACAGCCGAGGATCGACGGCAGGCGGCGGAGGGCGACCCGGCTGTTGACGCCGTAGGAGCGGCCGTGGCCCGCCGCAACGAAGAGATCGGCCGAGCCGCCGGTCCGGGCCCGCGTGATCGCGGCGAGTCGCGCAAGACCCCGCGACACATTGCTCGCCCCGAGGACGACGAATTGCGGACGCACGTTCAGTTCCAGCGGCGCCACGGCGTGTTGCCGGCCGAGAGGCCCTGAAAACACGATGCGGCCAGCATCGCGAACATGATCCCGAGGAACGGCTGGCCGTGGGTGTAGCCCCACCAGGCCACGAAGGCTCCCGCCGCCACGCCGATGATGCCGGCGATCCGATGGGCCTCGCTGACGCCGAGCACGAGCAGCCCCTCGCGGACGATCTGGCCGCCGTCGAGCGGCGGCACCGGGATCAGGTTCAGGAGGGGCCAGAAAATGTTGACGTAGAGCAGGAAGTCGAAGAGGGCGTAGACAAGGGGCGACGAGAAGCCGCGGGCGCCGGCGTCGTCGAACAGGGCGATCCCCGTGATCGGAAACGGCACTGCGTAGCCCGAGGCCCGGAGGCCGGCGATGACGAGTCCTGCCAGGAGCAACTGGGCCAGCGGCCCCGCCGCCGAGACGAGCAGCCGTTCCATCGGCCGCAGGTGCCGCCGACCCCACGAATCCGGAACCGCCAGGCCGCCGAAGTGGTAGAGCACCACGTGGGCCGACTGGCCAAAGCCCCGGTAGGCGAGGGCGTGACCCATTTCGTGCGCGAGGATCGACAGTAAGACGACGCCGATCCAGATCACGAGCATCTGCAGCAGCATCCGCTGGTCGCCCCCCGAAAAGGCCTGGCAGACATTCCAGCCCAGGAGGGCGGCGGCCAGCCAGAACCAGGCCGACACGCGGACGCGGATACCGGCGAGATCGAACTCGAGGTCGGCGGAGGTGGTCTGCGGTTCGGCGAGCATCGTGCTCCCATCGTACACGAGCGATGGCGGATCAGGCTGCCCGACGATCGGCGGTTTCGGCGGCGGCCTCGCCGCGGCCGCGCGTGGCGATCGCGAGGACCGCGTCGGCGGCACGGTCCGCCGATCCGGGGAGGGCCACGACGGCTGCGATGGACTCGAGCCGGTCCACGACCTGCTGCCGCGACTCTGCGTCAACAAGCCACTCGATCACATGTGCCGCCACGCGATCGGCCGGATCCTGCACGGCGAGGTATTCGGGGTAGACGGCTTCCGGATCGGCCGGCGGCACCGCGAAGGGGGGCATCCACACGCCCTGCGCCGGGCCGATCGGCTCCCGCGTTGCGAGCAGGTTCACCAGCGTGAAATACCGGGCCTGACGGAGCCAGCTCTGCACGACGTACGCCCAGGCCGCGAGCCGGTAGACGATCACGGTCGGCACCCGCGCGGCGAGGAGTTCGAGCGACACCGACCCGGAGCAGGCGATCGCGGCGGTGGCCGTGCCGATCAGGCTCCGTGTGCGGCCTGCATGGATCTCGATGCCGATGCCGAGGCCCGGGGTGTCGGCATCGATGATCTCGCTGATCCGCCGCGCGTGTCGCTCGTGGAGCGCCCCGATGGCAAACCGTGCCCGTGGCACCTCGGCATGGATCGCCGCCGCCGCCCTCACAAGGGTGCCGAGATTGCTCTCGATCTCCTGGCCGCGGGATCCCGGCAGGAGGAGGACGAGCGGGCGGGCGGAATCCCCGGAGTCGCGCCGCTCCGCCGGCTTCAGTTCGTCGAAGAAGGGATGGCCCACGAGCGTGCTTCGCATCCCTCGGGCCGTGAACCAGTCGTGCTCGAAGGGGAGCGCCGAGAGCACGTGGTCGATGAGTCGCCGCATCTTTCCGATCCGCCAACTCGCCCAGGCCCAGACCTGCGGCGGACAGTAGAAGACGACGGGAATCCCATGCCGTTTCGCCCGCCACGCCAGCCACCAGTGGAATCCCGGGAAGTCGACGAGCACGCAGACGTCGGGCCGGGCGTCGAGGAAGCTCCGCTCGGCCCGCCGCGCCAGGTCGACGAAGCGATGGATGTTGAGCAGCGACCGCAGGAACCACATGACGGCGAGCGTCGTCATGTCGGCGACTAGCGTGCAGCCCTCGGCCTGCATGTGCGGCCCACCCAGGCCGACACACACCGCGTCGGGGCGCCGCGTGCGAATCGCGCGCACCAGCAGCGCCGCGTGGTGATCGCCCGAGGGCTCGCCGGCCGAAAAAAAGAGACGCATGGGAAACTCCGCACGGGCCCGCGGCCCGCCGGGAGTATTTCAGTTCTTCGCCCCGTTCCCTAGAGCGGATCGGATCCCGGACGGATCGATCGCGGTCACGAACGTGTTCTGGCGGAGGGGGAAGGGTGAAACTGGGGAAGAGTGGGACGGGGGAAGAGTGGGACGGGGGAGGGGCGGGCGAGGAAAGGTGGGCGGACGGGTTTTCGGGCCCCTCGGGGGACGCTGTGGGCCGGGAGCGGTCAGGACCGGGAGTGCCGGGGCTCCGGCAGGCCGAGGGCGATCACGGCACCGGCGGCGATCACGGCGGCCCCGGTCACGAAGACATGCCGGAAGCCAACCACATCGACGGCCAGGCCCACGAGCGGGGAGAGCACAAAGGGAGCCGCCAGCGCCGCCCCGACGATGCTCACGTACCGCGGGTGGTCGGCGTTCCTCGGGGCCAGTTCGAGCGCGTAGTTCGTGAAGAGCTTGAGGGAGATCGGATTGAGCCCGAGCAGCACGTAGACGATCCAGAACCACTCCACGGCGACGGCGTGCGCCGCCAGTGAGAGTGCCGTCACCATGAGTGGCGTGAGCGCCGAGAGCGCGACGAGCCAGACGAGCACGATCCTTGTGCCTCGGCGGTCGGCCACCGGCCCGGCCACGAGGCTCACGAGACCGGTCGCGGCGTTTTGCGTGACGACCCACGCCAGCAGACTGCTCGTGCCGCTGCCGAGCCGGTCGCGTGCAAAAGCCTGGTAGTGGGGAAACAGCATCAGCACCGCCGAGAAACAGGCCGCCACCATCGAGAGCCGCACGAGCGCGCGGTCATGGGCGATGGTCGTCCGCCAGAGGGCCAGGCCGTGCCGCGCCGCGGTGATCGAGCGGGCGAACCAGCCAACGGCGCCGTCGTTCAAGACCGCCCGCCGTGGCTCGTCGGGGTGCTCGTCGAGCATCAGGGGCGCCAGGGCGGCCAGCGCGAAGAACGCCGCGGTGACGCCGAAGATCTTCGGAAAACCGTCGGGCTCGCGGAGCCAGGGCCCCAGCAGCAGCAGGGCCGCGACGATGGCCAGCCCGCTGCCGATGGCGACGCTGATCACCATCGCCCTGCCGCGGCGACCGGGCGAGACGAGCTTTCCCTGCAGCGCGGCGGCCACGAGCTGGTTGAGGCCATTGGCCGAGGAGAAGGCGGCGTAGACGACGAGAAACACCACCGCCAGCAGGTCAGGCCGGCCGGCCTTGAGCGGCCCCCAGACCACCGCCAGCACCGCGAAGCAGGCCGCCATGGCGAGGCTCGTGCGGACGAGCGTCCACTTCTTCACCGGTCGCCGCGCGAGCGCGTTTGAAAACAGCAGCGGCGGCACGCTCTGCCCGCCGCGGTTGAGCACGGGCAGCAGTCCCCGCAGAAACCCCGAATCGACGACGGCGTCGAGCACCGCCGGCATGATGATCGTCTCAGTCTTGAAGATCCAGCCGATGCGGACGACGACCTGGTAGCACTCCAGCCAGAACGTGTTGCGGGCCTCACGGTCTGCGGCGGGCGGTGCTGCTGGAGGGCCTTCGGTCATCGGGTAGGATCAGGGACTTCGCATCCGGGCGGTCGATTCGTTTCGGCAGCATGAAGGTTTTTCGAGAAGCCGTCCATCCGCATCACCGCGACCGTTCCTGGCCACTGCGTCGGCGCGACATTCGGATCTGCGGAAAGCCCGGCGGAGCACGGGCGACAGGGAGACACGGCCCGTGAACACCCATCCGGCACCTCGATCGTTGCCACCCGCATGCCTCACGATCGCCGTCTTGGCCGTTGCCCTGTTCACCGGCTGCGGTGACGGTGGGCCCGCGCACCCCGCGGTCGGCCGGCGGATGGGGCCGCTGCCGGTGGTGTCGCTCGGCGATCCTGCGCCGCCCGCGCCGGCCCTCGCCGGCAAGGTGACCCTGCTGAACTTCTGGGGCACGTGGTGCCCGCCCTGCCGCAAAGAGCTGCCGGGACTCGTCCGCATCGCGGGTCGGCTCGCCGGGGAGCCCCGCTTTCAGCTCGTCGCCGTCTCGTGCGGATCGGGGAGGGACGAGACTCCCGCCGGCCTCGCCGACGAAACCCGGAAGTTTCTCGCCCAACACCAGCTCGTCATCTCCGCGTGGACGCTCTCCGATCCGCTCGCCGCGTCGCTCTTCGCCTCAGCCTACGGCCTGGAGTCCTTCCCCACGACCTACCTGATCGGTCCGGATGCCCGCGTCCGCCGCGTCTGGACAGGCTATCGCTCGAGCGACGAAGCCGACATCGCCACGGCGATCGTCGGCTTGCTCAAGGAGCAGTCCTCGCGACCGTGAGCGAACGGTGAACGCGACCGCCCCGCCCGGGCTCACGGCTGATGCAGCGATTCCAGCCGGTCCAGCAGCGTCCGGGCGACGCGAAACGGGTCGCCGGCACGCGTCACGGCCGAGGCCACGGCCACCCGCCTGACTCCGAGCGCGGCGAGGGTGTCGAGCCGCTCGAGCGTGACGCCGCCGATCGCGAAGCAGGGAATCGCGAGTTCGCGGCAGACCGTCTGCAGGAACTCAGGCGGCGCGTGCTCGGCGAACGACTTGGTGGTCGAGGGAAAGCATGGACCGATCCCGAGGTAGTCGGCTCCGGCCGCGGCCGCTGTCCGCGCCTCCGCGACCGAATGCGTCGTGCTGCCGATCAGACCCCCTGGCCCGAGCACGCGGCGAACGAGCGGCACCGGCAGGTCGTCGGCCCCGACGTGCACTCCATCGGCACCGACCGCCACGGCGACATCGGGCCGGTCGTTGACGACCACCAGCGGAGGCCGCGCGGGATCGTGGCGTCGTGCGATGGCCACCGCCCGCTGCATGCGGTCGGTGATCAAGGCGATCGGCAGATCCTTGTCACGAATCTGGAGCATCCGCACACCCACCCCGAAGAGGCCCTCCACGAGCCGCTCGAAGACGGCCACATCGTCCCGGCTGTCGAGCAGCACGCAGAGCGTGACGCCCGCGAGCCGGCCCTGCGCTCGCAGGATCGTGGTCACGCGCCGTTCGAGTTCGTAGAGCCGGTAGCGGATGCGCTCGAAGCCCTGTCCGGCGTCCGGTGCCACGACGGCTGCGCACTCCTCGAGGCTCCGCAGCGCCTGCGCTCCCCGGGCGGCGTTGGCGGCCACGAGGTCGGCGATCCCGGTGCGCGGCAGTGAGGCGGCGGCGGCGAGGCCCTGGCCGACGTCGCCCGCCACGTCGCGGGCGGCAGTGCGGCCGACCAGTTCCGGCCGGGTGAGCACCGCGACCAGATCGTGCCGCAGGTCCTTGGCGACCGTCGTCAGGGGGACGTCGTCGAGCGTGAACCGCACGACGTCCTCGATCACCCGCAGCGCCTCGGTCGCGCGGTTGGCCGAGGCATCGACGGCCCGCCAGAGGCCGGCGGAAGGCCCTCGTCCGGTCGTTCCATCTGGTTCAAGGGGTTGCACAACCGCCGCCTTTCCTTGTTTTTCCCCCGTTGTAGCAGGCTCCCCACTCACCTTGGAGAAAACTGCCCTGATTTCTACACTCCCCCGCCCCCAAACCGCCTCGGATGCGAGTCATGTCTCCCTTCCGCTACCTGACGCTCGTCTGGCCGGGGCTGCCCTGGCTCTGGTTGCGGGGCAGCCTCATGGGGCTCGCGCTGGCGTCGGCGTTTGCGGTGTCGCTCGACATCGCGGTGGTCGCCACCTGGATCTGGCCGGGGCTCGTCGAGCAGCCGTTCGTTGTCGGCTTCTGGACGGCGACGGCCGTGATCTGGCTCACGTCCACGGTTTCCGCGGCGGCGGCCTTCCCGGCATCGATCCCCGCGGGCCGGGCGGGGGAGGCCGACGCCCTGTTCGTGAGGGCCCGGGCGGCCTATCTCGCCCGAGACTGGATCCGCGCGGAAACCCAGCTCCGCGAACTCCTCGACCTCGCCCCGACCGACGGCGAGGCCCAGCTCCTCCTCGGCACCCTCCTGCGCCGCGTCGGCCGGAAATCGGAGGCACGGCAGGCCCTCCAGAAACTCGACCGCAGTGATTCCGGGGCGGCCTGGCGGGGAGCGATCGCCACGGAACTCCGGCGGCTCTCGGGCGGTCGCCGCGACGAGACCGCCGACGATTCCGTCATTCTGCCGCTCCGCGACGAGTCCACCGCGGCTCACGGCCGGACGGCTGCCGCCTGAAACAGCCGAAAGATGCTTTTTATCCGGCGGAACGCCCCGGCGACAGACTTTCCCGGCCGTCGCTCCTAGAATGCTCCCGTGGGTTTGGCGTATGGTTTGCTGCTCCACGGAAGAAGGGGCGGCGACTGCCGGATTGGCACGCCGGCCCACGGACAGGATCGAGCAGGATTCGGGACAGGATTTCGATTCGGGACAGGATTTCGCCCCCCGGCATTTCGCACTCAGGACACTCGCCCATGTACGAGCGCTTCACGGATCGTGCCCGCAAGGTGATGCAGCTGGCCAATCAGGAGGCCCAGCGGTTCAACCACGAGTACATCGGCACCGAGCACGTTCTCCTGGGACTCATCAAGGAGGGCAGCGGCGTCGCGGCGAATGTCCTCAAGAACCTCGACATCGATCTGCGAAAGATCCGGATGGAGGTCGAAAAACTCGTGCAGAGCGGCCCCGACATGGTCACGATGGGCAAGCTCCCGCAGACCCCCCGGGCGAAGAAGGTCATCGAGTATTCGATGGAGGAGGCCCGTAACCTCAATCACAACTACGTCGGCACCGAGCACATCCTGCTGGGACTGCTCCGCGAGCAGGAGGGCGTGGCGGCCCAGGTGCTGATGAACCTCGGACTCAAACTCGAGGATGTCCGCGAGGAGGTGCTCAATCTCCTCGGCCATGGCATGGAGAACGAGGGGGGCGAACGGGCCGGGATGGGCGGCAGGCAGCCGGCCGGCGCCGGCGCCGGCGGCGGCGAGGGCGCCTCTCCGAAGGGGGGCAAGAGCAAGACCCCCGCCCTGGACAGCTTTGGACGCGATCTCACGGAGCTCGCCCGGCAGGGCAAGCTCGACCCGGTGATC
>SXHR01000162.1:0-5789 GCA_005773625.1 Planctomycetaceae bacterium | reverse complement strand
GCCGGGGCGAGGATACGCCCAAGCCGGGGCGAGGATACGCCCAAGGCTCCTCGAGCGTTCGCCGACCCCCTCGCCGACCCCTTCCAATGTGCCGCATCGTCGCCAGAGCGATCCCGAAAACGCTCTAGCGGATCGTGGCGGCCGGCAGGGCGGCGGTGCGGGCCTGCAACGACTTCAGCCGCAGCTGGTCGATCAGGCCGACCACTTCCGCAAACATCTTCTCGTCGACATGGCCGGAGAGCACGCCCTGCGGGCACCCGCGGGTGTCGAGGAGGACGATGTTGGGCTCGTTGGGCACGATGCCGAACCGCTGCCGCATCGTGTCCTCGAAATCGAGCCAGACTGACACGTGCTGCGACTCCTTGCGGAACCGGGAGCGGACGACCGTCTCGAGGGCCTTGGGCACCTCCGGCAGGCAGGCGACGGGGATCACGTGCACGTCGGGCGGCGCGAGGCCCGCCGGCCAGCCGGCGAGACCGGTCACCGGCTGCCGCGACCACTCGTGGGCCGCGGCCTGCCCAGACGTCGGGTGAAACCGCAGATGCAGCTTCCGCCCCAGTTCGAGCGACTCCTCGGCCCCTTTCCGTTCCGCGTAGACGAGGACGACGACATCCCCCTGCATCCGCAGCGTCTCGTGGCGGTTCTTGAACTGGTCCTCCATGGCGATGTTGACCACACGCTCGACCTCGTTGGCGAGGGTCGGCGCCGCCAGGGCGACCAGCAGGAGGAGCGGCGCCATTCGACCCACGAAGACGGTCATGAAAAAACCCTCGTCCACGAAACCACCGCGGGGAGGTACCACGCGGCACGCCTGCGGCACAACTGCGATCCACCCGCTCGAGCGACTCACGCGGCCAGGATTCCCTCCTCGTCCGGCGCATCCGCCGCCTCCTGCCCCCCTTCACGCCCGCGGGGCAGCAGGGCGGCCAGAATCGCCGGCAGAAACACGAGCGACGTCACCGTGCAGGTGGTCACGCCCAGCGTGAGCAGGCGGCCGAGGCTCTCGAGCCCGCGATGGCTCGCCACCATCAGCGCACCGAAGCCGAGAATCGTCGTCAGGGCGTCCACGAGCACGGAGTTGGCCGTCGAGGCGCTGATCCGGTAGGGCCCCGGCCGCTCGAGGGCGTCATGCACGATGTGCACGCCGTAATCGACGGCGATCCCGAGGATGAGCGGAATGCCGATCAGGTTGGCCGGGTTGAGGTCGATGCCCCCGAGGCCCATCAGGCCGAGCGTCTGCAGGAGTCCCATGGCCAGGGGCAGTGCCGCCAGAAGCGCGTATTTGATCGAACGGAAGTCGAGCCAGAGCACGACGAGAATCACCGCCAGCGCGGAGAGGCCGGCCTGTTCGTAGCTCCGCTTCATCTCCAGTGACGCCTCGTAGGCCTGCAGCGGGTTGCCGGTGGCGCGGGGATCGACGCTCCGCACCTCGCGGACGAACTTTTCGAGCGATTCGAAGTTCCAGATGTCACCCCGGCCGTAGATCTTGAGGAGATGGCGGCCGCTCGAGCCGACGAACCGTTCCACGAGGCTCGGCGGCAGGTCGTCGAGCGCGGGGGGCTCGGGGTTGGCGACGCCCGAGAGCGCGTGGAGCCGGGTCAAAAGGTCGCCGGCCGCCCGCTGCTGGAAGGTGGCGATCGCTCGGTAGCACTCCTCGGGCCCCTTCCGCCGCAGGCTGTCACGGGCCCGCTCGAGGTGCCATGCCGTCCGGAGGCCGCCGGACCGCTTCGATGACTCCCCCTGCGCCCACGCCAGCGTCTCGCCGAGCGCGTCGAGCCGATCGACCGGAATCTCGGGCGGTCGTTCGGGGAGCGTGGCCAGCCGGCCGCGGATCCGCTCGATGAACGGCCGCTTGAGTTCCTCGTCGGTGGGCAGGAGCGATGCGATCTCGTCGACCCGCTCGACACACGGCAGGAGCATCAGTTTCGCCTTGCGTTCGAGCAGCTGCTCCCGCGAGTCGGCGATCGAGAGGGCGTACCAGACGCTCTGGTCGCACTCCTCGAGGAGCTTCTTCTCCACGGCGACGCTCTCGAGCCCTTCGGCCTGCATGTTGAGGAGGTTGTGGTCGTAGCGGAGTTCGTGCAGGCCCCCGGCCAGCGCCATGGTGCAGGCGACCGCCGCGAGAATCACGATTCTGGGGTGCCGGAAGACCGGCTGCAGCCAGGCATGGACCGGCACCGGCTCGGGGATCCGCCGGAAGAGCGGGCCACGATCGACGAGGGCCACCACCGCGGGCAGGACGAGCAGTTCGGCCATGCAGCAGAGGAGGATGCCGCCCCCGGCGATCATGCCCAGTTCCGCCACGCCCACGAAGCTCGTGAGCGCCGCCGCGAAGAAGGCCACCGCCGTCGTGATCGCGCCGGTGAGGATCCCGGGCCCGACGCTCCCGCTCGTCTCCAGGAGGGCCTCGCTCCATCCCATCCCGCGCCGCCGCTGCTCCAGGTAGCGGCCGATGTAGTAGGTGCCGTAATCGATGCCGACGCCGATCATCGTCACCGTGAAGGTGACACTGAGAATGTTGAGATGACCCACGCTGGCCGTCGCCCAGGCGAAAGCCCAGGCCATGCCGATCGCGAGCACGCCGTTGGCCATGAGGGCGTGCCGCACGCCGCCGAAGCCGGCGATGATCACGACCACGACGGCCGCCATCGACAGCACGCTCGCCCAGACCATCGACTGCTGGCTGGTCCGCATCTCGTCGTCCTCCATCACCGGCAGGCCGGTGAGGCCGGTCGAGATTCCGGGATGCCGCGAGCCCACGTCGGCGATGATCCGCCGGAGTTCGTCGGTCGCCTTCGAGGCGCCGGCAAACCCCCCCTTCTCCTTCGTGAGCCGCAGGAGCACGAATCCGAGCTTGCCGTCCTTGGCGAGGAGATGCTCGCTGGAGAGGTCGCGGAGGGTCGAGAGCGACTCCGGCATGCTGGGCCACGGCGAGACGTAGTCGAGGCTGCGCGACTCGCCCGTTTGCGGCGCGTCGATGCCGGCCACGAGGCTCTCGACGTAGCGCTCCAGGGCGGCGGCGGGAGGCTCGTCCCGCGGCCCCTGCGGCGACGCGCCGGCCACCATCTGCCCCGCGAGTCCGCCAACCATCGTGCTCACCTTCAGCTGCGACCAGCCGCCGTCGAGGATCGGCTGGGTCCGCTCGATGAAGCGGTCGATGTCGGCGAGATCGGCGGGCGAGAGGTAGTGCAGACCCTTGGAACGGATCTTGGAGAGATCGACCTCGTGCAGCACCGAGCGAAACAGCGACTCCTGCCGCGCGACCTCGCGGGAGACCTCCTGAAGCACGGCGATCACACCCTCCCGGGATTCCCCCTCCACGACGACGACGGCGTCGTCGTCCTCGCCAAACTCCCGGATGTAGTCGATCCAGAGCTTGTTGTATTCGCTCTCCGGATCGAGCAGATCGACGCGGCTCACCTTGTAGCCGAGATGGCGGGCGGTCCACGCCCCCGCGGCCACGGCCGAGAGGATCGCGACCATCACCACCGTGAGCGGATATTTCAGGCAGACCCGCGTCCATGCCACCAGCGCCCGGCCCAGCAACCCTTTGGGGTGCGGACGCGGGGCGTCACTTCGCCGCTCGTCTTCGGGATCTCGGTCGTGGGGCATCAAAGAACGTCCTGGCGGTCCACCGGGCAGACTCGACGCCGGACCGGGGCGGGATCGTAGGGAACCTGCGGCAGCGGGCCAAGGCCCGATCGCGGCCGTCTTGGCAGGGCTGGCAAACGGGGCAAGCGGCCTGGAACCGCTGCGGAAATATCTGGCCCGGAGCCGTGCCGCAAACCGAATACCTTTCCCAGGCGGCACCGCACGCGGGTGCCGGCGAGGGTGGGACAGGGGGGATTTCGACCATGACCGTGCGGTTTCACGCGCTTGTATGCCTGGGGATTCTGGTCATGCCCGGGCTCACGGCAGCGGCCCGCGGCTCCGGTGATTCCGGCCTCGCCGCCGGTGTCGCGGCCACGGTCGCCGATGCCGGCTCGTCGAGCCGTGAGACCCGCAACCGGGCCACCGCGGAAGTGCCGTTGGACCGCATGGCGCCCGTCGAACGGCAGATCGCCGAGCAGGCGATCCGTCAGACCACGCTCTACCGGCATCTCCCTCGGGCCAGCGTCACCTGCGACGCTGCGCTGCTCGACTTCGTGCTCACGAAGCCCGAGACGCTCGTCGATGTGTGGCGCGTGCTGGGCATCAGCCTGCTCGCGCTCGATCCGGCCGGACCCGGCCGGTGGCGACTCTCCGACGGCTACGGCACGGTGGGCACCGTCCGCCTGCTGCACCACGAACGCGACGGACGCGGTGGCCTCTACGTGTTTCATGGTCGGGGCGCCTACGACGGTCCGCTCGCCCCCAAGCAGCTCACCGGCTCGTGCCTGATCGTGCTGAGGCACTCCGCCGATCCGACGGCGGCCGCGGGCCGGCCGCGGCAGACGGTGCAGATCGACGCGTTCCTCGACGTCGATGGTCTGGGCCTCGAGATCGTCACCCGCACCCTCCAGCCGCTGATTGTCCGATCGGCCGCGATCAACCTGCACGAGATCAGCCTCTTCGTGTCGCAGTTCTCCGCCGCCGCCGCCCGCAATCCGGCGGCCGTGGCCCGACTGGCCGACCGCATGACGCGGACGGAGCCGCAGGATCGCCGCACGCTCGTCGCACTCGCGTCCGGTCGAAACGGCGGGTCATCCCCGGCCCAGTCAACGAGGCCCGTCGAAGACGACGTGCAGGCGGAACTCGCCGCCCGCTGGATGAACGCCGACCAGCTCGAAGCCCTGCAGCGCCGCTGACGCACCCGGGAAGACCGGAGCAAGTGGGACGGGGAACGGGGACCGCCCGCAGCGGGCCGTGATCGGGCAGCTGCCCTGCGACACCCGCGATGGGGGCTTTGCGACAGAGCGGTCGCCGCCGACGAAGCCGCCCGGGCTACTGGGTCGAGTCGGGCCGGACGGTGGGGGCGGGCACCGACGCGATCCGCACCCGCGCCTCCGACGCGACGAGATAGGGCCGCTTGTATTCCGGCATGTAGCCGCGGGCACCGCGGACCGACACCTGCTGGCCGACGAGAGGCCCGAGATTCACACCCGACTGCGGCGTGACGAATGCGAGCACGTTGTTGCCCTCGTCCACGACGGCCCAGCGGGGGGCGTCGGGACGCCGCGAGATCACTGTGGCGAGCCGGCCGGTGGCCTCCATCTGGTCGGGCGGCGTCCATGTCGGCTGCCCGCCCGCCGGCCGGCCGCCGGGCAACACCCCGGGCCGGATGGGCCGCGGCCCGAGCGAGGACAGGCTCGACCACATCCCTCCCAGCCGCAGCGGTTCGGCGGCGTCAGCGGGGCTCGCCGCGAGGCTCTGCTGACGACCCTGGATCGCCTCGAATCGCGAGAGCCGTGCGTCGATCGCCTGGGCTCGCGTGCGGTCAGCCTCAGCCGTCGCGCGGGTCGATGCCAGCCGCAGCCGTTCCCGCAGCGGCGCCAGGTTCCAGTTCGCGCTCGGACCGGTCCCCGCCAATGAGAGCGCCAGATCGATGTCGGCCAGTTCGTCGCCCGACGCGGCGGCGGCCCCGGCGCTCACGGCCGGCGGCGGTGTCGCGGCCGCGGTGCGATCGAAGACATTGGTGCCCCGCGGCAGCCAGCCGGCCAGGAGCCGGCTCATCCCGCTCGGCGGTTCCTCCGGCGGGGCGGCCGCGTGCTCAGCGTCAAACTCCGCGACAGCCTGGGTCACGGCAGTCCCCGCGTCACGAATCGCCTAGATCGCCTCGCCGGCGGCGGCCAGCCCGCCGCCCGGCAGCG
>SXHR01000161.1:0-3231 GCA_005773625.1 Planctomycetaceae bacterium | reverse complement strand
GGCGTGGGGATGGACGTCGTGCGGACCAACATCGAGGCGATTGGCGGCACGATCGACATCGAGAGTGGCGTGGGCACCGGCACCGTCGTGCGGGTGCACGTGCCCTTGACGCTCGCCATCATGCCGGCGCTCATCGTCCGCTGCGGGAGCGAGCGGTGTGCCATCCCGCAGTCGGCCGTGGGTGAACTGGTGCCGCTCAAGCGGGACCGCTCCGGGCCGAAGATCGAAGGGCTCGCCGAGGCGCCCGTCATGCGGGTTCGTGGCCGACTCGTTCCGATCATCTTCCTCGATCAGTTTCTCGGCATCCGGGAGACGACGGCCTGTCGCGAGGATGGAACGGTCGTGCTGGTGCGGGTGGACGGCCGTGAGTTCGGCCTGGTGGTCGACGGGATGCAGTCGGCCGCGGGGCATCTGCGGTGCCGCGAACTCCTCGACGTGGCGAGCCTCTCCACGATCGTGGTGAAGCCGATCGGCGGATTGCTGACGGGGATGGGGCTCTATTCCGGCGCCACCGTGCTCGGTGACGGCGGTGTCGTGCTGATCCTGGACCTCCGCGGCCTCCTCAGGATCGCCCGGCTGCCGGCCGTCGACTGCGAGCCCGACGTTGCCGTGGCTCCCGCCCAAGAAATCGCCGACCGCTATCTCGTCTGCGGCACCCTCGCGGGCCGGAGGGTCGCCGTGCCGCTGACCGACGTGGTGCGGCTCGAGAAGTTTCATCGCGACGAGGTGCAGGTGGTCGGCGAGCGCCGGGTCGTCCGCCGCGGCCATGTGTTCACGACGCTTCAGGATGCCGACGAGCTCCTGGGATCGGTGTCGACCGCGGCCCCGGCGACCGTCCACGTGGTGGTCGTCGGCGGGTCGCAGGGTGGAGTCGGCCTGACGGTCGGCTCGATCATCGATGTGCTGGCGGCCGAGTCGCGGCTGCAGCCGACGGCGTCGCCGGGTGTCACCGGCATCCTCGCGCTCGGCGGCATGGCCACCGAGATCATCGACCTCGAGACGGTGGCGGGTGACGCGCGATGAACGACCGGCCTGCACATGGCTGTTGCACCTTTCGCATCGGCGACGCCTGCTTCGCGGTGCCCGCCGACGGCGTGGTGGAGGTGCTGCGGGGCGGCCGTCCGACCCGGGTGCCGCTCGCCCCCGACGGCATCCTCGGGCTGCTCCACCTCCGCGGCCGGATCGTGCCGGTGATCGACCCCGCGACCCATCTCGGGGTCTCGCGGAAAATCCCCGAGCGACCCACGCATCTGGTGATCGCGCTGCAGGACGACTGGTACGGCCTGGTGATCGACGAAATGCTCGACGTCGTGGAGATTCCCCAGGACCGGATCGAGCAGCCGACGACCTCCGCGGCCGAGGGGTCGGGCGGCGGACCAGGCGAGGCCCTGGCGGGCGTGTTTGCGGCCCCCGATCGGCTCGTGCATCTCCTCGATATCCAGCGCATGATTCAATCATTCGTGCGGCAGCGGCCGCAGGCACTTGAAAGGCAGGCGACATCCCATGGCAGACCATGATCCCTCCGGCACCGCTGCGGGCGGCTGGCGTGCGTTTCTCACCAATCCGCTCCTGCTCGCCCTGCTCGGCGTGTCCCTGATCCCGATGGGCTTCATGGGCCTGACCAGCTACCGCAGCTCGTCGGCCGCCCTGCGCGAACAGGCCTTCAAGCAGCTCGATACCGTGAACGCCGTCACGTCCAAGTCGGTGGAGCGGTATTTCCAATCGCTGCGGCAGGAACTCGCGGTGCTCGCCGAAGGGCGGGTCGTGAGGGAATCGCTCGATCAGCTCCGCGAAGGCCTGGCCACCATCCGGAGTGACGACAAGGTGGACGAGACGGCCCTCGCCGCGGCGCGGCGGGAGTTGGCGACTTTTTACACGGGTGAGTTCGCGGCGGAGTATCGCCGGCGGGCCGACGGCCCGGTCAGTCTCGAGCCGCTCGCGGAGGCTCTCGACGACGACTCCGCCTACCTGCAATACCTCTACATCCGGCGGAACGACAACGCCATCGGTGCCAAGTTGCTGCTCGATTCCGCCGCCGATGCGTCGGCCTACACCAAGGCCCACGGCAACTTCCATCCCTTCTTCCGCAGCCTCTGCGAGAAATATGGCGTGGCGGACGTGTTCCTCATCGACGCGGTCTCCGGCAAGATCGTCTACACCGTGTCCAAGGAGGTCGATCTCGGCGCTTCCCTGCGGGAGGGCCCGCTGGCGGCGACGAGTCTCGGATCGGCCTTCCAGCAGGCGGCGGCGAGCGGCCGCCGGGATGCGGTCGCTTTCGGCGAGTTCGCCCGATATCTGCCGTCGTGTGACGAGCCGGCGAGTTTCATCGCCGCACCGATCCTCGAAGGCCGGCAGGTGACGGGCGTCGTCGCCTTCCAGATTCCGATCGACAAGGCCGACGCGATCATCGGTGAGACGACCGGCATGGGGCGGACGGGTGAGACCTACGCGGTGGGCGCCGACCGGCTGTTTCGCAGCAACTCGCGGTTTGCCGCCGACCTCGGCACGAAGACCACGATCATCAACGACGCTTTCAAGGTCGACACGCCGGCCGTGCGTGCGGCGCTCGACGAGGGCAGGTCCGGCACGGCCGAGGCGGACGACTATCGGGGCGTCCGGTCGCTCGTGTCGTGGCGGCCGATCGTCGTGCACCGCGACCCCTCCGGCGGCCGTGGCGACGTCCGCTGGGCGCTCATCTCCGAAGTCGATTCGGCCGAGGTCTTCGAGCCGGTGAACCAACTCCTCAGGCTCGGCCTGACGGTCTTCGGGCTGACGAGCGCCGCGGTGCTCGGCGTGTCGACGCTGATCGCCCGCCGGCTCACCCGCGAGACGCGACGGCAGGCGGCGCTGGTCGGCGGCATCATCGACAACACGCATGCTCTGGCCAGTTCCTCCGAGGAGCTGACGAGCGTCAGTCAGCAGATGAGCGCGGCCGCCGAGCAGACGACGGCCCAGGCCAATCTCGTCTCCGCGGCCGCGGAGCAGGTGAGCGGCAACGCCCGGACGGTGTCGGGCTCGATCGACAGCCTCGTCGCGAGCATCCACGAGATCTCCCGCAATGCCCAGGATGCCGCCACCACCGCCCGTCGGGCCGTCGAGATGGCGTCGGCGACCTCCTCGACCATGGCCGACCTCGGTCGCTCGAGCAACGAGATCGGAGCGGTGATCAGGGTGATCACGTCGATCGCGGAACAGACGAACCTCCTCGCCCTCAATGCCACGATCGAGGCC
>SXHR01000160.1:0-4937 GCA_005773625.1 Planctomycetaceae bacterium | reverse complement strand
TTCGACGCCGCCGCCCCTTTCGGCGGCTTCAAGCAGTCGGGCTTCGGCCGCGAGTTGGGCGAGCGCGGGCTCGACCCCTACCTCGAGACGAAGACCGTGACGGTCAGTCTCGATTGACCCCCTTTTCGGATGAAACCCATGCGACGCGTCTCCACGGGCGGCGGCTGGCGGGCGGTGCTCTACACGTTCAAGAAGGCCCGGGAGGCCGGGGGCTTGTGGCCGCTGTGGAAGGCCATGCGGTCGAAGAACGCCTGCAAGACCTGTGCGGTCGGCATGGGCGGTCAGTCGGGGGGCATGGTCAACGAGGCCGGCCACTTTCCGGAAGTCTGCAAGAAGTCGTTCCAGGCGATGGTCGCCGACATGCAGGGGGGCGTGAAGCCCTCCTTCTTCGAAACGTATTCGATCCCGCAGCTGCGGGCCTTCTCACCCCATCAGATGGAACATGCGGGCCGGCTGGTGCAGCCGGTGATCCTCGAAAAGGGATCGCAGCACTACCGGCCGATCGAATGGGCCGAGGCGATGGGGCGGATCGCCGCAAAGCTGAAGCGGACCCCGCCCGATGAATCGTTCTTCTACTTCAGCGGACGGTCGAGCAACGAGGCGGGCTTCCTGCTGCAGCTCTTTGCCCGGCTTTACGGCACCAATCACGTCAACAACTGCAGCTTCTACTGCCACCAGGCCAGCGGCGTGGGGCTCGCCAGCGTGATCGGCACCGGCGCGGGCACCGTGACGCTCGACGACATGGAACACGCCGACTGCGTGTTTCTGATCGGCGGAAACCCCGCGAGCAACCATCCCCGGATGATGCGGACCTTCATGATGGTCCGTCGCCGCGGCGGCAAGGTGATCGTGGTGAATCCGATCGTGGAGACGGGGCTCGTCAACTTCTCCGTGCCCAGCGATCCCTGGGCGCTGTTCTTCGGCGCCGAGATCGCGAGCACCTACGTGCAGCCGCACGTCGGAGGCGACCTTGCGGTCGTCTACGGCCTGATGAAGAGGCTGCGGGAACTCCATGCGGCCCAGCCGCGGGCGGTCGATCCGATCGTGGACGAGGAGTTCCTCCGCGAGCGCTGCCACGGCTGGCCGGCGCTTGCCGCGCATCTCGACGGGCTCTCCTGGGACGAGGTCGTCGCGAAGTCGGGGGTGTCGAAGCCGCAGATCGACGACATGGCGGCCCAGTATGCCGCCAGCAAACGGGCCGTGTTCGCCTGGACGATGGGCGTGACACACCATCTCCACGGCGCCGCGACCGTGCAGGCGATCGCGCAGCTCGCGCTGATGCGGCGGATGGTGGGCCGGCCCGGAGCCGGGCTCCAGCCGATCCGGGGCCACTCCAACATCCAAGGCATGGGCACGGTCGGCGTCACGCCGACGCTCAAAAAGACGATCTTCGACAGGCTGGAGAGCCATTACGGCGTCTCGCTGCCGACCGCGAAGGGTTACGACACGCTCGAATGCCTCGACGCGGCAGAGCGGGGGAGGATGCGATTCGCCCTCTGCCTCGGCGGCAACCTCTACGGGGCGAGCCCCGACGCCTCGTACACCCGCCGGGCCATGGCCGCGATCGACACCGTCGTCCACATGAACACCTCGCTCAACACCGGCCACGCCTGGGGCACCGGGGCCGAGGAGACGATCATCCTGCCGGTGCTCGCGCGGGACGAAGAACCGGAGCCCTCCACGCAGGAGAGCATGTTCAGCTACATCCGCCTCTCCGACGGCGGCAAGCCCCGGCATGTCGGCCCCCGGGCGGAGGTCGAGATCATCGCCGACGTCGCCCTCCGCGTGCTCGGCGCGGACGGCCCGGTGAACTGGCAGGACATGGCTCATACGACCACGATCCGCCAGGCGATCGCCGCGATCGTGCCCGGCCTCGAGCAGATCGCCGAGATCGAGCGGACGAAGAAGGAGTTTTCGATTCCGGGCCGCGCGGTCGACCGGCCGTCGTTTCCCACGGCCGACGGCAAGGCCACGCTCTTCGTGCACGACCTGCCGCCGGCACCGGAATCGCTCCAACTCATGACGATCCGCAGCGAAGGTCAGTTCAACACCGTCGTCTACGAGGAGGAGGATCTCTACCGCAACCAGACGCGGCGGGACATCGTGCTCGTTCACCCCGAAGACGTGCGGAAGTTCGGCCTCAGCGCCGGCGGGAAGTGCCGGATCGCGAGCACCGCCGGCGAAATGCGGGGGCAGATCGTCGCCGCCTACGACCAGATTCGTCCGGGGTGCGTGGCGATGTATTACCCCGAGAGCAACGTGCTCGTGCCCAAGTCGGCCGACCCGCTCTCCCGCACGCCCGCCTACAAGAGCATCGCCGTGACGATCGCGGCCGATGACGGATCGGTGGGCCCCGTTCGACTCCAGCCCGAACTCGTGGCCCCGGGCACCCCCCGCGAGAAGATGAACCAGTGCGGGTGACGGCCGAGGTGGCCCGGGCGATCCCGCGCTGAGTGCGCGGCCTTGGAGGCCGCCATCGCGGGGGCGATGCGGGCATGCCCTGTCGCCGGCTCGAGTCAGTCGAAGAGCGACCGCTGTTCCTGCGGCACGGCCTTCCGCCGCGGCTTCGCCGGCTCCGCCGCGGCGTCGGACTCGAAGCCGATCAGCAGGTCCCGGGCACGATCGATCACGTCCGTGGGGACGCCCGCGAGCCGCGCCACGTGCACGCCCCAGCTCTTGTCCGCGGCCCCCGGCGCCACCTGATGGAGAAACACGAGCTGCTCCTTGTGCTGCTTCACGAGCACCTGCACGTTGGCGACGCCCGGCAGCCGCTCGAGCGCGGCGAGCTGGAGATAGTGGGTCGCGAACAGCGTTCGACAGCCGACACGGCCCTGCAGATGCTCGACCACCGCCTGGGCGATGGCGAGACCGTCGAACGTGCTCGTGCCCCGGCCCACCTCGTCGAGGACCACGAGGCTCCGCGGCGTCGCCCGATTGAGGATGCGGGCGGTCTGCGCCATCTCCACGAGGAACGTGCTCGCCCCCCGGGCCAGGTCGTCGCCCGCGCCGATGCGGGCGAAGAGCCGGTCAACGATGCCGACCCGCGCCCGCTTCGCCGGCACGAAACTCCCCGCCTGCGCCATCACGGCGGTGAGCGCGGCCTGCCGAATGAACGTGCTCTTGCCCCCCATGTTGGGACCCGTGACGAGGAGGATCGCCGGGGCCCCGGCTCCACCGGCAGCGAGGGAAAGGTCGTTGGCCACCAGCGTGCCGGCGGGGAGGAGATCCTCCAGCACGGGATGGCGGCCCGCCTCGATGAGGAGGTCGCCGTTCTCGGAGATCTCGGGCCGCACCCAGCCCCGCGACCGGGCCACGTCCGCGAACGCCACGAGCACGTCGAGGATCGCGAGCACCTCGGCGGCGCGGTCGAGTCGGCTCCGCTGCCCGGCGACGAAGGTCCGCAGTTCATCGAGCAGATGGACTTCGCGGCGAACCGCCTCCTCCTCCGCGCCGAGCACCTGCCGCTGCCGCTCGTCGAGTTCGGGGGTGGTGTAACGCTCGGCGTTTTTCACCGTCTGCTTGCGGATGTAATCGGAGGGAACCTTCTCGGCATGGGCGCGGCCGATCTCGAGGAAAAACCCGAACACGCGGTTGTAGCCCACCTTGAGCGAGCCGATTCCCGTCCGCTCGATCTGTTCCGCCTGATAGCGGGTGATCCACGCCTTTCCGCCGCTGGCGAGCTCCACCAGGTCGTCGAGCGGGGCGTCGAAGCCGGGGCGAATGAAGCCGCCCTCGCGGGCGAACACCGGACAGCCCTCGCGGAGGGTGCGGCCGATGCGGGCGGCGACATCGGGACACGGATCGAGCCCGTCGCGGAGTTCGCCGAGCAGACCGCCCGAGCCTCCGAGAACGGCGACGAGGTCGGGCAGCACGGCCGTTGCCCGACCGATTCGCTCGAGGTCGCGCGGGCCGGCGCGGCCGGTCATCACCCGCCCGACGAGCCGCTCCACATCGCCGATGCCGGTGAGCATCGCGGCCAGTCGCCCGGCGAGCGAGGCATCGCCGGCGAGCGCCCCCACGGCGTCGAGCCGCTCGTCGATCGCCACCTTTTCGACGAGCGGAGCGGAAAGCCATTCGCCGAGCAGCCTCGCGCCCATGGGAGACCGCGTGCGGTCGAGCACGCCGGCCAGCGAGCCGTCGCGGCGGCCAGTCGCCGCCGACCTGACGATCTCGAGGCTGCGACGCGAGGCTTCGTCGATCTCCAGCCGCCGCCCCGGCCGCCAGGCGGCGAGCGTGGCGATTCGCGTGATCGCCGCCGGCTCGTTCTCCTCGAGATAGGCGACGATCGCGCCGGCCGCGGCGAGGCCCGGGGTGTCGGCGGGGAACTCGAAGCCGAGGCCCTCGAGGCGGCGGCCGCCGAGCGCCCGCCCGATCGCCGCATCGGCCGTCGCCGAGTCGAACCACCAGTCGGGCCGCGTGGTGACGAGCCGCCCGCCCGTCGGTCGCACGAGTTCGGCGACGGTGTCGCGGTGCTTCTCTCCGCAGAGGCATTCAGCGGGATCGAGCCGCAGGAGCTGATCGGCCACGTCATCGCGACCGACCACCGCGGCCTCGAAGCGGCCGGCCGCCACATCGATCCAGGCGAGGCCGACCTGGGCCGCCACGTCATCGCGGCCTCCGCTCGGCATGATCGCCACGAGCCAGTTGCTCCGTGACGGATCGAGCAGTGTCTCGTCGGCGGCGATGCCCGGCGTGACGATCCGCGTCACCTCCCGACGCATCAGTCCCTTCGTCGGCTTGCCATCCGCCGACGCGGAAGCGTCGATCTGCTCGCAGATCGCCACGTGGCGGCCCGCGGCGACGAGTTTCACGAGCTGGGTGTCGAGCTGATGATGGGGAAATCCTGCCATCGGCAGGGCGTCGGGGCCCTTTTCACGGCTGGTGAGCGTGAGGTCGAGGATGTCGGCGGCCGCGCGCGCGTCGTCGCCGAAGAGCTC
>SXHR01000159.1:0-4243 GCA_005773625.1 Planctomycetaceae bacterium | reverse complement strand
GTGGCCGTGGCCGAAGCCGGGGTTCACCCGCAGCGTGACGTTCGCTCCCGGCATCCGCTCGGCGAGCTGTTCGAGCATGTCGGCGGAGCCGCAGTTGACGTGGATGCCGTGCTTCACGACCGCCTCGAGGCTGTCGCGGTCGAAGATGTCGGCCGTGTAGACGATCGGATGCGCCGGCGGCAGGCCGTCGGGGCCGGGCTGGTTGGCGGCGTGGGCGGAGTAGCCGGCGGCCAGCGCCCGGTGGATCTCTCCGGTGCTGACGGCATCGACGAGCACACCCTCGCGGCGGACGAGATCGAGCACGGCGAGGTTGGAGCAGGCCTTCTGCGCGAACCGGACGGTATCCCAGGCCGCGAGGTCGCGGCAGCGACGGCGGATCGTCTCGGCGTCGTAGACGTAGAGGGGCGTGCCGTAGCGACTGGCGAGCTCTGCGACGCTCGCCCCGGCGATCTCGCGGCGGATGCCGCCCGCGGCGGCGTGGATGGAGGAGATCATGAGGTTGAGGCGGTATGGTGTTGAATGAGACTGATCAAGGCGCCAGTGCGGAGGCTCCCTCGGGGAGCGCACCCTCGGCCCGCGGCCGGGGTCGCTGCATCTGCGGCGGCCCAGCCTGCTGCATCGCCACACCCGCGGCGATGGTCTGGATCGCGCCGGCATCGGCCGAGAGACGAAGCGTGGCGCCGCGTTCGACCGGCAGCATCCCGAGCCGCACCTGCGTGGCGTCCATCGCCGCCGCCTGCTCGGCTACCTCGCCGAGCATTTCGCCCTGCGGGTCATCCGGACTGAATGCCTTCGTGATCATCGCCGCGTAACCGATCAGGCTCGCGAGCGACATTTCCACGCCCGTGATCGGCTTCAAATCGGGAAGGGGCTTGCCGCCGGCGGCAATCGCGGCGGCCAGACGCGCGGGCACGTCGCCCCCCGCCATCAGGTAGGCATATTCCGGCAGGACGGCGAGCGTGAGCGTGACCTTGTCGCCCACCAACGGTCCGGCAGCGGGCGTGCCTGACACGTCGGCGGTGATCTCGTGGAGGCGTGCGTCGCCCTGCTTGCCGGCGTCGAACTTCACCGAGACATTGGGAGGCAGGGCGTTCGCGGCGCCGAGCCGCTCCTTCACCTTTTTCTCGAGCGCCACGCCGTCCTTGATTCGCATCCCGACGGTCAACGACGGCAGCGGATGCTCCGCGTCGGCGGCGCTCGTGTCGAGCGTCAGGCCCGCGTCGACGTTTCCAGTCTCGAGCATGGCGGCGACGATGTCGCCGGCGAGGCCGGCCAGCGTGGTCGCCATCGGGTCGATTCCAGCCGACGAGAGGAGGTCTTGGAGGCCGGCCTCGACCACCCCGCGGTCGGCCGCAGGCACCGCCTGCGCATAGTGGCCGCGGATTGCGGCGGGCTTGCCGTCCGAGGTGGCGGGCGAGCCGACCGTCGCGGCCGCCTGCGCGGCGCCGGTCCAGGCGTCGGCCGCCGCGGAGCCCGGCGTCATCACGGCCGTCGTGTCGAGGAGCAGGAGTTTCTTGTCCTGATCGACGGCGAATCCGAGGAGCATCTTCTCCACGTCGTCGAAGTTGTCGATGGCGGCCTTGAGCATGCCGGCATCCATCACCTCGCCCCGTGCCTCGGCGTCACGCGCGGCGTCGTCGAGCATATCCCCGAGCCGCCGCCGCATGTCGTCGGGCATGCGGGACGGGAAGACTTGGACGGCGACCGAGTAGTCTTCCACGATCGGTCCGATCAGCGGCAGCGGATCATCGATCCCGGCCGTCGCTCCCTCCTCGGAGACGATCGCCCAGCCGTTCTTCTCCGTGATCGTGACGGGCGGGGCGCCCTGGATCGCGATGCGTCGCACGCCATCCTGCTCCTCGACCGGCCCGGTCATGCCCTCGATCACACCGAGAAACTTGCCGAGGTCTTTTACGGGGATGAAGGCGTGCGCCGACGGCAGCGGGCCGCCTTCCGTGGTGACCACCACACCCATGGGCCGCTGCAAATCGAGCCCCGCCAGTCCCTTGCCCTGCGTCGCCAAGAGCAGGAACGACTCCGCGAAGCCGGCGAGGGTGGGGTTGCCCACCTGTTCGCCAACCCAGCCGAGTTGATCGCGGAGGTCGGCGTAGCCATCGCAGGCCATGACGGCGATCACCTCCGGCTGGTCTGCGGCGGGGCTCGCCTTTCCGCAGCAGCACATGGCGATCGAGGCCGCCGCCACGACGATTCCGCGGACGGGCAGGGAACGGATGCAGGGGCGCATGGGAAAACCTCTGTGCTGGGTCGGAGGGAGTAAGCCCACCGGATGGTAACAGATGCGGCGTGAAATCTGTATTCTTGAGCCTCCTCCGATGCAGCCCGCCCCTCCCCATCACGATGCCGAGCTCGAGGCGCTGCTGCGGTCGCCGGCATCCCCACGGATCCGGCTGCAGGGGCTGCTCTACCTGCTCACCGGCCTGACCACGTTTGCCGCCGGCGCCGCGGGCTGGCAGCCGCTGGTGCTGGGGGTGGACGAGATCGGGGCCGAGATCGCCGCCCACTGGCCGCGCGGCCTCGCCTACGCCGCCGCCGTGATGGCCGTGCTGACGGCGCACGAAGCCGGACACTTCATCGCGGCCCGGCTTCACGGCATCCCGGCGACGCTGCCGTTTTTCATTCCGGTGCCGGTGCTCCTCACGGGCACGCTGGGCGCGGTGATCGGCATGGAGGGGGGGCGGGCCAGCCGGCGGCAACTCTTCGACATCGCGCTGGCAGGCCCGCTGGCGGGGCTCGTCGTCGCGGTCCCGATGCTCGCCTGGGGCATGGTCACCGGTGCCGCGGATGCGTCGAATCCATTCGCGCTGGCGCCGCTGGCCTGGTGGGTGCAGGCGGCCGTGCGGCCCGACCTGGGCCCCGATGTGACGGTGGCCCCCAACGCGCTGTTCATGGCGGGTTGGGTCGGCCTGCTCGTGACCGGCCTCAACATGGTTCCCATCAGCCAGCTCGACGGCGGCCACATCTGTCGGGCGGTGTTCGGTCGCCGTGGCGACTGGGTGGCGCGGGGCGTGCTCATGGCGTCGATCGCGGCGGTCGTGGCCTTCGGGCAATACAACTGGGTGGTGATGCTCGTGATCGTGACCCTGATGGGCGTCGATCACCCCCCCATCCGCGACGACGGTCGGCCGCTCGGGCCCCTGCGGACCGCCGTCGGGATCGCCTCGTTCCTGATCCCGATCGTCACCTTCATGCCCGAGCCCCTGCGGCTGCAGTGAGGCGAGGTGTCAGCCGCTGACGAGTGACGTCGGCCGCGCGCCACGGCGTGCCATGCCCGCCGGGCACCGGGCCGTGGCGGCGCCCCGGGCGCGTGGGCTCGTTCAATCCGCGAGCCCCAGTCACATTCGTTGACGATGCGCCGCGGCCGACCGACAATCGTCGGCAAGCATCGGACAACGTCCCGGCCGCCCAGCACGGAGGATATGCAGTGAACTTCCAGCCGAACTTCATCGAGAGCGAGGACCCCGAGGTCTGGTCCGCCGTCGCTGCGGAGCAGGTGCGTCAGCAGCAAGGCCTCGAGATGATCGCCAGCGAAAACTTCACGAGCCCTGCCGTGATGCAGGCCGTCGGGAGCGTCCTGACCAACAAATACGCCGAGGGCTATCCTGGCCACCGGTATTACGGTGGTTGTGAATTCGTCGACAAGGTCGAGGACATCGCCCGCGAGCGGTTGAAGAGCCTGTTCGGGGCCGAGTACGTCAACGTGCAGCCTCACTCCGGCAGTCAGGCCAACGCCGCCGTCTACCTCTGCGCGATCCAGCCCGGGGACACCGTGCTCGCCTTCGATCTGGCCCACGGCGGCCACCTCACCCACGGGATGAAACTCAACGCCTCGGGCATCCTCTACAGGTTCGTGCACTACGGCGTCCGCCGCGGTGACCATCTGCTCGACTTCGATCAGATCGCCACGCTGGCCCGCGAGCACCGGCCGAAGCTGATCATTGCCGGGGCCAGCGCCTACCCCCGCGAGATCCCCCATGGCCGGTTCGCCGAAATCGCCCGCGAGGTCGGAGCGAAACTGATGGTGGACATGGCGCATTACGCCGGCCTCGTGGCGGCGGGCATCCACGACAATCCGGTGCCGGTGGCCGACTTCGTGACGAGCACGACCCACAAGACGCTCCGCGGCCCCCGGGGCGGCATCGCGATGTGCCGGGCGGAAAACGGCAAGGCGCTCGACCGGTCGGTCTTCCCGGGCCAGCAGGGCGGCCCGCTCATGCACGTGATC
>SXHR01000158.1:0-9647 GCA_005773625.1 Planctomycetaceae bacterium | reverse complement strand
GAGTTTTTCTGCAGGCCGGCGGAGTCGGCGGAGTGGTATCGCTACTGGCGGGATCGGCGCTGGAGGTGGTACCTCGACCTCGGCCTCACCGAGGGCAAGCTCCAGCTCCGCGAGCACGACAAGGACGAGCTCTCCCACTACTCCGTGGGCACGGCCGACATCGAATACGCGTTTCCCTTCCTGGCCGCCGGCGAGTTCGGCGAGCTCGAGGGGATCGCCCACCGCGGCGATTTCGATCTCCGCAGCCACATGGAGGGCAAGCTCGTCCGCAAGGACGGCGCGCTCGTGGTGGAGACGGGCGACGACGGCAAGCCGCGGCACCGCGGCAGCGGCAAGGATCTCTCCTACTTCGATGACATCTCCCGGGAGCGGTATGTGCCCCACGTGATCGAGCCCTCGGCGGGCGCCGACCGCGCGGTGCTCGCCTTCCTCTGCGACGCCTACCACGAGGACGAGGTGCCCGACGAGGACGGCAAGCCCCGCAGCCGCACCGTGATGAAGCTCCACCCGCGGCTCGCCCCCGTGAAGGCGGCGATCCTGCCGCTGGTGAAGAAGGATGGCATGCCAGAGGTGGCGATCGATCTCTACCGGGCGCTCAAGCCCCACATGGCCTGCCAGTACGACGAGAAGGGCTCGGTGGGGCGGCGGTATGCCCGGCAGGACGAGGCGGGCACGCCCTGGTGCCTGACCATCGACGGCCAGACCCTCACCGACAAGACCGTCACGCTCCGCGACCGCGACACGCTCGTGCAGACCCGGGTGCCGGTGGACGAGGTCGTGAGCATGCTCCGCGATCGGCTGGCATGACGAGCATGCGTCCCGCCATCGCCACCGTCTGTTCGCTCGAGGCGCCGCTCGGCACGATCCTCGAGGACTATGCGGCCGGCCATGTCGATGCGATCGACGTCTGGCTCGGCCATGCCGACGCCTTCGTGAAGGAGCACGGCGTCGCGGCGCTCAAGGAGCGGCTCGCGGCGCACGGCATCGCGGCCGTTGCCGCGAGTTTTCAGGGGGGCCTGCTCACGAGCCAGGGCGACGCCCGCCGCGAGCATTGGAGCCACTTCGATGCGAGGCTCGCGCTCTGCCGCGACCTCGCGATCCCGGTACTCGTGATCGCGGGCGACGCCTTCGGCCCGCTCACGGCGGAGGATCTCGGCCGGCTGTCGGTGAGCCTCGCCGACGCGGCCCGGCGGGCGGCCGATGCGGGCGTGCGGCTGGCGCTCGAGTTCGACTCCCGGGCGAGTTTTCCCAACAACCTCCAGTCGGCGGTGGCCGTCGTGGAGCAGGTGGGCTCGCCGGCGCTCGGCCTGTGCCTCGACTGGTTTCACTTCACGATCGGCCCGAGCAAGCCGCTCGACCTCGGGCTGCTCACCAACGACAACCTCGCCCACGTGCAGCTCTCCGACATCGCCGACGTGCCGCGGGAGATGGCGGCCGACGCCGACCGGATCCTGCCCGGGGAGGGAGCGTCGCCGTCGGACGACCTGATCGCGCGGCTCCGTGAGATGGGCTACGCCGGCGCGGTGGCGGTTGAGCTTCACAATCCGGCCCTTTGGCGGGTGCCGCCCCGGCAGTTCGGCGAGATCGCGATGACCTCGCTGCGGAAGCTGCTCGACCAGGCGGCGATGTGAGGCTCGAAGGGGGGCCCCGGACAGCCTTGAACTGCCGCCCCTGAACGCTCAGCCGAGCGTGTTACTCGATTCGCGGGAGCTCGTAGGCTTCGACATTCGTCAATCCCTGAAGGAACTCGTCGAGCCGCTGGGGCTGAAGCCAAGAGAGCCACAGGTATCGCATGCCGAGATCCGCGGCCGAGGCAGATTCGAGCGTCGGTTCGACGGTTACCAGAATCTGCGGGCCCGTCCGCGGCACTTTCTCCAGAGTGTAGGGCATGGTCGTGGCGGTGATCATCTGATCGACCGCCCCGGCCGTGAGGGGCACCTGGGGAATGACACGTTGGGGTCGTCCATCCGGGCCGGGCGGAAATGCGTCGGGAGCCATGACAGCGGTCTCAAACACGAATGTCGTCGGAGGCCAGTCGTCATGGTCGGCCATGTACGTCCAGATGATAGGTGCATAGTAAGGAATCGTCTTCGGGATCTGGAAGTAGTCACGCAACTGTACCACCGACGCGGTCGACTGCAGGATCGCAACTGAAAGCTTCTCCCTTATCGAGCACTGCTTGGCGCCGAGTGCCTGATAAGAGAGGTAGTTGTGCGCGCAGCCTCCGATGCCCAAGGTCAGGAGAGCCGCAACTCCACCGAGCCAGGCCATCGGACGACTTGGCAGCCACGAGTTGTTCATCAGAAGAAGAGATCCGCAGGCGATCATCGCCACGGGAAGCGGACAGAGGATGCAGTTGCGGCTCAGCCAGCCTTCGCTGGCGAGTCGCTGGCCGACGGCGATGTAGGGAAATGCCGCTGCTGCCAGCAGGAAAAGGCCCAATCCGATGAGCCGAAAGGCCAGCCCGCGGGTTGGGGCGACGAGGCACGCGGTGTCTTTGAGCCGCTGCGTGACGGCGATCGCCGCGAGTGCGGTCGCCAATGCAGCGATGAGCCCCATCGGAGACGAGGCCAATTCTACGAGACCGTTGAGCACGAATTCCAGCACGAGGCCAAGGTAGCCGGTCGTCAGCCGGCCCGGTGCGAGTGAGGGCTGGTTGTACCCGGTGGCATAGAAACCACTGACAGGGGTGAAGACGGTCTTCCACAGCCAAAAGAGCACGGGCATCGCGAGAAAATCAGCGTGGCGAATCGCGAGGCGGGGCAGCCTCGCGAGAAGCGTGGCGGGGCGGATGTCGGGCAGACGGAGACCCGCGACCGCGACGGCGAACGCGTAGAACATCACCAGGTTCGAGTTGAGATCGAAGGAGACGAAGAACAGCAAGAGAGCCGAAATGCGGGCCGCTATGGCCCGCCAGCCCGCGAGATCCGGCAGCCGCGACACGAGCACCCACGCGAGCCAGAAGAGCAGCACGCACGCCGTGTTCATCCAAAGGGCGAGTTCGCCGAGGAGGTCGAAGACCGGCAGGGCCACGACGAGCATCGCGACCGCCGTTGCGACGGACCCGGGCAGGCGGGCGAGACTCCGCAGTACCGTGGCGATGCAGACGGCCGCCGCGATCCAAGCCGCGGTGCCGAGCCACTTGGCCCAGGCCACGGAATTGCCGCCGAGCCAGCGGAGTGGCAAGTAGAACCACATGTCGAGCGGCCGGCCGACCTCGTGGAACAGTCGCTGCATCGTCGTCGGGCCATCGGGCCGGGCAAGGTCGGCGGCGTACCACCACCCGTCCCAGAGAACGTAGTCGGTGAGCGGCACGAGTCCGTGTGCGAGGAGGCCAGCGGAGACGATGCCCACCCACGCGGGCGGAAGTTTCCAAGGCGGAGTCGACGAGGCGACCGAAGGTGTGGCTGTGCCATTCATGGGTTGGCTGGCTTCAATCGGCAATGATCACGGCCTGGATGAACAGGTCGGAGGGGGAGACCGAATACGACACGAGCCGCCAGCCGGCGTCCTGGATGATCTGTTCCACCTGTGCCCGCGAGCGGATGAGCGTGATCTCCGGGGGATGGAGTTCCACCATCCGCTCTCCGCGCTTGTTGAGCAATCGGTGCCACAGGCCGAGCAACTTCACGCTCGGAGCCGAGGCGAGCGGCCAAAAGGCGACCATCTTCCCACCGGGCCGGAGCACGAGCCGCATGTTGTCGAGGATCATTCCAATCTCGTGGGGAGTGAAGTGCTCCAGAACCCCGAGGCTATACACGCCGTCGTAGTCGCCGGGCACGTCGCGGAGGTTCATCAGGTCGGCGTGGATCGTGCCTTCGGCATACGGATTATTGCGGCGATAGCGATCGAGGGCACCCGGCGAGATGTCGAGCCCGGTAATGCGGAAGTGGCCGGCGACGAGGACATCGACTTCGCCGCTGCCGCAGCCGGCATGCAGCAGCCGGGCATCTTTGGGGAACGTCTTCTTCAGCCACCAGGCCAGCCGCGTGCAGATGAAGATGCGGCGGTAGACGCTCGCCAGCAGGGCATACAGCCGATGCGAGCCGCGGGCGTCGGTCGCCCAGTAGGCGTCCCAACCCTCGTGCTTGGGTGCTGCGGCAGCGGTCTGCGGGGCCTGATCGTTCATGATCGGCCGATCTCCCGACGACGGGCGGCCAGCCGCAGCAGCATCGCCACGCTCTTGAACAGTTCGCGGACCGACATCTTCGAGTTTCCGTAAGTCCGCTTCGGCAGCCTGATCGAAAGTTCCTCGATGGCGGCACCGCGCGAGTGAAGCACCATGAGGCTCTCAAAAAAGAATGCGTAGCCGTCGCTCTGCACCTGGTCGAGCCAGTCGGTGCCGAGCCGATCGAGGTGATAAAGCCGCAGCGCCCCGGTCGCGTCGTATGGGAGCCGCAGCAGCCAGGAGGTGGCGATGTGTCCGCCGCGGGTGAGCGCCTTGCGGAACCAGTTCCAATCGGCGAGCGACTCCGGGTCGGCGAATCGGCTACCCACCACCACGTCGCCCTTCTTACAAGCCACGAATCTCGCGCAGTCGCTCGGCTGGTGGGTGAGGTCGCAGTCGAGCGTCAGCAGGCGGCGGTAGCCACGGCGGGCTGCTTCGCGAATGCCGTCCTTGTGGGCCGAGCCGATGCCGAGTTTGCCGGGACGCCGCATCGCGTCGATCGCGCCGTCGTCGCGGGCGAGTTCCATGATCGCGTCGTATGTTCCATCGGGAGAGTTGTCGTCGCAGAACAGGATCGGCACGGGGCCGAGGTTGTACCGCAGGCCTTCGACGATGAGCCGGACGTTCTCCCGCTCCTTATAGGTAGGGATGAAAATCAGCAGTCCGTTGTCGCTCATACCGGTCCGTCCGCATAACCAGATCGCGCACCATCTCGTCGAATCCCAGGGTGGGATGCCAGCCCGTGCGTGACACGAGTTTCGTCGAATCGCCGACCAGACGCCAGCGGGGGCGACCTTCCACCGGGGCTGCGGCGACGTGCCGGGCCCAGTCGAGCCCCACGGCGCCGAAACAGGCCGCAGCGAAGTCCCGGACAGTATGGAGGCGGCCGCTTGCCACCACGAAATCGGCGGCTTTTTCCGTCCGCAGCATGGCCCGCAGCGCCGCCGTCGCGTCACGGGCCGAACACCAGTCGGCCGCGTCATCGAGGCTGCCGACGGTCAAGCGGACGCCGGGGTCTGTACGGGCCGCAAGAGCCGCTAGAACAAGTTTCTTCGAGATAAAACCGGCGGGTCGCAGTTCTGATTCGTGATTGAAAAGGATCGCCGATGCGACGAAGAGATTTCGCTCACGACGGTAAAGATCGGCGATCGCCATACCGGCCACCTTCGAGATCCCGTACGGGCAGACGGGTGCGCGGCCGGCGGTTTCGTCGAGAAGACGGCCATCTCCGAGTCCAAAGATACGGCACGAGGAGGCGTACACCGTACGGGCTGTGGCGGCGTGCCGATCAACCGCGCCGAGCAGGGCCGCGAACGCCGTGGCGTTGACCTCGAGGCAGCCGATGAGATCGGTATCGAGTGGCGGCGTGCCATCCTGCGACGACCGGTGATGAGCGGCGAGGTAGTAGATTTCATCGGGTACGAGTTCTGCGACGAGCGATTCGATCGCCGCGCTGTCCGAGACGTCGAGGCTGCGATGATCGACGTCAGTCAGCGGGCTCGGTGTCCGCGAGACCGTGGTGACGCGGTGTCCCTCGGCGAGCAGTTGGGCCGAGACGAGCACTCCGTCCTGCCCCGATCCGCCGATCACCAGGCAGCGCATCAGTAGCCCACGATCTCGATTTCAGGAAGCGGGAAGATCAGCCGTCCACCCCGCTCGAGGAACTCCCGCTCACGCTGCACGATTCCCTCCTTGAAGTGCCACGGGAGCACCAGCATGTAGTCGGGCTCGAGGGCCCGCCCGTTGACCTCCGACACGATGGGGATCCCAGTGCCGGGGGTCAGCCGTCCCCACTTGTCCTCGTTGACGTCGCTGATGGCGACGATGTCGTCGGCGTCGAGCCCGCAGAACTGCAGGATTACGTTGCCCTTCGTGGAGGCGCCGCAGCCGATCACACGCTTGCCCGCGCGCGTGAGTGATTGAATCAGGCTGCGGAGTTCCTGCCGGTGTTCCCAGACTCTCCGCTCAAAATCGCGGTAGACGGCGGGATTGCCCAGGCCCAAGTGGGCTTCCCGCTGCATGATCCAGTCGGAGATCGCGGCGGCCTCGGGGTGCCGGGACTGCCGGCGTGCCGCCGTCACGGCGAAACTGCCTCCGTTGACCGCGTTCATCCACACGTCGACGACCTTCATGCCCTCGGCGTCGAGCATCTTGCGGACGACCGTGAACGAATAGAACTCGAGGTGCTCGTGACAGATCGTGTCGTAGGAGTTGAGCCGCAGCATCGATGGCATGTAGCTCTGCTCGAAGTGCCAGAGGCCGTCGTCGGCGAGGGTGTCACGGATGCCCGCGATGAACGACCGTGGAGACTCGAGGTCGTAGAACATGGCGATCGATGTGACGAGCGCCGCCCGGGCGTCGGGGCCGAGAGCGGCCACCACGCGGTCGCGCGAGAAGAAGTCGACCACCAGTTCCGCATCGCCCTCGTAATACTTTCGGAACTTTGCGGCGGTCGGGTCGATGCCGACCTTGCGGAGGCCCTGTATACGGTAAGACTTCAGGAGCGTGCCGTCATTGCTGCCGATGTCGATCACGAGGTCGCCCGCCTTCAGGCCGGCCACACGCTCGAGCGCGTGGCACTTGTTGGCGAGGTGATCAACCATCGACCGGTTGAGGCCTGAACGGTAACCGTAGTTCTCACCGTACATTTCGCCCGCGTCGTAACTGTGGTCGAGCTGCACGAGGTGGCAGGAGTCGCACCACACCAGCCGGATCGGGCCACGGCTGACCTGTTCCGTCGCCGATCGCGGGAAGACGCCGGTGAGGTGCTGCTCGCCGAGATCGACGACCCGGATCAGACCGGTGCCGCCGCAGCAGCGGCAGGCGGAGAGGGGGGTGAGGCTTCCCATGGCTTTCAGGCACCGTTGATCAACGTGGCGGCCGACCTGCGGAGGGGCTCGCCCCGCCAAAAAACTCCATCGCCGCCCGCGTTGGCAGGATAGGTTGCCCTCAAGACCGCCACAAGCGGCGTTGCCGGAACCGAGCCCCCGGCCACGACAAGCCCGCTTCTTCAACGGCGACGGTCGCTGGGGTAGAGTGCAACGGCTTGGCCGGTTCAAAGGAAGAGGGACTCCTCCGCAACGCATGTCCGTCCGCGACAAGATCCAGGGCCTGCCCGACCTTGCCACCACGCTCGCCGGCCTCCGCGGCCAGGGGCGGAAGATCGTGCATTGCCACGGCGTGTTCGATCTCCTGCACGTCGGCCACCTCCGGTATTTCGAGGAGGCGAAGGCGATGGGCGACGTGCTCGTCGTCACCCTGACCACCGACAAGCACGTCAACAAGGGGCCCCATCGCCCCGCCTTCACCGAGCAGCTCCGGGCCGAGGTGCTCGCCGCGCTCGAATGCGTCGACTTCGTGGCGATCAACCCCACGCCCACCGCCGTCGAGGCGATCCGGCTGATCAAGCCCGACGTCTACGTGAAGGGGCCCGACTACGCCGACACGTCCAAGGACATGACCGGCAAGATTCTCGAGGAGGAGGCCGCCGTGCAGGAGGCGGGCGGGCGGCTCGCCTTCACCAGCGGCGAGACGTTCAGCTCGACCACGCTCATCAACCAGCACATGGGAGTGCTTCCTCCGGAGGTGCAGGCCTACCTCGCCGACTTCGCCCGTCGGCATCCGGCCGCCGAGATCCTCGACTATCTGCGAAAGGCGAAGGGGCTGAAGGTGCTTCTCGTCGGCGAGCCGATCATCGACGAATACATGTATTGCGAGGCGATCGGCAAGTCGTCGAAGGAGCCGACGATGGTCGTCAAGCGGCTCTCGAGCGAGAAGTTCGCCGGCGGCATCCTCGCGGCTGCCAACCATGTGGCGGGCTTCTGCGACGAGGTGGCCTGCATCACCCAGCTCGGCACCGAGAACTCCCACGAGGCCTTCATCGAGGGGAAGCTCAAGCCGAACATCAAGCGGATTTTCCTCCACCGGAAGAACTCCCCCACGATCGTCAAGCGTCGGCTGGTGGAGCACTACTTCTTCCTGAAGCTCATGGAGGTCTACGAGATCAACGACGCCGCCCTCACGCCCGAGGAGGACGAGGCCGTCTGCCAGGCCCTGATGGAGCACGTGCCCAACTACGATCTCGTGATCGTGATCGACTTCGGCCACTCGATGCTCTCCGAGCGGGCCCGCAGGATCCTCGGCGAACGAGCCAAGTTCCTGGCGGTCAACGCCCAGTGCAACGCGGGCAATCTGGGGCACCACGCCCTCTCGAAGTATCCCGGCGTCGACTACATGACGGCGACGGAGACGGAGGTACGGATCGAGTCGCGGGACCGTCACGGACCCGTGCGGGGGCTCGTGCGGGAGGTCTACGAGAAACTCGGCTGCAAGCGGCTGATCGTGACCCGCGGCAAGAACGGCTGCATGTGCCTCGATCCCGCGGCCGGATTCGTCGAGATCCCGGCGGTGGCGGGCAAGGTGGTCGATCGGATCGGTGCGGGCGATGCCTTTCTCTCCGTGTCGGCGCTGCTCGCGGCGCAGGGCGCGCCGCTCGATGTGGTGGGCTTCGCGGGCAATGCCGCCGGGGCGTTGGCGGTGGCCACCGTCGCCAATCGCGATGCCATCGACCGCGTCGCCTACTGCAAGCAGATCGAGTCGCTCCTCAAGTGAGGTTCCCATGGCGGGCAGCGTGATCAGCGACTCGACCGATACCTGGAGCCGCTACGTGGCCGACCTGGCCGGCGTGCTCGGCGGGCTCGCGTTCACGCGGGCCGATGGCGGTGCGCTGACGGCCGACGAGGGCTACGTGACCTGGCGGGATCTCACGCTCCGCGTCCGGGCGCAGCGGCGGACGGTCTACATGATCGGCAACGGGGCCAGCGCCGCGATGGCCAGCCACTTCGCCGCCGACCTCGCCAAGAACGGCCGGGTGCACACGCAGACCTTCTTCGACCTCGCCCTGATCACGGCGATCTCGAACGACATCGCCTACGAACAGGTGTTCGCGGAGCCGCTCCGCCGTCGTGGCGAGGGGGGCGACATGCTGATCGCGATCAGCTCGTCAGGGAAGTCGCCCAACATTCTGGCCGCCGCCGACGTGGCCGCTGACCTGGGCATGACGATCGTGACGCTCACCGGCAAGGATCCGGGGAACCCGCTGCGGAAGCGGGGCGACCTCAACCTCCACGTGCCGGCGCCCACCTACGGGCTGACCGAGACGGCCCACGCGGCGGCGCTCCACCGGTGGATGGACCTCGTGCAGATGGCCGACGGAGAACTGACATGACGGCAGCGGCGGGTGGAACGAAGTTCGGTACGGTCGCCGTGATCGGCGGTGGCGGCTACGTGGGGGCGGTGCTCGTGCCGCGGCTGCTCGACGAGGGCTATGCCGTCCGCGTGTTCGACCTCTTCATCTACGGCGAGGAGGCCCTGGCCGGCGTCAAGGACCACCCGCGGCTCACGCTGCAGAAGGGCGACGTCCGCGACCTCGCGGCGGTGAGGCAGGCGGTACGCGGGGCCGACGCCGTCATCCACCTCG
>SXHR01000157.1:0-14279 GCA_005773625.1 Planctomycetaceae bacterium | reverse complement strand
GTCGAGGATGACCTCGATCCCGGCGGCATGCAGCGCCCGCACCATCTCCTTGAACTCGCGGACCTGAGAGCCCGGCTCGGTGCCGGCGGCGTAGCCCCGGTGGGGCGCGAAGAAGGCGATCGGATCGTAGCCCCAGTAGTTGCCGCGAACCGAGCCGTCGGCGGCCGGCATGGCGGCCGCGAAGTCGTGGACGGGCATCAGTTCGACGGCGGTCACCCCCAGCGACTGGAGGTAGGGGATCTTCTCGATGACGCCGAGATACGTGCCGGGATGGGCGACCCCGCTCGTGGGGCTGTTGGTGAAGCCGCGGACGTGCATCTCGTAGATCACGGTGTCGGCGAGGCCGCGGCGGAGGTGGCGGTCGCCCTGCCAGTCGAAGGCGTCGTCGATGACGACGCATTTCGGGGGGAGGAGCCGGCCGTCTCGGTCGCGGGAAAACTCGCCGACGAGGGCCCGGGCATAAGGATCGATCAGCCGGGCCGAGCCGTCGAACCGCTGGCCATGCTCCGGATCGAACGGCCCGTCGGCCTGAAAATGATAGAGCTGCCCCGGCTTCACGCCCGGCACGTAGATGCTCCAGATGTCGCCCCAGCGGTCGTTTGTCGGGTCGAGCGTGATCACCTCGTCGGGCTCGACGGCGTCGGGCCCCGGGTAGAGGAGCACCCGCATGGCCGTCGCCGAGCGGCTGTAGACCACGAACTGCACCCCCTTGTCATGCAGCACGGCGCCGTAGGGCAGCGGCTGGCTGAACTGGAGGGGCGGCAGGGACCGCTTGGCTGGGGTGCGTTTGGACGCGATCGGCTTCCGCGGCGACATGCGGGAATGATACCACCGGACCGCGGGTGCCGTACCGACGACCGGCATGGGGCCGCGGTGGGCGTGCCGGGGGCTTGCGGCACCCGTACGGCCGGCGATGATACCGGCGTGAGCGGTGCGACCTATTCCAGTGCCGGCGTGAACCTCGAGCTGTACCGCGAGGGGATGGCGCGACTCCCCGCGCACATGCGGCGGACGCAATGCCCCCGGGTGATGAGCCAGGAGGGGGGCTTCGCCGCCCTCTTCGCCCTCGACTTCAAGGGACTCTTCGCCCGCGGGTACGAGGATCCGCTGCTCGTGTCGTGCACCGACGGCGTGGGGACGAAGCTCAAGGTGGCCATCGACACGGGCCTCCACCACACCGTCGGCATCGACCTCGTGGCGATGAGCGTCAACGACGCGCTGTGCACCGGCGGAGAGCCGCTCTTCTTCCTCGACTATGTGGCGATGGCGAAGGACGATCCCGCCCTCCTCGAACAGATCGTCCGCGGCATCGCCGACGCCTGCGTGGAATGCGGCTGCGCCCTGGTCGGCGGCGAGACGGCGATCCTGCCCGACATGTATCACCCCGGCGAATACGACCTCGCGGGCTTTTGCGTGGGCGTCGTGGAGCGGAAGCGTCTCGTGGACGGCCGGCAGATCCAGGCCGGCGACGTGGCGATCGGCATCGCGTCGAGCGGCTTTCACTCCAACGGCTACAGCCTGGTGCGGAAGGCGGTCTTCGAAATGGGGGGGCTCGCCTGTGCCGACCGGGTGCCGGAGATCGGCGACCGCACGGTGGGCGAACTGCTCCTCACGCCCACGCGGCTCTACGCCAGGCCCGTGAAGTCGGTCCTCGCGAACTACCGTGTGAAGCAGGTGGTGCACGGCATCGCCCACATCACGGGCGGCGGGCTCGTCGAAAACCTCGCCCGCATCGTGCCCGACTCCGTGCAGATCGTCCTCGAGCGGGGCTCGTGGAAGGTGCCGCCCGTCTTCCCCTGGGTGCAGGGTCTCGGCAACATCGCGGCCGACGAGATGGAGCGGGTGTTCAACATGGGCATCGGCATGGTGCTCGTCGTGTCGCCGCATTTCGCGGAGAGCATCCAGAAGCAGCTCGCCGATCTCGGCCACGACAACTTCCGCATCGGCACGGTCACCGCGGCCGCGGCCGACGCCGAACGGGTCGTCCTCCGGTAGCCCGCCGGCCCCGCTGCGGTCCGCTGCCTACCGACCGGCCGCCGTCGAACGGAGGGGGGTGGTCTCTGGAAGCGACGGCCCCGCCTTCTCGAGGGCCTCGAGCACCTGCGACTCGGTGATCAGGTCGCGGAGCACGATCGGCTCGGAGGGCGTGTCGCCGGGCTTCACGGCCGGATAGATCGCCAGCACCGGAATCGACCGGCTCTGGAGCGCCTCGAGCGCGACCTTGATCTCGGTCGATCCATCGGTCCAATCGGCGAGCACGGGGACCACGCGGTTTTTCTCGATCTTCGCCCGCACCTTGTCGGTCTCGATCGCATAGGCGAGGTTGAACTTGCAGGTGGGGCACCAGTCGGCCGAGAAATCGACCATCACCGTGGCGCCGGTCTTGCGGATCTCGGCGATCCGATCCCGCGAGAAGGGCTGCTGCCACTCGATCACCGACTCCCCGGGCGCCAGCAGCGTGAAGGCGGACCACCCGACCAACGCCGCGACCGATGCGGCCTGCACCCAGCGACCGAAGCCGACCCCGCCGGCGGACTCCTGCCCGCGGCCGACCCACCAGCAGGCTGCCCAGATGCCGATCAGCAGCGCGAGCGTGGGCACGAACCAGTCGTGATGCAGGAACGTGAACAGGTAGACGACCGTGCCGAGCATCACGAACCCCAGCACCTCCTTGAACGTGGCCATCCAGGCGCCGGGCTTGGGCATGAACCTCACCAGGCCGGGCACGAGACCGACGAGGACGTAGGGCAGGCACATCCCAGTCGCGATCGCGGCGAAGACCGCGTAGGTGACGGCCGTCGACTGCGAGAGCGTGAAGCCGAAGACGGGGCCCAGAAAAGGCCCGCTGCAGGGCGTGGCCAGCACCGTGCTCAACACCCCCTTCAAGAACGAGCCGGCCGGCCCCTCCTGCGACTGCACGTGCCCCGCCTTCTCGCCGATGAAGCCCGGCACGGGGAGCTCCCAGATGCCGAGAAAGGAGAGCGCGAAGGCGAAGACGATGCCGATCATGGCGATGTTGAAGCCGGCGGAGGTGAACTGCTCGCCCCAGGCCAGGTTGGCCCTGCCGAGGCCGATGTTGGCGGCCACGCTCGCCGTCGCCAGGGCGAAGAAGACGGCGAAGACACCCGCGCAATACCAGAGATTCATCTCGAAGACCTCGCGGCGGTCGCGGCCCGACTGCGGCGCGAACGACATCCACGTGAGCCCCAGCACCGGCAGCACGCGGGGCAGCAGGTTGAGCAGGAGGCCGCCGGCCAGGCCCATCAGGAGCGCCAGCGGCAGGGCCAGCGGCGCGGCGGACGCCGGTGCCGCCATGGTGTCGGGCATGGCGGCCTCCGCATCGGCCGCCTTGAGCGCCGGGATCGTGGTCGTCTTGGCCGTCGTGGCAGTCGTGGCCGCGGGCGGGGCGTCATCGCCGACGGCCAGCGTCAGCGGCGCCTTGGCCGCCTCGGCATAGCGGGCGTCTTCGAAGACGACGGCCCCCGGGTCCGCTCCGTCGGCGGGGGGTGTGATCGTCAGCCGCACCGCCGTGGGTGCGTCGCAGGTCTGCTCGCTGCAGGTCTGAAAGCCGATGATCGCGGCGGCCGTTCGCGGCCCGTCGCCGGCACCGGCCGCGGCGTTGACGAGCAGTTCCAACACGATCGGACCATCCACCGCGCCCGACTCGACGAGGTCGGCGTGAGTGGTGGGGGTGACCTTCGTCACGGTCACCTTGGTGACATCGACGCCATCGCCCGCCGCTGCGGAGACGATCGTGGGCTTGCCCTGGCCGATCCGGCTCTCCGCGGAGCCCGACGGCGCGTAGAGATGCCAGCCCTCCGTCGGCACGAGCTCGACCATCAGCGGCCGGGCTGCCGCACCGGCGGCAGGCTTCCCGAAGGCGGCCCGCACCCGCACATGAGACCGCTCCGGCTCGTGCTCCGCGGGCCCCTCTCGGCCGCCGTCCGCGGGCGCAGCAGCGGTAGCAGTAGTAGACGTCGCGGTGAAGGGGATCGATTGCGGCGGCAGGCAGGTGGTGTCCTGGCAGAGCTGCAGGCTGATGGCTCCCCGCACCGCCCCCGCCCCCGGCCGGAGCGGCGCCCGCCACGTGACCGTGCCGGAATGCTCCTCGATCACGAGCCCCTTCCACGCGGGCACGTCGTCCACCGTCCGCCTGTGGGGCTCCTCGTCAGGGGCAAACGCCCCGGACAACTGCCGCGGGGATTCCCCCTCGAGCCTGATGGTGGTGGCGATCGGCCCGCCCTGTTTCTGCGAGATCGAGTAGAGGTGCCAGCCGTCCTCGAGCTTCGCTGTGACCGCCAAAACGTCGGGTTTGCCAGCAACGCCGGGCTCGATCGCGGCCGTCACCGCGACCGGGTCGCCGAGGGCCGCCGTGACCGCCGCCAGCGGGTTGACCGGCTCGGCCGCGACTCCGAGCCGGCCGGCAAGGTCATCAGCCCGCACCGCAAGCACGGCGACGGCGGCAAAGCCCCAGGCGACGACCACGCGAGACGCGACCGGGCGAACCAATCTGCAGCGAAGGTGAGGCATGCGATCCGTCGGCAAGAGTGACGATGCCAGAAACCGGCGGTCCGGAGGCCGCGCCGGCGCCCCAATCCATGGGATGTTTCGACCCGGGAAGTCTAACGACTCGAGTTTTCCGGGGTCAAACGGCGTTTCCGACTCGATCGTTGATGCCGGCAACGGCCTCGGGGAGCTGCGACAGGAGATGATCGATCCGTGTCACGGCCCGCCCAGGCCGCACAAACTCGCGAGACTCCGCGAGCAGCCAGCGGAACCAGTTGTCGAGACCGAAGATGACGCCCGTGGCGTGCAGCCACGGGATGAGAGTGCGTTCCGCAGCGGACAGCGGCCTGATCGACTCATAGGCGGCAACCGCCTCCGGCCATCGCCCCAGAAGCGGCCTGTCGGCGCCGGCCGCGGGCCGCCAGCTGCCAAAAAGCCGCGCGAGGTCGGTGGCCGGCGTGTCGATCCCCGCCGCATGAAAATCGACGATACCCGCAACCCGTTCCGGCGCCGCGTCGGCATAGAGCACGTGGTCGCTCCAGACGTCGCGGAGCACCCCCTGCACGGGCAGCGCGGCGGGCCGCATCCCGACGATCCGTCGCAGGGCGGCCGGGCCGTCGTTCGCGATGAAGATTTGCGTGGCCCGCTCGAGTCGCTCGAGCACCGCGTCGCGCAACTCCCCGGCCGGCGCGGCGGTCTCGCGAAACGATCGTCCCGACCAGGGGCTGTCGCGGAGCCCCTCCGCCCGGGCGATCCGCCGCAGCACGGCCGCCGGCAGGGCGATCCTCGGCGGCGTTCCCGGCAACGACGCGGCGGCGACGTGGGTCCGCGCCAGGCACGTGGCCGCCGCGACAGCCTGAGCGGGGCTGGGACGGTCAACCGCCTTGCCGAAGACGTATTCGACGAGTTCCCACGCCGTGCCCGAAGCGTCGACGACGAGCGTGCCGCCGGCCGGGGTCGCCAGCACCGCCGGCACCTCGCCGATGCCGGCCGCGCGAAGGTGCCGCATGAGCCCGTGCGACCAGCCGATCCGATCGGCGGCTCCGGCCGCGGATGACTTGAGCACCCAGCATTCGCCGGTCGGGCAGGAGATGCGAAACAGATGCGACCCGCTGAAACCGTCCGACACCAGCGGTTCGACCGCGACGTCTCGATGCCCCAGCCAGACGGCGCACAGACCGCGGAGATCGGGCGTGGTGAGTTGGGAACCGGACATCGCGTGGCCGTCACACCCGGAATTGGAGGCTCGTCCACCGCGATGCTACGCTTCCCGCGACGGGTTCGTCGATGGTTTCATGGCTCGGCTCAGGAGTTTCACGATGTGGCGATCGGCAGTGGCGCACTCGGGCGGGCGATCGGCGTGGTGCGCGGCGGCGGTTCTCGCCGCGGCCGGGCTGGCCCATGCGGACGAGCCCGCGAAGAGCGATCCGGCGCGGAACGCCGAGCCCCCAGCCGCAGCCAACCAGCCGGCAGCCCCCGCGAAAGACGCCCCGCCCGCCGATGCGAAGCCGGGCAAGCCGCCGTTCGCCGTGGTCCTCAAGGATGCCCGGAAGATCGACGGCCTGATTCCACTGTGGCGGAAGGACGACAAGGTCTTCGCCGAGCTGACCGACTCCCTGCTCGGCAAGGAGTTTTTCGTCCTGATCTCGATCGCGAAGGGAATCGGCGACCGCTCGATCCTCGGGGGCCTGAGCCTCGGCTTCGGCGACGACTGGATCTGGCAGTTCCGCAAGGTGGACGACAACATCCAGGTCGTCCGCAAGAACGTCCGCTTCTTCGCCGACAAGGGGAGCCCCGAGGAGCGGGCGGTCGGGCTGGCCTACACCGACAGCGTGCTCTTCAGCCTGCCGATCGTGACCACGGGACCATCCGGCGGACAGGTGATCGACCTCGCCAGGATCTTCCTCAGTGACCTCCCGCAGATCGCCCGCACGCTGCCCGGCTTCACCTTCGCGGGCGACCGTTCGACGTGGGCCAGCGTGAAGGGCTTCCCCGACAACGTCGAACTGCAGGTGGCGGCCACCTACGGCTCGAGCGGCACGGCCGAGCTCGACACGGTGCCCGATTCGCGGGGCGCGACGGTCAACGTGCACTACTCGATCAGCCTCCTGCCGCAAAACTCCTACAAGCCGCGGCTGGCCGACGACCGCGTGGGCTACTTCGTGACGGCCCTCAAGGACTTTTCGCAGAAGGTGGATGAAGACCGCTTCGTCCGCTTCATCAACCGCTGGCAGCTGGAGAAGGCCGACCCCTCGGCCGCCGTGTCGCCGCCGAAGAAGCCGATCGTGTTCTGGATCGAAAAGACGGTGCCGTTCCGCTACCGGCAGCCGATCCGCGAAGGGATCGAGGCCTGGAACGTCGCCTTCGAAAAGGCCGGCTTCGCCACCGCGATCGAGGTTCGTCAGCAGCCGGACGCCGCCGACTGGGATCCGGAGGACGTCAACTACAACACCTTCCGCTGGATCACGGCGGGGCAGAGTTTTGCGATGGGGCCGTCCCGCGTGAACCCGCGGACCGGCCAGATCCTCGACGCCGACATCATCTTCGACGGCGACTTCCTCCAGTTCTGGCGGCGGGAATACGAGACCTTCACGCCCCAGTCGGTGGCCCTGTTGACGGGAGGGCAGGGGGGCGGCCGCGGGGCGGTGCTGGCCGGATGCGCAGCCGACTGCGTCGGCTGCCGGCTGTTCGATGGGCACGCCCGTGAGACGGCGTTCGCGGCGACGGCCCTGGCAGCCGCAGCCCCCGGGGGCCTCTCGGAGGCCGACAAGGAGAAACTCGTCACCCAGGGGCTGACGCTCGTGGCGATGCACGAAGTGGGCCACACGCTGGGGCTGCGGCACAACTTCAAAGGCAGCGCGGTCAAGTCGCTGGCCGACTTCAACGACGTCGCCAAGACCTCGCAGTCGGGGGGCAGCACCAGCGTGATGGACTACATCCCCGCCAACATCATGCCCAAGGGGAAGACGCAGGGCGACTATTACGCCGCGAAGATCGGCCCCTACGACCTGTGGGCGATCGAGTATGGCTACCGGCCGCTCCCCGGCGGCACCCCCGAGGCGGAGCTGCCGGAGCTCGACAAGATCGCCGCGCGGAGCGGCGAGCCCGAGCTCGCCTACGCGACCGACGAGGACACCGACTGGGGCGACCCCGATCCGTTCTCCAACCGGTTCGACCTCGGCAGCGACCCGGTCGCGTTTGCCAGGACCCGGGCCGAGCTCGTGGCCCAGGTGATGCCCGTGATCGCCGACCGCATGACCCAGAAAGACGCCGACGGCCGCGTGCCCGGTTACGAGCGGGTGCGGCAGGCGTTCGGCGTCATGTTGTCGTCGTACGGCCAGGCGATGCACATGGCGGCGCGGCTGATCGGCGGCGTGGCCACCTCCCGCAGCCACAAGGGCGACGCCAACGCCCGGCCCCCGTTCGCCGTCGTGCCGCCGGCGAAGCAGCGGGAGGCGCTCGAACTCCTCGAGCGGCAGATGTTCGCCGCGCAGCCGTTCAGCTTCCCGCCCGAACTCTACAACCAGCTGATGGCCACCCGCTGGTCGCACTGGGGGAGCGAGTCGGTGGATCGCGAGGACTATCCGGTTCACGACGTGATCCTGATGTGGCAGGACCGGGTGCTCGGCCGGCTCCTCGATCCGCTCACGCTCGACCGGATCCGCGACGGCGAGCTCAAGCTGCCCGCCGACCAGGATGCCTTCACGACGGCCGAGCTCCTCGACAGGCTGACGAAGTCGATCATGGCGGAGGTCGATGCGGCCGGGCCGGGCGACTTCACCAACCGCAAACCGGCGATCGTCAGCCTCCGCCGCGGCCTGCAGCGGGCCTATGTCTCGCGGCTCTCGGAGCTGGTGCTCGGAACGTCGGGCGGCCCGCCCGACGCCCAGGCGATCGCCGCCATGCAGCTCCGTGGACTCGACACGCGGATCGAAGCGGTGCTTGCCAGGGACGACGTGAAGCTCGACGACTACTCCCGGGCCCACCTCGTCGATCTCGCCGCCCGGATCAAGAAGGCGCTCGACGCCCGCCTCGAGCTCCCGCGCCCTTGATCGCCCTGGAGGGGCCATGCGTCTGGTCGTCGCCGTCATCAAGCCCGCGCAGGTGGAGAGCGTGCGGCTGGCGCTCGCCGCGGTGCAGGTCACGCGGCTGACCGTCTGCGACGTGCACGGCTACGATCTCGCCGCCCCCGATCCGCTCGCCCAGGAGGTGATGATGGAGATCGCCGTCAACGACGACTTCGTCGGGAGCGCCTGCAACGCGATCTCGGCCGTGCTGGCCGCCGGCGGCGAGGCGGCGGGCCGTCTGTTCGTGCTCCCCATGGACGAGGCCGTCCAGATCTACCGGGCCGTCCGCGGCCCGGAGGCGGTGTGACGGGGGAGCGGGGCCCCCTTCATCGCGGATTCCCGGGAGAGTCCCCGCGAAGTTGGTCATAGAGCGCGACCGCCTCGGCGAGAAACGGAACATCAGGCGCGGGGCGGGCCGGCTCGTCGGCGGTGGCCGGCTTGAACCGGGTCGATTTCCAGGTTTCCCCGTACCAGTGCCGGGCCCAGGCGCCGTCCTGCGGGTGCGGGCCGGCCGGCCAGTGGAGCATCGCCGGATCCCAGGCGATCCCGAGCCCGACGCACAGTCGGCGGAGGGTCGCCTCGGGCGATTGCCGCAGCTCGGCCGCGTCGATCACGACCGGCGGGATGCCTCGCGTCCGCCGCAGATGGTCGAACAGTCTCGCCTGCCAGGGCAGCCCCGTTTCAGCGAGCGTCATCGTGGGAAACACCTCGAGATAACTGGCGATCACCCTGGCGGGATGACGCACCAGGAAAGCATGGTCGAGCGGGTCGAGCCACTCCGTCAGCATCTCCTCCCGCATGTGATGCGCCATGTGCTTCTGATACCAGACGGGTCGTTCCAAGGGTGGCGGGCCGACCGAAAGCTGCTCGCAGACCGTTCGCCAGTCGGTCGGCTGACTGGCCAGCACATCCCCGCGGCCCGGGTGGTCGATCCCGGTGGTCGCGAGATACGCGGCGTACAGGGGCTCGTCGCTGACCACGCAGTCGGCACGGGATGAGAAACTCCGCATCAGGGCCGTGGAGAGATTGCGGGGCCCGGACCAGAGAGCGATACGTCGCATCGAATCATCGCCTTTCCTGCGGCACCTGGACAAAGTCGTCCCTGACAATCCTGTTCGGCACGGGATTCACGGGCCGCGTCTTGTTCACGAGCCTACAAGAACAGCTCGCCGGGCGGGGCTGCCCATGCACCGTGAGCCGGCGTTGCCGGCCAGCGGAGGCATGGATGCCGCAGCGCAGCCGGGATCGAGCGAACGGAGCCCGGCCCGGTGGAAACGCCACGGGTTTCCAGGGTCGATGATCCTTCCGCCGGGGCAGGACGGGCCAAATCACGGCCATGGACATTCCCTCGGAGACCACTGAGAATCCGACCGGGCCGAACTCGCCTTGGTCGAGGGCCCCGCGCCGCCAGAGCATCACCCCGGAACCATCCATCCGTCATGACGCATCGCATTCTCGTGATCACGGCAGACCTCATGGCCACCAGTCGCATGGCCGGCATGGGGGGCGCGACCGGCGCCGCGATCGAAATCCTGGGATCGACGGCCGGCACCCCGCAAGGGGCCTCCTATGACGTCGTGCTCCTCGACCTTCAATCGCTGGCGGGCGACGTCGCCCCGGCCGTGACGCGGGCACGTGAGTTCGGTGGCCCGACGGCCAGGGTGGTCGCCTACGGGCCGCATGTCTGGAAGGACAAACTCGACGCGGCGGTGGCGGCGGGCGCCGACGAGGCCGTGAGCCGCGGCGAGATCATGGGCGGGCTGGCGACACTGCTCGCCCGTTGGTGCGGCCCATGACGGTCAGCCTTCGGCGCCGGGCTCGTCGATGACGACCTCGTCGAGTTCCGTGCCGTCCACGTCCCGCCTCAGGAGCATGTAGGCCGCCGTGGCGATCGCCCAGAAGTAGCCCCAGCCAAACGACGAGAGCAGCGTGGCGAGGCCGCGATTCCAGAAGGAAATGGCCCGCACTCCCCAGGTCGCCGCCTCGGGGCCCGTGCCGACGAGGCCGTCGAGAACCGCGGCCGTGCGCTCGTGACCCATCCCAAAACTCGCCGCCCACATCGCCAGGGTGCCCGTGGCATCGGCGAAGAGGCCGGCGGCGGCCAGGGCCGGCACCGCCACGAGGACCGCCACAAACGCATAGAAGGCGTAGTGCAGGGGCCGCTGATAAAGGTAGGAAAACGCGGTCGAGATCGCCTGGAAACTGTCCCCCCGCTCGACCCCCACGGCCGCCACCATCAGGGGCCAGCCGGCCACGACCCCGATCGCGAGGATCGCCAGCACGACCGCGCCGAGCAGCACGAGCGGCCAGACCGCACCGGCGAAGGCGAGGCCCCACTCCGTCCGCATCGCGAGCCCCAGCAGCGTGCCCGGGATGCTCAGGGCCAGGATTCCAAGGAGCACGAAGAGCACGGAGTTGAACGAGGGCAGCCACTTGCGGGAGCCGTAGAGCGTGGCTCCGATCGGGCCCAACGCCTCCTCCCCGACGAGCTTCAACGCCACGTGGCGGGTGATGCCCGTGCCGAAGATCGACCAGACGAGCACGAACCAGCCGATCCGGGCCAGCGCGCCGAGTCGCTCGCTCCACGGGGCCGTGGGGCTGAAGGGCACGCTCACGAGCGTCACGAGTTCGGCCAAAGGCCGCGGCAGCCGCCGGCCCCAATCGTGGAGCCACGGCGTCGCGACCATGCTCGGAGCGAGCGGTGCGGTCACCGCCCCACCGGCGGCGTCGGGCAGCACGAGGCCGCCGGCGACGGCCCCGTTGGCGGCGACGAGTCCGAACGAATCGCAGGCCGACCATCCCGCCCACGTGGCCACCGCGCCGAGCGCCGCCAGCAGGATCACCGTCGGCGAGAAGGCCGCACCGGCGGCGCGGAAGAGCAGCCACCACGGAAAGGCGTCGCTCCAGCGGATCTCGTGCACAATCGTGCCGGACGGATGGGGCTCTGACGTCATGGAGCGGGTACCTCGCGGATGCGTGCGGGCGGGACGACTGCCGTCCTCACGGGAGCGGGAGTATACGCCGCGCGGCCGAAACGTGCCGTCAGCCGTCGTCCTCGCCGTCCGACGGATCGGGCCGGGGCTCTCCGGGCCCCGGCTTCCGCGGCTGGGGCACCCCGTAGCCCTCGTCGAGCCACCGGCCCAGGTCGATCAGTCGGCAGCGGTCGCTGCAGAAGGGCACCGTCGGCGTGGTGGTCAGATCGACGTCGCCGTCACAGACGGGGCACTTGGGCATGCGTCAGCCCTCCCCTGAACCCGATTTCTTCGAACCCGAACCGGAGTTCCCGCCCGAGTCCGACTTCTTGCCGCCGTCTCCCCCCGAGTCGGCCGCCGCGCCCTTCTTGTAAGACTCGCTGCGGTAGTCGGTCTTGTAGAAGCCCGAGCCCTTGAACACGATCGCGCCGCCGGCGCCGATCAGCCGCCGCAGCTTCTTCTTGCCGCATTTCGGGCAGGTCTTCTTCACGGCGTCGGTCATCGACTGAAAAAGCTCGTAGGCATGCCCGCAGCCGTCGCAGACGTAGTCGTAAGTCGGCATCGCTCACCCTCCCTTGGCCACGATGACCTGAGCCGGACGAACCACCCGGTCGTGGAGCTTGTAACCCCGGCTCGCGGTGCCCACGACCGTCCCGGCGGCGATGCCGGGCACCTCCTGCTGGAGGATCGCGTCGTGCACGGCCGGATCGAAGGCCGAGCCGTCGGTCTCGATCGTCTGGCAGCCGTGATTGGCGAGCAGTTTCTCGATCTGCTGGGCCGCCATCCGAAACCCCGAACGCAGGCTCTCGACATCGACCGCCTTCTCCGCGGCCTCGATCGCCCGCAGCACGTTGTCGAGCACCGGCAGCAGGTCCCGCAGGACGTCGATCTCGCGATACCGCTGGGCGTCCTCGTATTCCCGCCGCGAACGCTTCCGGAAGTTTTCCAGCTCCGCCTGCACGCGGAGGAGCCGCTCCTGGAGTTCGACGATCTGGGTCTCCTCGGCTGCGGGGCCGGTGGCCCCGGTTGGATGTTCGCCTTCGGCGGGCTTCTGGTCGTCCGCGTCGTGTTCGCTGGCCATCGTCATGCCTGCTCCTCGTGTTCCTCTTGAGTTTCCTTGCCCTGGAAGTATTCGGCAAGCCGGCTGAAGAACGACGACCGCTTCGCGCTCACGGCTGCGTTCTCCTCCTTGGCAAGTTCGCGGAGGAGCTCCTCCGCACGCGGCGAGAGCGTCTTCGGCACCTCGACGTGGACGTGCACGTGCAGGTCGCCGATCCCGCGGCCCCGCACCTCGGGCATGCCCAGGCCCCGCACGCGCACGACATCGCCGCTCTGCGTGCCACGGGCGATCTGGAGCGGCTTGGCGCCGTCGAGCGTCGGCACTTCGACGGTGGCGCCGAGCGCCGCCTGGGTGAAGCTGACCGGCACCTCGCAGTGGAGGTCGCGGCCGTTGCGGGTGAGGAAGGGGTGGTCCTCGATCTCGATCACGCAGTAGCAGTCGCCGGGGGGGCCGCCGCCCGCTCCCGGCTCCCCCTCGCCGGCCAGCCGCACCCGCACGTCGCTGTCCACGCCGGCGGGGATCGTCACCCGCCGCTCGACATGCTCCTCCGAGACGCCGTCCCCGCCGCAATCGGGACACTTCTCGCGGATCACACTGCCGGCTCCCCGGCAGGCCGGGCAGGTCGTCTGGAGGCGGAACACGCCGGCCGACTGGATCACCTGCCCCTTGCCGCCGCAGTAGTCGCAGGGCTGGGGCTTCGTCCCCTTCTTCGCGCCCGTGCCGTCGCAGGTGCCGCAGACCTCATGGCGGTTGAACTCCACCGTCTTGGTGACGCCGCGGGCGGCCTCGACGAGCGACAGCGACACCTGGCAGAAGACGTCGCGCCCCTTGCGGGCCCGGCTGCCCCGACCACGGCCCCCGGCGAATGCGTCGCCGAAGATCCCGCCGCCGAACATGTCTCCGAAGGCCTCGAAGATGTCCGACATGTCGTTGAAGTCGTGCTGCCGGCCCCCCTGCAGGCCGGCGTGGCCGTAGCGGTCATACCGCGAGCGGAGGTCGGCGTCGGACAACACCTCGAAGGCCCGCGCGGCCTCCTTGAAGCGGTCGGCGGCCTCGTCGTTGCCGGGATTCTTGTCCGGATGAAACTTGATCGCCAGCTTGCGGTAGGCGTCGGTGATCTGAGCCGGCGTGGACCGCCGCTCGACACCGAGCACCTCGTAGTAATCCCGCTGGTCGCCCACCTGCATGCCCTCGCCACCGGCCTCTCATCCGACTCCGGCCTCTCCCCGAGGGAGCGGGCGAGGGCTCGGCCCATCCCTACCGCACGCTGCCCTCGATCTTCCGCTTCTTCGCTTCGTCCTTCTCGAGGTTGGTGACGAGCGCCTCGGTCGTCAGCAGCAGGCCCGAGATGCTGGCGGCGTTCGTCAGCGCCACCCGGACCACCTTCACGGGATCGATGATGCCGGCCTTGAGCATGTCCACATACTCGCCCTTGTTGGCGTCGTAGCCGATGTTGACGTCTTTCTGGGCCACTTCATCGGCCACCACCGCGCCGTCGATGCCGCCGTTCTCGGCGATCTGCCGGATCGGGGCCTCGAGGGCGTTGAGGATGATGTCCACGCCGATCTTCTCGTCGCCCTTGGCCTGCGAGCGGGCCTTTTCCACCGCCTCACGGCAGCGGAGCAGGGCCACGCCGCCCCCCGGAACGATCCCCTCCTCGACGGCGGCACGGGT
>SXHR01000156.1:0-4881 GCA_005773625.1 Planctomycetaceae bacterium | reverse complement strand
GGCGATGGTCTGCACGCCCGACCGGCCGCTCTGCCAGCGCTGCCCCGTGGCGGCATGCTGTGCGGCGAAGCAGACGGGCCGCGTCGCCCGGATCCCCGCGATGGCCGCCCCGCGGGCGACGCAGCGGATTCGCGAGACGGCGGTCGTGGCGCGTCACGGCGACCTGGTGCTCGTGGAGCGACGCGGGCCGGGGGAATGGTGGGAGGGACTCTGGGATTTTCCGCGGGAATCCGCCGGGCGGAGAGGCGACAGCGTGGTCGGACGCGTCGCCTATACCGTCACGCATCACCGGATCGACTGCGCCGTGGTCGAACGCAATCCCCGCAGGCCGTCGAGGGCCGCCCCCCGGCAGCGCTGGGTGAAAATTGCGTCGCTTGCCGGGCTGGCGATGACGGCGCCGGGCCGCCGGATCGCACGGCTGGTGGCCGGGCCGCGGCGTTGAGGCCGGGACGCCGGGGAGCGGGCACCCCGCGGCATGCCGGGCGGGCGGCGGCGGTTTGCCCCGGGCCGTTCGCCATGGGAACCTTCCTGGTCGTTGGAGCGTCTCATGCTTGCAGACGCGGCGATTTTCCGTCGCGTGCCGCCGATTCGCCAGGAGCATCACCATGTCCGTTTTCCGTCCCTTCATTTCATGCCCGACTCCGGCGGGCTGTGGCACAAGTCTGCCCGGGCAGGACGCGCGGAAAATCGGCCGTGGAACCCCCTGGCGTTTCCACCGGTCGATGAGGTGGACCACGGTCAGGGAGTACTGTGTCCGCGGCCTCGTCGTGGCCATGACCGGCGTCGCCATGACAGGCCCGACAAGCCCGGCCGCCGAGGCTCCGCTGCCGCTCGAGAAGGTGATGCTCTTCACCTCGGGCGTGGGCTACTTCCAACACGCCGGTCAGGTGACCGATGACGCGACCGTCGAGATGCAGTTCGCGGCCGACGACGTGAACGACCTGCTCAAGAGCATGGTGGTGCTCGATCGTGACGGCGGCAGCGCGACGGTCACCTATGCCTCCCGCGACCCCGTCACCAAGACGCTGGGTACGTTCGCGGTGAACCTCACCGACAACCCGTCGCTCGGCGACCTCCTCGGACGGCTCCGGGGCCAGAGGGTGGAGCTCGACGCCGCCGCGCCCGTGGCCGGCACGATCGTGGGCGTCGAGAAGCGGCGGGTCGAGATCGGCAAGGACCAGGCCGTGGAGAAGCAGTTTCTCACCCTGCTCACCGGCGAGGGCCTGCGGACGCTCGCGCTCGATTCGGTCACTCGGGTGAAGCTCGCCGATCCGCGGCTGCAGGGTGAACTCGAGAAGGCGCTGGCGGTGCTCGCGCTGGCGAGTGACAACGAGAAGAAGGGGGTCGATATCGCGTTTCGTGGCCAGGGCCCGCGGAAGGTCTTGGTCGGCTACGTGCGGGAATCACCGGTGTGGAAGACGAGCTACCGGCTCGTGCTCGGCGACGCCGCGGCGACGAAGGCCCGCCTCCAGGGCTGGGCCATCGTGGAGAACACGACCGACAGCGATTGGAAGGACGTGCGGATGTCACTGGTCAGCGGCCGGCCGATCTCCTTCGTGATGGACCTCTACCAGCCGCTCTACGCGCCGCGGCCGCTCGTGGAGCCGGAGCTCTACGCGTCGCTGCGGCCGCAGGTCTACGGGCAGAGCATGGCCGATGCCGGGGAGCAGCTCGCCCAGGCGGGCCGCAATCGCGAGGGGCGGGCGAACGGCCGGGGCAGGGCCCTGGAAAAGGCGAAGGCCGCCGGTGCGGCCCGCTTCGAGGCCGATGCAGCCCCGATGGGGATGGCGGCCAACGACGAGCTACGGGGTGGGATGGGCGACGGGTTTGCCGGCGCGGCATCGATGCAGGCGGCCGCTTCGGGCAGCGACCTCGGGGAACTCTTCCGTTACGAGATCGCGGAGCCGGTCACGCTCGAACGGCAGCGGTCGGCCATGCTGCCGATCGTGGGTGCCGATGTCGAGGCCGAGCGGGTGGCGATCTACGACGAACGAGTGCTCGCCAAACATCCGCTCTCCGGGCTCAGGCTCAAGAACACCACCGACCTCAATCTCCTGCAGGGTCCGATCACGATCTATGACGAGCAGGGGGGCTATTCGGGGGACGCCCGGATCGAGGACATGGCTCCCGGTACCGAGCGGCTGCTGAGCTACGCCGTCGATCTCGACGTCGAGGTGGCCGCCCGCTCGGAGGGACGGCCCGAAGAGATCGTCAGCGTGCGGCTCGTGAAGGGCACGCTCTTCGCCTCACGGAAGCTGGCGCGCGCGAAGGTGTTCGAGGTGAAGAACTCGGGCAAGAACGTGGTCAAGCTGCTGGTCGATCATCCGCTGGACGGAGGCTGGAAGCTCGTGAAGCCGGAGAAGCCCGAAGAGAAGACACGCGACCGCTACCGGTTCGCCGTCGAGGCCGAACCGGGCAAGCCGGTCACGCTCGAGGTGGCCGAGGAGCTGCCGGTCGAGGAGTCGCACGCGATCACGAACCTGGACGACAACATGGTCGGTTTCTACTCCCGGGCCAAGGCGACGTCGCCCGCCGTCCGGGAGGCCCTGGCCGAGGTGGTTCGCCGCAAGCGGGAGATCGAGCAGATCGTCCGCGACCGGCAGGTCCGTGAACAGGAGATCGCCACGATCGACCAGGAGCAGGCCCGGATCCGCGGCAACATGCAGGCACTCGACCGCACGAGCGACCTCTTCGCCCAATACGTCCGCAAGTTCGCCGATCAGGAGAAGCGGATCGAGACCCTCCGCGGCGAGATCGCCGGGCTGGCCGCGAGGGACCAGGAAGCGCGGAAGGCGCTCGACGACCACCTTCTGGGCCTCGACATCAAGTGACCTGAACCGACCGACTCACGGCCCGTCAGCGGGCGAAAGGGGTGGAGCATGCGACGAATTCCGATCCTGACCGCGGTGGCCATGCTGCTCTGGGGCTGCGCCTGGGCCGACGGCCGGGCGGCTCGGGCCGCCACGGCGGCCGCCGCCAAACCCGTGGGCGACGCGATCGGCGACCTGGCCTGGGATCTCGTGCGGGCGGCGGGAGCGGGCAACGTCGTGCTCTCGCCGGCGAGCGTGTGGGAGGCGCTGGCGATGACGCACCAGGCCGCCCGCGGCGAGACGGCCGCCGAGATCGCGGGCGTGCTCGGGATGCCCGACGACCGCTCCGCGACCGCCACGGCCGCCGGGGTGCTGAGGGCAGCACTCGACGAGGCGAAGGGCAAGGCGATCACGCTCGACGTGGCCAACCGGATCTGGGTGGAGCGGGGCAAGCGGCTCGAACCTGAGTTCACCACCGCGCTCGACGAGCGGTTTGCCGCGAAGGCGGGCGAGGTTCCCTTTTCGTCCGCGCCCGAAGCGGCCCGCGGCGAGATCAACACCTGGGTGGCCGACCACACCGCGAACAGGATCCCCGAGCTCCTCAAGGCCGGGGTCGTCTCCCCGCTGACGCGGATCGTGCTCACCAACGCCATTTACATGAAGGCCCCGTGGGCCGAGCCGTTCGTGAAGGCGGCCACGAAGCCTGAGCCGTTCCAGCTCGCGCCGGACGAGGCGATCGACGTGCCCTTCATGCACCGTTCCGCGGAGCTCGTCGCGGGCCGCGTCGGCACGGGTGCCGAGGCCGCGACGGTCTGCGAGGTTCCCTACGAGGGCCGGCGGCTCTCGATGGTGATCGTGGTTCCCGACCTCGTTGACGGCCTCGACGCGGTGCTCGGCGAACTCGACGGCGACTGGCGGACGAAGTGGAATGGCGGGCAGGGTGGCGACGTGCGGCGGAGAAAGGTCGAACTGGCCCTGCCGAAGTGGACGACCAGGAAGCCGCTCGGATTGAGCCACGCCCTGAAGTCGCTCGGCATGAAGCGGGCGTTCGAAGCCGGCGTGGCCGATCTTTCCGGCATCGATGGCACCCGAGATCTCTTCGTGTCGGACGTGGTTCACGAGGCCTTCGTGGAAGTGTCCGAGGAGGGCACCGAAGCCGCCGCCGCCACGGGCGTGGTGGTCGCCACGCGGAGCATGGTGATCGAGCCCGAGGAGCCGTTCGTCGTGAAGGCTGACCGGCCGTTTGCCTGGGCCGTCGTGGAACGCGACACCGGCGCGATCCTGTTTGCCGGCGTGGTGGCCGATCCGCGGAACTGAACCGCACCGCTCCACCGCGGCCGAGCCGATCGACGGCCGACGCGGCGGCGCGGTCGGCCGGATGCCGTGATTGAAAGCGGAGGGCTTCTCGAGCGAGCCTGTCCCGGCCACCGTCGAAACCGGCGGACATGCGGCGACCGCCCCCCCGTGTGGGAAGGCGGTGTCGGCCGCGGAGTCGCGTGCGGGGAATCCCCCGAACGCCGTGCCGAGCCGTGGAGAGCCATGCCTGCTCCACGGGGGACTTGCTCGTTGACGGTGCCAGACGCCGAACGTAGATTCGGTCGGTTTCCCGGAGCAAATCCGCCGGGTTTTCCCGTCCTCTCATGAAAGGCATCGCCCTGCACATGGCCAACTCGCTCGGAAAGAAGTCCGCCGCCAAGAAGTCTGCGAAGAAGTCGGGAGCCGGCGGGGGCAAGTCGGGCCGGATGATCTACTACTTCGGCGAGAAGCGGTGCGACGGCGATGGCACGATGAAGGCCCTGCTCGGCGGCAAGGGGGCCAACCTGGCGCAGATGACGAAGATCGGCCTCCCGGTGCCCCCGGGCTTCACGATCACCACCCAGGTCTGCATCGACTACTACAAGAACCACAAGAAGTTTCCCAAGGGCCTCGAGGAAGACGTCGCCTCCGCCATGAGGCTCATGGAGAAGGAGACCGGGCGGAAGTTCGGCGATCCCAGGAATGCCCTGCTCGTGAGCGTTCGCTCCGGCGCCCGCGACAGCATGCCGGGCATGATGGACACGATCCTCAACCT
>SXHR01000155.1:0-4101 GCA_005773625.1 Planctomycetaceae bacterium | reverse complement strand
GCCGACGGCGATGCCCCAGAGGTGAAGCGGGCCCAGGACGGCGCGGAGGTTGTGGCTCATGCGGGCAGGATAGCAGCCGCGGCCCGATACCGCGTCACCGCTCCGCACCGGTCGCCAGGGCCGCCTGGCCCAGCGCGATCGCCCCGCACACGCCGGCGTCGTCGCCGAGGGCGGGAGGCACGATGAAATCCGCGATGCCCGCCTCCTCCAGCGACGGCGAGGCGACGTAGCCTGCGAGCACGCCTCGCACGTGCTGCTGAAGCCGGCGAAAAAACCCGTCCTGACCGAGTCGTCCCCCCTTCGGCACGCTGCCGCCGAGGATGATCCGCCGCGGCGAGAGCACGCAGGTGATCGTCGCGAGAGCGTGGGCCATGCAACGGATCGTGATCTCCCAGGCCGGGTGGTCGGGCTCCAGCGTCTCGGCCGGGCGGCCGGCGCGGCGGGCGATCGCGGGTCCCGAGCAGAGCCCCTCCCAGCAGCGACCGTGATAGGGACAGACCCCTGCAAACGTGTCGCCCTCGAGCGTCGGCATCGAAATGTGGCCCATCTCGGGATGCACGAGCCCGTGCAAGAGCCGGCCGCGGGCCATGCCCCCGCCGCCGATCCCGGTGCCGACGGTCACGTAGACGAAGTCCTCGATCCCGCGGGCGGCGCCCCAGCGGCTCTCGCCGAGGGCGGCGCCGTTGACGTCGGTGTCGAACCCCACGGGCAGGCCCGGAAACGCCCGTCGAAGCGGGCCCACGATGTCGGCCGATTGCCAGCCCGGCTTCGGCGTGGTCGTGATGAAGCCGTAGGTGGAGGACGACGGGTCGAGATCGACCGGCCCGAACGAGGCGATGCCGACCGCGGCGAGCGGCCCGTGATTCCGGCCCGCCTGTGCGAGCCACTCGATCACGCGACCCATGAGGGCCGCGGGGTCGTCGCCCGTCGGAAACTGCTCGCGGGCCAGGAGCCGGCCGCCGGGACCGCTGCCCACGGCGACGATGAACTTCGTGCCGCCGGCCTCGATCCCGCCGACGATCCCGCCGTGGTCGTTTCCGTTCGTGACGTCCATTCGGCGGCGGCCGGTTCCTTCCAGAAGCTGGTTCGATGTCGAGCCGATGCCGGGCCCGGGCGGAATCTACTCCGGCCCAGTCGGTTGCTTCAAGGATCGGCGCGAGACAACGGACACCTGCCGGCGTGGAGTTTCAGGTTCCGGGAGCGAACCACGCCGAGCTCCCGCCCGCCCGCCCCCCTACACCGCCAGCCCGTTGAACTTCTTGTTGGACGGCAGTTCGCCGGCGAGGCCGTCCGCCTGGAAGCCGAACGAGATCCCGGCACCGGCGGCGATCGTGCCGTTCCAGTCGGCGTTCCGGATGACGTAGCGTGTGCCGACGTGGCTGACGATCACCGCGTTCCAGATGTTCACGATGTTCGCCTTCATGTCGAACTCCATCGTCCAGCCACTGATCGCCGTCGTGCCAGTGTTCTTGATGGTCATGGTCCCCGTGAACCCGGTACCCCAGCCGCTCGCCTGCGCGTAGGTGGCCACCACCGGGCCCACGGGAGTGGGTGTGGGAGTCGGGGCGGGCGTCGGGGTCGGGGTGGGTGTGGGTGCGGGGGTGTCGTCGTCGATGATCGTGCCCGTGGCGATCGACTTGGCGAGCGACGCGTTCGTCGGGCCGCTCAAGGCAACCGCAAACGTCTCATTGGCTTCGGCCGCGGCGTCGCGGGTGACGAGCACGGCGATCGTCTTCTGCGTCTCTCCCGGGGCGAAGGTGAGCAGGCCGGAGGCGGCCGTGAAGTCGCTGCCGGCGAGGGCCGTGCCGTTGGCGGTCGCATACCGCACCGTCACCGGCGTGGTGCTCGCCGCCGAGAGCGACACGGTGAACGTGGCCGGGGTCGTGGCCGCCGTGCCGCCCGTTCCCGACACCTCCGGAAACTGGAACTGCACCGCCCTGAGCGGATCGACCTTCGTCGTCTCCACCGTCTTCCAATCGTCGGCCAGGATGCCGCCAGTGTCGCCCGAGTTGGGATTCCACGACCAGTAGGTCCAGCTCACGCCCTGCTGGCCCGCCTTGAGGTCGATCGAACCGTTGCCGTCGAGATCACCCTTGAGGTAGTTCACCATCTTGGCGTACCACGCCCGGTCGCTGGCGGTCGCGAGCCTGCTGCCGAATTCACCCAGCAGCACGGGCGCCGTGCCCGTGCGGAAGAGATAGCCCCAGTTCCTGTCCCAGACCGACGGCAGGTTGTCGGGATAGGTCGGGTCGCTGAAATACAGCTGCGCATAGACGCTCGACGGGTAGTCGTGCGCCGAGTAGACGAGCCGGCCGGCGATGTTCAGCCGCACCGGCGCCGCACCGGCGTTGGACAGGTTGCCACCCCACCAGTAGCTGCCCGAGGAGGCGGTCTCGATGCCCTCCACGATCACGAGCAGGTTCGGATTCGCGGCGAGCACCGCGTTGCCGGCCCGCTCCGCCGCCAGCCGCCAGTCGTTCGTGCCGCCGTCGCCCCACGTGGCCGGGCCGTGCGGCTCGTTGTGCAGGTCGATGCCGATCACCGTGGCGTTGCCGGCGTAACGACCGGCGAGCATCGTGAGATTTCGGATCCACGTCGATTCCGGATAGGCGGCCGTGTACCAGAGGCCGGAGGCATTGGCGCTGTTGCCCGCCTCGGAGCGATGGTGATCGAGGAAGATCCGCATCCCGATCCGGCCCGCGTAGGCCACGATCGCGTCCATGATCGCGAGGCCGCTCTTGCCCTGCAGGTCGGCGTTCTTCGCGAAGTCGATGCCGTTGGGCGTGCTGCCCGCGTCGAAGAGCTGGTCGCTGTAGGGGAGACGGATCGTATTGAAGCCGAGCGACTTCATCTGATCCATCATCTCCCGGTAGCCCCGCGACCACAGCCCGTGCGGCGCGAAGTTGGCCGTCTCGAACCCGAACCAGTTCACGCCGGCGATCCTGACGGCGTTGTTGGCGGCGTCGAGGATCTGGCTCCCCGAGGTGCGGAGATAGCCCGCGGCCGCCTGCGGACTCCCCTCGACGACCGAAACATCACCGATCGTGATCGCGGGCACGGGGGCCGGCGGAGCGACCGGCGGCGTGACGGGATTGTTGGCCCCGCCGATGGCCGGGTCGCTGCCATAATCGCCCCAGGCCAGGCTGAATCCGCCGGCCGACTGCGCCGGCAGCCCGGAATGATTCACCGACTGTTGCCCCGCGGGCCCGGGGTTGTCGCGGTTGATCGACCACATGCCGATCATGCCCAGCCCCTTGGCCCGCGCGAAGATCTCGAGGCGATCGGCATCCTGGAGGGTGAACACCTCGCTCGCCACGTCGTTGACCCCGAGCATCGGCGTGACGCCGAGCTGGTTCCAGCCGAAGACCTGGCCCCGGCTGGCGAACACGGTCGTCATCTGGGCGAAGGTGGCGTTGGCCGCATCGATGGCGTACTCGCCCATCGACTTCAGTTGCGGGGGGGCCGCGCTGTCGCCGTAGTCCATCGCCATGACGTTGACGCCGTCCACCTTCACGCCGGCCGCGAGGGCGGCCTTCACGACGTTCACGCCGTCGGCCGTGAGCCCCTGCGGCAGCACCGGCAGCGTGAGCCAGACGCCGAGGTTCGGCCGGGTCTTCTGCACCAGCGCGATCGCGTCCATCTGCAGCTTGATCGTGGCCGGCTGGGCGACCGCGGCCCCCTCGATGTCGAAATCGACCTTTGTCAGTTTGAGCGCGTCGACGGCATCTCCGTAGGCCGTGGCCAGGGCCGCCGCGCCGAGCCCGCGCCTGGCGTAGTTCTGGGCGAGCGACTCGCCCGCCGCCCCGCCGAGCGACACCATCACGTCGCCTCCGGCGGCCCGCAGGGCGTTGATCTCGCCGCGGATCGCCGCGGCCTGCTCGTTGGTGCTGTCGAGCGTGAGCACGTCGTAGCCGCCCCAGGCCAGCTTGCCGCTGGGGCTCGCCTGCATGAAGCCCAGCGTGAAGAGCCCCACGCCGTATTTGCGGGCCAGGCCGTCGAGGTCGGGCACGGGATAGAGCCCCATGTCGACGTAGGGGGCGAAAAACTGCTCCTTCCACAGGTCTGCCGAGACCGGCGGCGAGATCACCACGGGCGTCGGGG
>SXHR01000154.1:0-8384 GCA_005773625.1 Planctomycetaceae bacterium | reverse complement strand
GGCGCTCAAGGACGTGCTGCGGAAGCACGTTCGCCACCAGATCGGCGCCCTCGCGGCACCCGACGACATCCACTTCACCTCGTCGCTCCCCAAAACCCGCAGCGGCAAGATCATGAGGCGACTGCTGCGCGACATCGCCGCGGGCCGGGAAACGGTCGGCGATACGACGACGCTCGAGGATCTGTCGGTGCTCGCCAAACTCCGCGGCAACGACGACTGACGGCCCGGGCCGCCGCGGCGACCTATACTCGCGGTGCCCATGCCGACTCCCGACCCCACCGCCGCCTCGACCGCTCGCCCAGCCCCCGAACTCCTCGCCCCCGCCGGCGACTGGGACTGCGTCCGTGCGGCGATCGAGAACGGGGCTGATGCCGTCTACTTCGGCCTCGACACCGGCTTCAACGCCCGGTTCCGCGCGGCCAACTTCGCCCTCGACGAACTGCCGTCGCTGATGCGGACACTGCATCTCCGCGGCCTGCGGGGATACGCGACGCTCAACACCCTGGTGTTCAGCGACGAGCTGGCGGAGTTCGCCCGCGTCGTTGCGGCCGTGGCCGACGCCGGTGTCGATGCGGTGCTCGTGCAGGACGTCGGGGCGGCCCGGCTGATCCGCGAGGTCGCCCCTGCCCTGCCGCTGCACGCCTCCACCCAGATGACGCTCACGAGCGCCGAGACGATCGCCCTGGCCGAGACGCTGGGCATGGCCCGGGTCGTCTTGGCCCGGGAACTCTCGATCGACGAGATCACCGCCATCGGTCGGCAGACGGCCATGCCGCTGGAGGTGTTCGTGCACGGGGCCCTCTGCGTGGCCTATTCCGGCCAGTGCCTCACGAGCGAGTCGCTCGGCGGCCGGAGCGCCAATCGGGGGCAGTGTGCGCAGGCCTGCCGGCTCCCCTACGACCTCGTCTGCGACGGCACGGACATCGACCTCGGCAGCCGGAAATACCTGCTCTCGCCCCAGGATCTTGCGGCCTACTCACTCGCGCCGGAACTGATCGAGGCGGGGGTGGCGTCGTTCAAGATCGAGGGGCGGCTCAAGACTGCCGAATACGTCGCCAACATCACGCGTCATTACCGCCTGGCGATCGACACCGCCATGGCCGGCCGACCGGTGATGTTCACGCCGCAGGACGTCGAGGAGATGGAGCTCTCCTTCTCACGGGGCTTCTCTCCCGGCTGGCTGCATGGCTGCGATCACAAGATGCTCGTTCCGGCGACGGGCAGTGCGAAGCGGGGTGTGCGGCTGGGGACGGTGGCCGAGGTCCGCCGCGAACGGATCGCGATCGATCTCGTGGCGGGCGTGAAGCGGGGCGACGGCGTCGCCTTCGACTGTGGCGCGACCGGTGACGAGGCGGCGGGGGGGCGTGTCTACGAGGTCTTCGAACGCGGCCGTTCGCTCGTCGAGCCCGTCGCGACCGGTCGGGTCGAACTGGCGTTCGCCCACGGCGGCCTTGATCTCGCCCGCATCAAGCCGGGGCAGGCCGTCTGGAAGACCGACGATCAGGCGTTGACGAGCCGGCTGCGAAAGTCGTTCGCCGGCGGCGAGCTCAAGCGGCGCCAGCCCGTGGACCTGCACGTGGTGGTCGCCCCGGGTGCGGCGGTGCGGGTGACGGCACGCACGCTTCTCGGCGCGACATGCGAGGTCGTGTCGGCCGAGCCTGCCCGCGAGGCCCTGAAGCACCCGCTCTCGCTCGACACGCTCCGCGACCAGCTGGGACGTCTCGGAGGCAGCCCATTCGAGCTCCGTGGTCTCTCGGCCGAGATCACGGGCACGCCGATGGTGCCGTTCAGCGTGCTCGGCCGACTCCGCCACGACCTGCTCGCCCGGCTCGAGGAGGCGGCCGCCAAGCCTGCCGACGGTAGACCCCGACCGTCCTGGTCGGGCCGCGTGCCGGCCGCCACTCATCCCGGTGAGACGGCCCTTCCCACCCTGCACGTCCTCGTGCGGTCGCCCGAACAACTCGGCCACGTGCTCGAACGCGGCGAGCGGCGGATCCACGTCGAGTTTGCCGACATCCGGCTGTACCGTGCCGCCGTCGAGCGCTGCCGGGGCTTCGGGGCCACGATCCACCTCGCCACCCCGCGGATCCAGAAGCCCGACGAGATGGGCATCTTCCGGCTGCTCGAGAAGCAGGCGGCCGATGGCATCCTCGTGCGGAACTGGGCGGGCCTGCGGTTTTTCCGGAATGCCGGCCTGCCCGTCGTCGGCGACTTCTCGCTGAATGTCACCAACGAACGTACGGCGGAGTTCTTCATGGAGGCGGGCTGCGACCGGGTGACGGCCTCCTACGACTGCAACCGGGAGCAACTGCTGGCGCTCGTCGGGACGACGTCGCCGGAGCGGCTCGAGGTGGTGGTGCATCAGCGGATGCCGATGTTTCACATGGAGCACTGCGTGTACTGCGCCGTGCTCTCGCCCGGCACCAACAAGCACAACTGCGGTCGCCCCTGCGACGAGCACGTGGTGAAGCTGCGCGACCGGATCGGCGTCGAGCACCCGCTCGCGGCCGACGTGGGCTGCCGCAACACCCTCTACAACGCCGTGCCTCAGAGCGGCGCCGAGGCGGTGCCATCGCTCATCGCCCGGGGTGTCCGTCACTTCCGCATCGAACTCCTCGACGAATCCGCCGCCGAAATCGGTCGGGTGATCACCGCCTACCGTGACCTCCTCGCGGGCCGCACGACGGGGCGGGATGTCTGGATGGCGCTCAAGGCGGCCAACCGCGTGGGCGTGACCCGGGGCACGCTCGAGGAAAAACGCGACCCGCTGGCGATCATTTGACGTGCAAACGAGCCGGCCCGGATCGGCGGAGCCGATCCGGGCCGGTGTTCGATCGTGTCAGGCGACGAGGACTCCCGACTACTTCTTGGCCATCTTCGTCAGCGTCTCGACCATCGGGCCCACGACCGGGCCGAGGAGATCCTTGACGCCCGGGATCGCCATCACGGTGTCGATCACCTTCGACAGGAGGCCGACGTTCTTGCCGATGAACTCGGCGAACGCGGGCTTTTCCTCTTCGGGAAGCTTGCCGGCCTCATCCTCGAGCGAGGTGAGCATCGGGGCGAGCTTCTCGAGTTCCGGGAGGGCCAGCTTGGCCGTCTCCTCGTTGGTCACCCCCTTGAGCACGCTGCCCAGGCCGCCGAAGAGCTCGGTCGCGTTCTTGCCGATCCGAACCGCTTCGAGAAACTTCGGATCGATCGAGAGGGTGTCGACGACGGTGTCGATGACGTCCTTCCCATCGGTCGCGATGGTCTCCTCCTCGCGGACGGTCACCGGGCCGACCTTCCGCTCGGTCTCGATCACGGCGACCTCCTCCTTGTTGGCCTTGTTCTGATTCCAGAGGTACCAGCCGAGGCCGAGGGCACCGAGCGCGAGCAGCGGCAGGAGCCACCCGGGAAGGCCGGCCGGCTGCGGCTCGTGCGCGTGGCCGCCCTGGCGGGCCGGCTCGCTGGGACGACCGCTGACGGAGCCGAAGTCGCCGAGCGACAGGCCCTTCGGCAGCGCGTTGCGGATGTTGCCCGACTGCTCCGAGAACAGCCGCGCGACGCCGGCGGCGTCGGGCTTGCCGGTGAACTGCTTCGCGACCATGCCGAGCACCATCGGGGCGAGGTAGGTCAGGAGCGTCTTCATGATCCCGGGCTGCATGCCGGCGAACTGCGCGATCGTGCCGACGAGGCTCGACAGGTTGTTGCCTCCGCCGAGCAGCGAGGTGAGCAGGTTGCCGCCGAGGCTCCCGACATTCGAGGCCTGGTTGCCGCCGAGGAGACCGGCGAGGTTGCCGAGCATGCCGAGGTCGAGGCCGCCCATCGCCTTCGAGAGCTGGTCGGCGCCGCTGTTGGTGCCGGCCATCTTGGCAAACACGTTCAGGAGTGCGGGCACAGCCGCGCTGGTGGCAGTCTTGGTCTGCGACTCGTTGGCCCCGATGAGGCCGCCGAGCTTGCCGAGGACATCGGGTGTCAACTGGCTTGTAATCAGATCAGCGATATTCATGAGTCATCTCCAGAAGGGAAGCTGAGGAACGGGAAGTGGGTGAGTCATGGTTACATTCCCCGGGTGGGAGATGTATCCAAGTCGGCTCGTCCCGGACGGGAGAGCCGAGGCCATCGACAGACAGTTCTTGTAGTTGCTCGTGGAACGGGCTGCAACAAACCGACGAAAACCCCGCAATCGTCAGATTCCCACCCGTCCGCCGCCCGATCGGCCTACCAATAGACGTAGTGCAGCAGCCGCTCCCGGTCGGTGTCGGGCAGCACATCCACGGCGGGAATCACCCAGCGGTTTTCCTCGGTGTCGATGAGCATCTTGCCCCCCGCGCCGTAGTCGAAGGCCTGGCTCTGCGTCCAACGGGCCGTGAAGCCCCCGCGTCCCGCCGCGGTCTCGACGTCGAAATCGAGATAGCCATGGACCAGCCTGACGTCATGGATACGGCGGATCTCACGGATCAGTGACCGCCGTGCCAGCGCCGTCCGCACGACGTCACGATCCTCCGGCGGCCACGACGCGAGCGACCGAATCATGCCGAGCTCGATTTCGTCGCCGGCGTCGTCCCAGCCGCGCACGGAGAGGTAGGCCTCCGGATGGGCCGCCGGGAAGGTGCGGAGGATGAAGATGCCCGCCGAGTGGCGGCCGCCGTCGTCACGCATCTCGATCCGCTGCTGGTCACCGACGGCGAACCGATGCACCGCGGGATCGAGCCAGTTGATCCCGGCGGCGCCGGCCTTGTCGCCGGCGTCCTCCTCCGGCGGGGTGCCCCCGTCGACCGGGACCGTGATCCCGACCCCGGTTTCCTCGTCCTCGACGAGGAGCGAATCGACGGTCGGCTGCTTCGTGACCCGGGTCTGGATCCGCACGAGCCGGGCGTAGATGCCGTCCGCCGCGAGGAGCTCGGCGTGCGTGCCCTGCTCGGCCAGCCGGCCACGGTCGAAAGCGAGGATCCGGTCGGCGTTGCGGAGCGTCGAAAGCCGATGGGCGATCGCGATCGTGGTGCGACCGCGGACGAGAACGGCGAGCGCCTCCTGGATCGCCTTCTCGGCCTCGGCGTCGATGTTGCTCGTGGCCTCGTCGAGCACGAGGATCCGCGGGTCGTAGAGGAGCGTGCGGGCGATCGAGAGCCGCTGCTTCTCGCCGCCGGAAAGTCCCGCGCCGTGCTCGCCGAGCAGCGTCTCGTAGGCCAGTGGCTGCCGACAGAGAAAATCATGGGCCCCGGCGGCCTTGGCGGTGGCGAGTCCCTGCTCGATCGTCGCCTGCGGTCGCCCGAAGGAGAGGTTTTTCCAGATCGTGCCGCGGAACAGGAACGAGTCCTGAAACACGACGCCGAGTTTCTCACGGAGGTCGTGGGTGGAGAGCCGGCGGATGTCGTGGCCATCGACCGTGATCCGGCCCTCCTGCACGTCGTGGAACCGGGCGAGCAGGCTGACGAGCGTGGTTTTTCCCGAGCCCGATCGGCCGACGATGCCCACCATCTCGCCGGCCGCCACCGTGAAGGAGACGTCATGCAGCACCGGCTGGTTGGGATCGTAGCCGAACGTCACGTTCTCGAAGCGAATCTCGCCCCGGGCGTCGGTCCACGGCTCCGCGGCCGTCGGCTCGTCGATCAGCGCGGGCGTGTCGAGGAGCTCGAGCACCCGCTTGCTGCCGGAGAGAAAGCTGGTGAGCCATGTCGTGAAGTTGGAGAGCGCGCCAAGCGGGGCGTAGAACATCGCCAGGTAGGCCAGGAAGGCGATCAGTTGACCGAGTGTCATGCTGCCGCCGATCACGTCGCGGCCGCCGACGTACCAGACGATCAGGCCGCCGAGGCTGAAGACGATCTGCATCGACGCGGCGTAGGTGGTGTTGGTGTGTTCGACCCACTGCCGCCAGCGACGGAGGTGGTCGCTGGCGGCGTGGAAGCGGTCGAACTCACGCCCCTCCTGGGCGAACGCCTTCACGACCCGGATGCCGGAGAGCATGCCGGAGAGCGTGGTCATCTGCTTGCTGGCGGCGTCCCAGAGCCGGTAGTGCCGCGGGTAGACATGCCGCCAGAAGATCCACGAGCCCAGGATGACCAGCGGCACCGGGATCAGCGTGTAGGCCGCGAGCTTGGGGTTGATCCAGACGAGCATCCCGCCGACCGCCACGAGCTGCACGATCTGGAGCAGAAAACCGCCGGTGATCTGGTGCATGAGCCCATGCAGCACCTCGCTGTCGTGGGCCACCCGGCTGATCATCGAGCCGACCTGATGACGGTCGTAATAGGCCACCGACAGGCTCTGGAGCTTCCGGACCATCTCGTCGCGAAGGGTGGCCGTGATCCCGGTGCCGATCGCCGACGTCAGCCGGCCCTTGATCACCCCGACGACGGCGAGCAGCACCCGGGAGAAGGCGAGCGCCAGCACGACCACGAGCAGGGCCGTCTTGAAGTCGGGAAGCGCGGCGGCGGGCGTGGCTCCCGGCTGCGTGGCCACCTGTGCCGAGAGAATGTCGTCAACCATGTACTGCTGAAGCTTGGGGGGCACGAGTTCGGCCACCACGCCGATGAACGTCAGCAGACAGAGGAGCATCGAACCGCGGGCGTAGGGGGCCAGGAGCGTGCCGACCCGGCGGAGGATCTGACCTTTCTGCATGCACCGCGGACAGGCGTCGTCGGCCGCCTGAAGCCTCAGGCCGCATGATGCACAGCGTGGAGGATCGAGCGGACCGTCGATCGCCTCGAGTTCACATGGCAGCCCCGCGGCCAGGCTCTCCCGTGACTTCTCCAGCATGCGGGAGACTTTATGGAAGCGGTTGGCCAGCGTGTTTGAATAGCGGACCAGGTCGATCCACACGCCACCGGTACGGACCTGCAGCGAGCCACCGCCCACGCCGGAGGTCGTGCGGATCCGCTCGACGCCCCGCCAGTCGAGTGACCGGAGCGAGTCGGCGCCGTCCGTGACCGTGAGATGGTCGGAGGTGACCACGAGCCATTCCCGGCACGGTTCACCGCCGAGGGCGACGTCGGTGTCGATCGAGAGCAGGACCGGGCGGTGATTCAGTCCGGCAGCGTCGAGGCGGCGGCGGACGGCGTCCGGGGCCTGCCGGGTTGGCCCCGGAGGTGATGGCGGGTCAGCCGCCGGCCCCGTATGCTCTCGACAGGCGGCGGTCGTGGAGATCGCGGTATCCTTCGTGGAATCTGGCAAGGGGGATTCGTCCATGCACTACGAGCGTCGGTCGTTCCTGGTTCGAATGGTGGCGCGGGCGGCCGTGTGTGGCGCGCTGCTCGTGGTCGCCGACGTCGTCCCGGCGGTTTCGGCCGCCGACGGCGACGAGGGCTTCGTGCCGCTCTTCGACGGCAAAAGCCTCGCCGGCTGGAGAGCCAATGAGAATACCGCAAGCTGGTCGGTGGTGGACGGCGCGATCGTCTGTCACGGTCCCCGGAGTCATTTGTTCTACGTGGGGGGCGATGAAGCCAAGCCCGAGTCCTTCAAGAACTTCCACCTCAAGGCGGAGGTGATGACGAAGCCGGTCGCCAACTCCGGCCTCTTCATTCACACGGCCTTCCAGCCCGACGGCTGGCCCGCCCAGGGCTACGAGGTGCAGGTGAACAACTCGCAGCAGGATCCGGTGCGGACCGGCAGCCTCTACAACGTCGTCAAGAACTTCACGCCACCCGCCAAGGACAACGCGTGGTTCACGCTCGAGGTGCTCGTCAACGGCAAGACCGTCGGCGTGGCCGTGGATGGACGGGTGCTTTACGAGTTTGTCGAACCGGATGGCGTGACGGGCACGCGAAAGCTCTCGCAGGGCACGTTTGCCCTGCAGGCCCACGATCCAGGCAGCGAGGTTCATTACCGCAGCATCAAGGTGAAGCGGTTGCCGTAGGCAGTCGGGCCAAACCGCGACCAAGGGGGGCGGGCCGCGGGAGTCGTGCTGATTTCAGTTTCGCGACGATCGTGCCGATAATGGGAGGTGGGCGGGTTGTGCCGGCAGGGGCCGGAGGGCGTTCTCCGTCCACGATCAACCGGTTATCCGAGGACCTGGGCATATGGTGACATCGAAGCTGCCGGCGGGCATCCGCGGCGACATCACGCAGTGCATCGGCCGCACGCCGCTTGTGCTCCTCAGGCGGGTCACCGAAGGCTGCGTCGCCACCGTCGCCGGCAAGATCGAGAACATGAACCCGTTGTGGAGCGTGAAGGACCGCATTGCCTGCGCGATGATCGACGCGGCGGAGCGGGACGGGCTGATCGGCTCCGAGACGGTGATCATCGAGCCCACCAGCGGCAATACGGGGATCGGCCTGGCCTATGTGTGTGCGGCCCGTGGCTACAAGCTCCGCGTGACCATGCCCGAGAGCATGAGCCTCGAGCGGCGGCGGATGCTCAAGGCGCTCGGGGCCGAACTCGTGCTCACGCCGGCCGCCGAGGGC
>SXHR01000153.1:0-19073 GCA_005773625.1 Planctomycetaceae bacterium | reverse complement strand
CCGACCAGAGCCGCACCATCCGCGTGCCCGTGCACATGGTCGATGCCATGACGCGGATGCGGAACCTGCAGCGGCAGTTTCTCCAGGACCACGGCCGCGAGGGGACGATCGAGGAACTCTCGGAGCGGTCGGGGCTCTCCCTCGAGGAGACCGACTGCATCTGTCGGATGTCGCGACGGCCGGTTTCGCTCGATCAGCCCCTGGGCGACTCCGACGAGGGCGCGGTGGGCGACTTCGTCAGCGACCGCCGCGAGGAGGATCCGCTCAAGAACCTCAACCAGCAGTCGCTCGAAGGCTCGATCACCCGGGCGCTCGACACGCTCTCCTACCGGGAGCGGGAGATCATCCGGCTCCGGTTCGGACTGGTCGATGGCTACAGCTACACGCTCGAGGAGGTGGGCTCGATCTTCGAAGTGACCCGCGAACGGGTCCGGCAGATCGAGGCCAAGGCCGTGGAGAAACTCCGCCAGCCGGGGAGCGAGGTCGATCTCGCCGGCTTCGTCGACGACGCCACGATCGAACGCTGGAGAGGCCCCGTCACCGCCTCGGTGCGGAGTCGCGAGCTGGAGACCGTCGGGGCGATGTGACGGCCTATGCCGACTTCGCCTCGTCGAGCGCCTGCTGGAGTTTCGCCTTCGGCTGCACGCCCATGAACTGCTGCACGAGCTTGCCGCCGCTGAAGATCATGATGGTGGGGATGCTGGCGACGTTGTACGACATCGCGAGCTTTTGACTGTCGTCGATGTTGACCTTGCCCACCTTGAAGGTGCCGGCGTTCTCGACGGCCAACTCCTCGATCACCGGGCCGATCATGCGGCACGGGCCGCACCCGGGCGCCCAGAAGTCAACCAGCACCGGAACGGCTGAACCGAGGACGTCGCTCTGAAAGTTGTCGTCGGTGAACTCGAGGGCGTTTCCCATCGTCGGCATCGGCTCCAGTGGTGTTCCGGACAACGGGTCGGCGATACGATCGCTACGCCCGTGAGGTGAGAGAGTATAGCGGCGGCCGGGCGTTTCGTCCGCCTCCACGGCCCAGCACTCGAAACCCCTCGAATCCCGATGCCCCGACACGCGATCCAACTCGGCAACGCCTGGGAGCCCCGCACCGCCGACGCGGGCCGCTGGCTCCGCCGCTTCGGCCGCCCGTCCGGAATCGGGCCCGGCGACACGGTGGTGATCGTGGTGGAGCGGGAGACCCCGGACGTGCCCTGGCGACTGGTTCTCAATGACGCCGAGCTGTCTTTTGCGGTGGCCGCCGGCGGTCGGCTCGAGTACGACATCACGGCGCTGCTGCGGGATCGAAACGAACTGCTCGTTGTTTCCGACGCGGCTGCCCCGACAGCCGTGGACGTGCCGCGGGGTCGGCCCCGGTTCCCCGAGGAGTGGGGCCGAATCTTCATCGAGATCATCGCCCCGCATTGACACGGCCCGAGTCCGCTCGCTACCACACGGCTTGTTCGTTCCGCGGCATCGTGTCCGCGGCGAGCCGTTCCGGTCTGGTCGCCGAGGAGCATCGCCATGTCAGTGATTCGCGTGGGCAGTTCGACCAAATACGCCGACGGCTGGGATACGGTGTTCGGCGGCCGCAAGACCGCGACGAAGAAGACGTCGGCCGGCGCCAAGAAGAAGACCGTGAAAAAGACCGCCAAGAAGGCCGCCAAGAAAGCAGCGAAGGCCCGCCGCGGCTGAGCCAGCGGCCACGAATCCCCCGCACGGGCCGTGGCGTGGGGAGCCGCGGGCGGTCTTCAGGCCAGGCGCGGTCGCGGCCAGGCCGTCGCAGGCCGTCGCAGGCCGGGGCGGCCGAAAGGTCAGCCTGTGCCGCCAAGTTCCCTGGCGCGGGCGCCGGCGGCCACGACGGCGTCGATGAGCGCGCTGCGGACGCCCCGCTGCTCGAGGACGGCGAGGCCCGCGATCGTCGTCCCCCCGGGGCTCGTGACGCGATCCTTGATCTGCGCCGGATGCTCGCCCGTCTGCTCCAGAAGCGCGGCCGTTCCCGAGAGCGTCTCGACGGCGAGCGCGAGCGACAGGCCGCGGGGAAGCCCCGCCTTCACCCCGCCATCGGCGAGCGCTTCGACGAGCAGGGCGACGAATCCCGGGCCGGAGCCGGAGAGGCCGGTCACGGCGTTCATCAGCGACTCGTCGGCGTCGTGGACGTGCCCCACGGAGGCGAGCAGTTTCGAGACCCGTTCCGCCGCCGCCGCCGGGACGTCGGCCGTGCGGCAGACGACCGAGACGCCTCGCCCGACGAGGCTCGGGGTGTTGGGCATCACGCGGACGATCCGCCGCGTGCCCGTCAGGCCGGCGAGCGACTCCGTGGACAGGCCGGCGACGATCGAGACGAGCACCGCGTCGCCGCGGAGGCCGCCGGCGATCCCGCCGCAGGCTTCGGCCGCCTGCTGCGGCTTCACGGCCAGAAAAACCAGGCCGGCCGCGGCGGCTGCGGCCCGAGGGGTGTCGGCGAACCGGATGCCGGGCAGCCGCGACGCCAGCCGCTCGCGGGCCGGGGCGTGGGGATCATGGACGATGATGTCGGCCGGCTCGAGCAGGCCGGCCCGGCAGAAGCCCTCCGCGAGGGCCAGAGCCATCTGGCCGCCGCCGATCATCGCCACGCCGCGGTCGTCGTGCGGGGAGGGGGAAGTCATGGAGCGGTGCCTTTCGTGACGGCGGGTGCGGGGGCATCGAGCGCGTCGCCGATCGCGTCGAGATCGAGCCGGCTCACCCAGAGTTGGCTCGTCGGGCCGCGTCCGCCGGCCTGCTCACCACGGCTGGCCGTCCACATGAGGAGCGTGCCGTCGGGAGAGAAGGAGGGCAGCACGTCGGCCCCTTCGTGGTCGGTGAGCCGCAGCGCCGCACCGGCCCGAAATCCAGCCCCGGGCACGTCATACCGGGCGATCCAGAGGTCGTAGTTGGGACGCTGCGTGGGATCGGAGTGGTCGGCGCCGGTCCAGATCAGCCACGGCCTGGTGGGATGCCAGTAGGGAGCCCACCGTACCCCCTGCCCCGCGGTCACCGCCACGTCGCCGGTGCCGTCGGCCTTCATGACATGGATTTGAAGCATGTCCTTCTCGATGCGATCGGTGCGGTAGGCGATCCAGGCGCCATCGGGCGAGAAGAACGGACCGCCGTCGTAGCCCGGAACATCGGTCAGCTGCCGCAGGTTGGCCCCGTCGGCATCCATCACGTAGATGTCGGGATCGCCGTCCCGGTCGCTCACGAAGAGCACCTGGCGGCCGTCGGGGGAAAAGGAACACTCGGCGTCGTAGCCCTTCGAGGCGGTGAGCCGCACGAGGTCGGTGCCGTCGAGTCGCGAGGTGAAGATGTCCATCCAGGGATCGAAGTCCCACTGATACCGGCGGCGTCTGCCGCTGCGGGCGTCGTCCTCGGCCTGCGCGCGGGCCGCGGCCTCCGTGCCGCCGACATCCGGATCGAGATGGCTGGACGCGAAGAGGAGCCGTGAGCCGTCGGGCGAGAACCAGCTGCAGGTCGTCCGCCCCTGCCCCGGGCTGACCTGCCGAGGCGGCACGGGCCGCGGCGCCGCGGCGTCGAAGTCCTGGACGTAGATTTTATAGAAGGGGTGTCCGGGGGGCACCGCCTGGTAGCAGATCCGTCGCGCATCAGGGGAGAAGTAGCCCTCGCCGGCCTTGGTCATGCCGTCGGTGACGCGGACGGGCTCCGTGAGGAAGCGGCGTTCGAGCGGCGATGTCGGCGGGGGAGCCGCCTCCGCCGGCGGTGCGGCGCGGGCCGGGAGCCCCGGCAGAACGACGGCGATCGCGAGCGGTGCGAGCAGGTTCGCGACCGTCCAGTTGCATGATTTTCCCATGAGTCCCAGTATACGTGCGGAGATCGGACACGCAGGAGGCCACGGCCCGACATGAAGATTTACACGAAGACCGGCGACGCGGGGCAGACGGGGCTTTTTGGCGGACCGCGGGTGCGCAAGGACCACGCGAGAATCGAGGCCTTCGGCACGGTCGACGAACTCAACAGCCACCTCGGCATGGCCCGCACGCATTCGGTCGCCGCGGCCTTCGATCCCCTGCTCCGCCGCGTGCAGTGCGAACTCTTCGATCTCGGAGCGCAGTTGGCCACGCCGGACGCGGCCGAGGAGCGGATCACGGCGGCGCATGTCGAAGCGCTCGAGTTGGAGATCGACCGGCACGAGGAGACGCTCGAGCCGCTGAAGTGCTTCATCCTGCCGGCGGGCACGCCGCTGGCGGCGGCGTTTCATGTCGCCCGCACCGTCTGCCGCCGCGCCGAGCGACGGATCGTGACGCTCGCGGCGGACGAACACGCGACGATCCCCGCCAATGCGATCGAATACCTCAACCGTCTCGGCGACCTCCTCTTCGTGCTGGGGCGGGTCGCGAATCGGCAGGCGGGCGTCTCCGACGATCCCTGGATTCATCCATGACGGCCGGGCTCCCCGCAGCGGCGGCAAACGTGCGTCCGGCGGTCGCCCGGGCGATGGAGGCCGTGGCGGAGGCCCGGGCGCGGATCGCCGCCCAGCATGCCTCGGGCGCCCAGGGCTGGGCCGTCTGCGTCTTTGCGTCGGAACGATTCGAGGTGATCGTCCGTGATGTCTGGGCCGGTCTGGTCGCCGACCTGCCGGCCGACGAGGCGGCAGCGCTCGCGAAGCATGCGGCGCTCGTCGCGCACGGCGGCTTCGGCCGGCAGGAGATGGCGCCCTGGTCGGACGTCGATCTGATGATTCTCCATGACGGCCGGGCCGCAAACGTCGTGGCCGACGCCGCGCGGCGGCTGCTTCAAGACCTCTTTGACGCCGGGCTCGACGTCGGCCAGAGCGTGCGAACCGTCGCGGAGGCGGTGCGGCTCGCGGGGGAAGACGCCACCATCATGAGCACGCTGCTCGACTGCCGCACGCTCGCGGGCGACGCCGCCCTCGTGCCGCTTCTCCGCCAACGGCTGCGTTCGGCGATCGGCCGGTCGCGACGCCGCGTCATCGACCGGCTGATCGCGGCCCGCAGCGACGAGGCCCAGAAGTACGGCCAGACCTTCGCGCTCCTCGAGCCCAACGTGAAGCGGTCACCCGGGGGGCTCCGCGACATCCAACTTGTCCGCTGGCTCGGCCGGCTGGTCCACGACGTCGACACCCTCGACGAAGTCGCGCTCGCGGGGGGCATCACGCGGGCCGACGCCGACGCCGTCCGTGATGCGGGCGAGTTTCTGATGCGGGTCCGCAACGATCTCCATCTCGCCGCCGGCAAACCGGCCGACGAGCTCACCCGCGCCGAACAGGTGCGGATCGCGGCGGCCCTCGGCCTCGAGTCGGGGGACGGTCTGCTGGGCGTCGAGCGGTTCATGCGCGACTATTTCGGCCACACCCGCCGCGTCGCACAGGTCGTCGAGACGATGCTCCGCCGGCTTCGGTTTTCCGGTCCCGTGAAGGCGCTGGCCCGGGGCCTCCTCGGCCACGCCGTGGACGGCACCTTCCGCGTGGGACCGCTCGACGTGTCGGCCACGGCCGCGAGCCTGCCGCGGGTCGCGGGCAGCCTCCGCGAGATCGTGCGGCTCGCCGAACTGTCGATGCTCTACGACATGCCCGTGGCCCGCGAGACGTGGGAGGCCATCCGGGCGGGCGTGCCGGCGCTCGATCACGAAGTCGATCCGGTCGCCAGAACGGTCTTTCTCGGACTCTTCGACCACCCGGCGAAGCTGGCCGACGCGCTGCGCTGGCTGCACGAACTGGGGGTGCTCGAGATCCTGATCCCGCAGTTCGCGCACGCCCGCAACCTGCTTCAGTTCAACAGTTTCCACAAATACACGGTGGACGAGCACTGCATCCTTTCGGTCGAACGGGCGGCGAAGTTCGCGGCGGAGGACGGGTGGCTCGGGGACGAGTGGCGGGCCCTCAACCGCAAGCGGCCGTTGCTGCTGGCCCTGCTGATCCATGACATCGGCAAGGGATTCGTCGAGGACCACAGCGAGGTCGGCGCGCGGATCGCCCGGGAGGTGGGGCTGGAGATGAATCTGCCCGCCGACGAGGCGGCGATCGTCGAGTTTCTGGTGCTGCGGCACCTCACCATGGCCCATCTCGCGTTTCGCCGCGACGTGGGCGACGACACGATCGTCGCGGGGTTCGCCAGCGACGTGGGCTCGCCCGAAGTGCTGCGGATGCTCGCCCTGCTCACCGCCGCCGACGTCTCGGCGGTGGGGCCGGAAACCTGGACGAAGTGGAAGGCCGACCTGCTCGGCGACCTCTATTACAAGACGCTCGGCTTCCTCGACGGCTCGGGGCCGAGCGTGGCGGCGGATCGTGGCCGCAAGGGGCTTGTCAGGCTGCTCGGCGAACGCGACGCCGACGATCCCGTCGCGCGACTGGCGCGGGGCCTTCCGGCGTCGTACCTCGGGGCGACCCCTCCCGACCGCATCGTCGAAGAACTCGGCAGGCTCGCCCGCCTCCCCCCGGGGGGCGTGTTTGCGACGGCCCGCTGGCAGCCCGGCACCTCCACCGTGACGGTGACCGTGGGCACCCGGGAGGACGTCAGGGCCGGCATCTTCCATCGGGTCACGGGCAGCCTGACGAGCCAGCGGCTCGAAATCCTCGCCGCCGACATCCACACCTTCAGCGACGGGCACGTCGTCGATCACTTCACCGTCGTCGATCCCGACTTCGCGGGCGAGCCGCCCGCCGAGCGGCTCGCCGACATCTGCGAGGCGGTCCGAACCGCGATCCTCGGCGACCGGCCGCCCGAGTTCGCCCCCCGGTGGAACCCGTTCGCGCCGCAGGTCAGGCCGGCCGTCGTGCAGCCCGTCCGCGTCACGTTCGACAACGAGAGTTCGCAGCACGCGACGATCCTCGAGGTCTTCGCGCACGACGCCCCCGGGCTGCTCTACGGCGTCGCGCGGGTGCTCTTCGAGGCCGGGCTGTCGGTGCGGGCCGCGAAGATCGGCACCTACCTCGATCAGGTCGTGGATGCCTGTCACGTGACGACAGCCGACGGCGGGAAGATCCTCGATGCCGGGCTGCAGGCGGCGATCAGGGCCGCCATGGAGAAGGCGACCGCACCGGTCACCGGCCCCGCGTGACCGGCTCCGGCGGCGGCACGGCGGCGCCCGCCGGCCGCGTGTCGCCCAGGGCGAGAATCCTTCGCCGCCAGTCGGCTTCGTATCGTTCGACCGGGACGCCCGTCAGCATTTCGAGGCCCCTGACAGGGTCGCCCTCTGTCTTCGTCATCTCCACGATGGCGGCCGGCGACAGCACCGGCCGCAGCAGGGCGAGGTCGAGCGCGAGGCCCCAGGCCGCGAGGTAGGCGCGACCGCGTTCGCCGTCGCGGCCGGCGTGACCCTCGAGAAACGGCCGCTGCCCCGCCTGCACGAGTTCGGCGAGGCGGGGGGCCATGCCTGCGCGGATCGATTCCTGGAGCGCGGCGAGCCGCCGGGGATCGGGGGCGTCGAGGCGGAGTTCACCCGCCTCGAGCGGCGCCGATTCCACGACCTGCGCGAGACCCTCGTCGAGCCAGGCCGGGAGGCCGGCGGCATCCGCCGCCCGGAGACGCGTGTCGGCGTAGGCATGCCAGGCTTCGTGGGCGAGCCGCTGCCGGAAGGCCCGACGGCCGCGATCGACCGCCGCGAGGTTGTCGCGGCGGGCCGCCTCGATGCGGGTCACTTCGGTGTCGCGTTCCCGCTCCCAACGCTGCCGCGCCCGCTGCACGATCGCCCCCCGTTCGGTCGCCGGATATCCCTGCCGCTCGAGATCCGCCGCCAGCGACTTGAGCCGCTCGTTGAGCAGCCGGTCGAGTTGGCCGAAGCGTTGGGCGGCTGCGGCGAGTTCATCGTCCACGGCCGCGCCGCCGGCGGCGATGGCAGGCATGTCGCCGCCGGCCACGAGCAGCCGGCGGGAAGGCACGTAGAACGCCGGGCTGTCGATGGAGATTCCGAGCGACCGCTGCACGTTGCGATACTCCGCGGCCGAGCCGCAGAGCCGCACGGCGATCGGCTTCCAGCGGCCGTCCGGCGGGGCGGCCGCGACGAGTGTCTCGAGCCCGCCGAAGACCTGCTCGAGCGTCACGATCGCGGTCCGGGTGGTGGCGGGATCGGCGGTGCTGGTGACCACGAAACCCTCGCCGTCGTGTCGCCAGGGGCCGTTCTCGTCCTGACGCTCCAGCCGGACGGCCGTCTCGGCGTCCGCCTGCCGCTGTCGGCCCTCGAGAAACGATCGGACCCGGGCCGCGAGCTGCTCGTGCTCCGCGGGGGGGAGCCGATCGACGGCGGCGACCCGCTCGGCCGCCAGCGGGCCCCAGACGATCACGTACATCGGCCGGCCGGGCGGTCGCTTGACCTCCGCGAAGCGGATGTCGTCGACGTCATCCCCGGCGGCGGCGTCCAGCACGAGCCCGTCGAGCCGGCGGCCGTCGCGCAACTCGATCGTTTCGAGTTTCCAGGCCGCGGTCGCGAGCCCCGGCGGCGCGGCCGGCAGCGCCCGCCCGGCCGTCAGGGCCACCAGCACCACGCCGACCCACCATGCGTGACGAGGCACCACTCGCGCTCCGCGACGATCAGAGATAGGTGTTGACCAGGTTTTCGAAGAGTTCCTGCCGGCCGCTCCTGCAGGCCGCGGCCTCGCCCTTGGCGAGCATCTCCTTCTCGAGCGACGCGAGGCTTTCCGTGCCGGACTCGATCCGCCTGCCCAGCGGTTCCGACCAGGATGCGTAGCGGTCTTCGAGGAGTTTCTGGAGGGCTCCGTCGGCCCGCATCGCAGCCGCGATCTTGAGCCCGTGGGCGAAGGCGTCCATCCCGCCGATGTGGGCGTGGAAGAGATCGACCGGCTCGAAGCTCTCGCGGCGGACCTTGGCGTCGAAGTTGACGCCGCCCGGCGCGAGGCCGCCGTACTTGAGGAGCGAATGCATGATCTGCGTGGTCAGGTAGACGTTGGTGGGGAACTGATCGGTATCCCAGCCCACGAGGGTGTCGCCGGTGTTGGCGTCGATCGAGCCGAGGAAGCCCTGCATGCCGGCGTATTCGAGTTCATGCTGCATCTCGTGGCCGGCGAGCGTGGCATGGTTGGTTTCGATGTTCAGCTTCACGTGCTTCTCCAGGCCGTGGGCACGCAGGAAGTTGATGCACGTGGCCGAGTCGAAGTCGTATTGATGCTTCATCGGCTCACGCGGCTTCGGTTCGAAGTAGAACTGGCCCGTGAAGCCGAGCTCCCGCGCATACTCCACCGCCATGTGCATGAACGTCGCGAGGTGGTCCACCTCCCGCTTCATGTCGGTGTTCCACAGGCATTGGTAGCCCTCGCGACCACCCCAGAAGACATAGCCCGCCCCGCCGAGGCGGTGCGTGACCTCGAGGGCCTTCTTCACCTGCGCGGCGGCGTAGGCGAACGTCTCGACGTTGGGGCTCGTGGCGGCTCCGTGCACGTACCGCGGGTTGGAGAAGAGGTTGGCCGTGCCCCAGAGAAGATGCTTCCCGGTTCGCCTCTGGTGCTGCTCGAGCCGATCGACGACCGCGTCGAGATGCCTGTTGGATTCGGCGAGCGTGCGTCCCTCCGGGGCCACGTCGCGGTCGTGGAAGCAGTAGAAGTCGCAGCCGAGTTTCTCGAGAAACTCGAAGGCCACGTCGGTCCGGGCGAGCGCCGCCTCGAGCGGGGCGCCGGCGGTCTCCCAGGGGCGGAGCATGGTGCCCGGCCCGAACGGATCGCTGCCGGTGCCGCGGAAGGTGTGCCAGTAGGAGACGGCGAACCGCAGGTGGTCGCGCATCGGCTTGCCTTCCACGAGCGCGTCGGCGTCGTAGTGGCGAAAGGCCAGCATGTTCTTCGAGGACGGGCCCTCGAACCGGATCTTCCCGATGCCCGCGAACGCCTCTGAGGTTCCCGCCATCAAAGCCTCTCTTCCGAACTCGTGGATGAACGTGACGGCCATCGGCTGTCGGCCGTCGTCCACTGCGGCGGCAGCGGCAGCGGCCGTCTTTATATAGCCGGCGCCGGCGACCTTGTCGCCTGCCGCCGGCGGCGATCGTGCGGGGCCGATCGTGCGGGGCGATGCGACTTGTCAGCGGGTGGTGGCGCGGGCGAGCAGACGCCGCCCCCAATGCGGAAACCATTCGATCAGGCCCGCGAGCAGGCCCACCTTCCGTGGCACCACCAGCTCGTATGCGTTGTTAACGCAGGCGGCGAGCACCTCCGCGGCGAGCCGGTCGGGATCGAGTTGCTCCAGGCTCGTCGTGCCGCCTGCTGCCGCGGCCGTTGGCGGCAGGCCCGCGGCGGCCGCCTCCTCCGCATAGCGGCCGGCGGCCCGGTCGGCGGCGGGGTCGTCGGCCTGCCGGCGGATCGGCCCGGGCGACACGAGCAACACATGCCCGCCCCGGGGCGCCAGTTCGATCCGGACCGCGTCGGCATACGCCGCCAGCGCCGATTTCGCGACGCAGTAGGGCCCCATGAACGGCATCACGATCTTGCCGGCGAGGCTCCCGATGAAGACGACGTGGCCGCGGGCGGCGGCGATGTCGGGGGCCGTGGCCCGGGTGATCTCGGTCGCGGCGAAGAGGTTGGCGGTGAGGTAGTCGCGGAGCAGGTCGTCGGTGGTGTCGAGCATGCGGGCCCTCCCGGAGCGGCCGACGCAGCAGAAGAGGTCGTCGATCCCGCCGAGCAGCCGGAGGGTCTCGTCGGCGACGCGGTTGCCCTCCCCTGCCCTGCCGAGGTCGGCCGCGATGCCGTGGATCGCCGCCGTCGATTCGCCGGCCCGTTCACACGCCTCGAGCGCGGCCCTCACGCTCCCGGACGAGCGGCCCACGATCACCACCCGGGCCCCTGCCCGCGCGAGGTGCCGTGCGAGCACGAGCCCGAATCCGGCCGTGCCTCCCGCCACGATCACTCGTCGATCACGCCACATGTTCGCCGCGCCCTGCCGACCGTGAAACAAGTCCGTCGCCGCAGCATGCGGCGAGTGGTTGGAACCGGGTCGGTGACGACCTTGTCCGCGGGCAGCCGGGACCGGTCCGCGGTTTTCCGGACGGAAGTCTACATCGACCGGCGCACCCCTCTTCAATCCGGCCCGCGAGGGACGCCGCGGCATGATTCCCGGGGTTTCACGCTCCGGACGGAGTCGGGGGCCGGAGCCGGGCGGCGACGGACGCATGCGGCCCGTCCGCACGGTCGGCTCGTCAGAAGTCGGGATACGGTCCCGCGAATATCCTCCGCTCGCCCGACTCCTGGAACTCCGACAGGTAGGGAATCCTCCTGGTGACGAGCGTGCCGGCCGCCTCGCCGCGGATCGCGTAGCCCGCCGCCCAGACGTAGTTGTCGATGCCCCTGACGAGAAGCTCGGCGGCATAGGGCTTGGGTTTGTCACGGAGCATTTCGGGCCAGGCGGCGCCTCCGAACTAGGAGTCGGGCCACGTGGCCTCGGTGGTGCTCGGGGCGAGTGGATCGTCCACGAGCACCTTTCCCGAGCCGTCGCCCCAGGATGCCGGCACCGAATGCCCGTCCGTTCCGGCCGACCAGCGAATGTGCCCCGCGCCGGAGCGGCCGGAGTTGCGAAAGAGCGTGACCGCGAGGTCGGTGGCGCGGACGCAGTCGTAGATCCCCTTCGTCCGCGAGTCGCGGAGCGTGAGGGTGGGGCCGTAGCGACCCGTCTCCCGAAACGCGGCACGCGCGAGCCCGCAGGAAGCGAAGAACGCCGCGGCGGACGGGCCGGTGAGCGCGGCCGCCTCCTCGATGAGTTCAGGATTGAACCGGTCGGCCCACTCCATCGCGGAGAACGAGTGCCCGCGGTAGAAGAGCACGCCCATGAGTTGCTCGACCGTGGCCTGGGGCGTGAGCCGGTCGAATCTCCGCAGCACCTCGCACTGACCTTCCACGAACTCCGCCGAGTCGGCCCGGAAGAGCATGTTGACGAGATAACCGCACTCATAGGGCGTCCGCGTCGCCTCGACGAGCGTCCGCCGGTTGGCGGGCGACAGCGCGGCGAGGTAGGCGACGAAGGCCTCGCGGCGGGCCGGCGGCACGAGAAGGCTCTCGCTCGTGAGATGCCGGTCCCGTCGCAATGCGGCGATCCTGTCGGCCTGCATCGTGAACATCCGCTCCGCCTGCCGTTCGACTTCCAGGAAGTTCGACCGACCGTGCAGCGTGAGCATGCCGGCAGGCAGGTGGCTCGCCGCGGTGAAGATTCCGTAACGGTCACCGGCACGGTCCAGCCGCTGGAACGGCTCGGGGCATTTCCGTTGAAAATCGAGGGCGGCCAGGAAATCGGCCGCGAGAAAGTCGAGCCAGCGGTGCAGGTCCAGGAGCCAGAACGTCGCCCCCTCGAGTTCCGCCGTCCAGCGGCCGAGCTCCGCGAGGTCGCGGGCCCGCGCGGCGTCGTCGATGCGGCACAGGCACCAGCCGGGCCACGTCGTCTGGTCCGTCCAGCCGGTCGCCGGAAGGGGCTCGGGAAGGCCGTCCGCCGCCGCGGTCCGTTCCGCGAGCGTCTTGGCCGCCGCGTGAAAAGCCTCCGCGGCCTCCAGCGCCGGGGCGTTCAGCGACCGCAGGTTCTCGAGGAACGTGCGCAGCCGGGTCTGGTGCCACTCGAGATCGGCCGCGGCGCTGGCCACCCCCTCGCGGCCCACCACCAGCAACGTGGCGAGCCTCGTGCCCGGGCCGCCGTCGATGTCGCCCATTTCCGACGGCACCAAATCGACGAGCGAACCGGCGAGGATCGGCTTGACGCAACTCTCCGCGCCCGGATCGCGGCTCCCGAGGAGCACGGCCCGCGACAGTTGCAGGCTCCGGCGGGCGATTTCGTCGATGCCGTCACGCGTTGGCCTGGCAGCCACCTTTGGTTCCGCCGCCATGATGTGGGGTTCCGCCGCCATGATGCCCGCCGCGAGCAGCAACACGGCGGCCACCGCCGCATGGGAAACGAGGCGAATGCCACGGCCTGGGAAACGATCCACGGTGATGGGAGTGCAAGTCATGCGGAGCAAGGTGTGTGGTGGTCGGTCGTGACGCCGCGGGGCCTGCCCGCAGAAGGGGGGTGGAGACCGAGGCGGGGAAGACCAAGACAGGGAAGACCGAGGCGGGGGCCGGGAAACCGAAAAAGCCGGCAAAGAGTCGGGATACAAACTGGGGACGAGGAAGAAACCCGGCAAAAAGGAACTTGGCAAAATCTTACGAAACCTTAACCCAAAACTGCCGTCTTCGTAAAGCCGGCGGAAAAAGTCGGGATCGTCCCCGCGACGGCGGGGTCTCCACCGTCACCAGCCGGGCGTGCCGCCCGCGACCGCATGGGGCCGGCGACACGTTCCGGACCTTCTCCCCACCCGGCCGTCGAAATGCTGATCGCGCCGCCGCTCACAGCGGACTGATGTCGATCCCCGGCGACTGATCGGGTGATGCGTGGGCACCTCCGATCCGCGAGACGGGCAGCTTTCGAGGTCCCCGAAAACTGCAGCCATCGAACGGCGTGCTGGTGCGAAAATCATGGGGGCGGCACAATGACGCTGCCTTCGGACCCCTCAGGTCGGACCTCGGTTTCTCGGAAGACCGCCTGAAGCAAGGTGGTGGCAGGGCACCCTGGCTCGGCGGCGAAGTGCTGCCCGACGGCAGGCTCGACGTCCGCTTCGTCGCAACGACGCGACCGATCCCGACAAGCACGCAGGATTCAAAACCAGATGCAGAGCGAGCAATCCATGACAAGCGGATCCATGAAATCACGAGTCTTCCTCGCGGCCCCTCTCGTCGGCCTGCTCGTCGGCCTGCTCGTCGGCCTGCTCGTGCCGGTCGTCCATGCCGACGAACTGGCGTCGCGGTTCCGCAGTGCGCCGGACGAGAACAGGCCGGATTGCTACTGGTATTGGCTCAACGGGGACGTCACGGCGGACGGGATCACCAAAGATTTGGAGGTCATGGCCAAGGTCGGGATCAGGCGGGCCATGATCGGCAACATCGAGGGGGGAGGCCCGGTCAGGATGATGTCGCCCGAATGGTATCAACTCACCCGCCATGCGCTGAGCGAGGCGGCCCGGGTGGGGGTGGAGATCATGATGTTCAACGGGCCGGGATGGAGCCAGTCCGGAGGCCCCTGGATCAAGCCGGAGCAATCGATGCGCCGGGTCAGTTGGACCGAGTTTCCCGCCCAGGGCGGCCGCTTCTCCCAGGTCGTGCGTTCCGGCGGCAATCCGGTCGTGCAGGACATCGCGGTCTTGGCCGTGCCGAGGAAGGAGGCGGTCACGCTCGTTTCCTCACCCCGTCCCGGCAACGATGCCGCCCCTTCGCTCGCGCGGTCGTCGTGGATCTGGCACCCTGACGAGAACGCCGCCCAGACCGCTCCGGCCACGACCCGCTATTTCAAGCGCACCATCGAGGCGGACCCGGCCAAGCTCGAGGCCGCGACTGCTTTGGTGGCGGCCGACAATGCGTATGTCTTGTGGATCAACGGCCGGGAGGTGAAGCGCGGGAACGAATGGCGTGCCCAGGAGATCGTTCCGATCAAGGAGCATCTCAAGGCGGGCCCCAACGTCATCGCGATCGCGGTCACCAACGCCGAGGCGGGGCCGGCGGGGCTCATCGCCGACTTCGTCCTGCAGGACCAGGAAGGCAAGACGGCCGACATCGTGACCGACGCATCGTGGCTGGCTTCAACGAGTGAAACCAAGGATTGGCGGAGCGACACCGGTGACGCGGCGGGATGGCAGGCCGCCCGCGTGCTCGGCCCGGCGTCCGCCGCACCCTGGGCGCTCTCCGGCAAGCCGCCGGGCGACCGCACCATGTATTTCCGGCACTCCGCCCCCTTCAAGGCCCGGGCGCTCGTGGTCAAGGGGGGGCTCGATGCGAAGCTTTTCGCCCTGCGCGACGGCAAGCGGGAGTTGGTGGCCGACATCCAGACCGGCGGCAGGAATCCCGGCACCGACTTTCTGCCGGACGGAATCGAAACCTTCAGCTTCAAAGAGGTGACGGCCCGGGAGTTCGAAATCGAGCCGTGCGGATTGCCCGACGGGGCGGTGGAGCTCACCTCCGAGCCGAAGGTCGCCCAGGTCATTGAAAAGCAGATGGGCCGGATGCACCCCGACCCGAGCCCCGTCTGGCAGTCCTACATCTTCCCGCCCACCGTGGAGCCCGACGACGCCGCGACATTGATCCGCAGGGCGGAGATCATCGATCTGACGGACAAGCTCGATGCCGCCGGCACGCTGACCTGCCAGCTCCCCGAGGGCGATTGGACGGTCATCTATTTCGGCATGGTCACCACCGGCAAGAAGAATGCGCCCGCGCCGCCCGAGGTGACCGGACTCGAGGTGGACAAGATGAGCAAGCCGCTGGTCGAGCACCACTTCGACTCGATGTTCAGCGAACTGCTCGGGCAGTTGACGCCCCGTGAGCGGTCCGCGTTCAAGGGGATCACCGCCGACAGTTATGAGGTCGGCTCCGAAAACTGGACCGACGGGTTCGCGGCCGAATTCGAGCGACGCAACGGTTACGACCCCATCGTCCTGCTGCCCGTCATGACGGGTCGGGTGGTGGACGGCGCCAAGACGTCCGACCAGTTCCTCTGGGATCTGCGCCGCACCGTTGCTGACATGATCGCCGAGAACTACGTGGGCGGTTTGCGGGACGTCGCGCACAAGCACGACATGACCGTCTGGCTGGAGAACTACGGCCACTGGGGCTTTCCCGGGGAGTTTCTGATTTACGGCAGCTATGCGGACGAGATCGGCGGCGAGTTCTGGACCAACAACCCCGCGCTCGGGTCGATCGAGTGCCGGGCCGCCAGCTCCAGTGCGCACATCTATGGCAAGCGGAAGGTCTTTGCCGAGTCATTCACCAGCGCGTTGGATCTGGGTCACCACCCCTACAACATCAAACGCCGCGGTGAGGAACTTTTCTGCGAGGGGATCAACCAGACGCTCCTGCACGTGTATGCCCATCAACCCAGGGACGGTGTGCCGGGCAAAAATCCCGGATTCGGCACCGCCTTTCATCGCAATACCCCCTGGTTCGTGCATTCCCGCGACTGGGTGAAATACCTGCAACGCGTCAACTTCATGCTCCAGCAGGGCGAATCGGTGGCCGACGCGGCCATCTACATCGGCGATTTCGCCCCGCAGATGACCGGCCCGGCCAATCCCGTGCCGGCCGGTTACGACTACGACTTCATGAACTCCGACGCGCTGCTCAAAACCGTGCATGTCGTCGATGGCGAGTGGGTCGTCTACGACGAAAAAAATCCGAAGCAGATCAGTGCTCGGTACAAGATGCTCGCCATGCCGAAGCTGGATCACATCCGGCCGCATGTCCGCAAGCGGATCGACGAGCTCCAGAAGGCGGGCGGCACGATCGTGGATGGCGTGCCGGTTTCCGTGGCCACGCTGGAAGCGGCGGGGATCGCGCCGGTCGTCGCCGACGCCAGTTGCCCCATCCGCTGGAAGGCCCGCCGGCTCGAGGACGGCATGATTTTCTTCCTGTCGAATTTCGAAAAAGCCGGACAGTTCGAGGCCACCTTGCGGGTGACGGGCAAAGTGCCCGAACTCTTCAATCCGGTCACCGGCGAGGTTCGCACGATGGCACGCTACAAGACGGAAAAAAATGGCACGAGGATTTGCATCAATGTGAACGACAGGGCCGATTCGTTCTTCGTCGTCTTCCGTGACGAACCGTCACAGCCCTCGGTTCTCGGGGTCCGATGCGACGGCAGGGACGTCAGTCCTGCGGAGTTGGGGCTTTTTCACGACGCCAAAGGCCGCCTGACGGCGGAGTCGGCGACGCCGGGGGTCTACCAGCTCACGATGAGCGATGCCTCGGAAAAAACCGTCAAGATCGACCGGGCCGCGGAGCCGTTCGTGATCGCGGGGCCGTGGAAGGGCAGCGGCGCGGAAGCCGATGGATTCACGGTCCTCCAGAAAACCTCCTTCACGCCGCCGGCAGGTTTCGGGAAGGACGAGCGGGTGATCCTCGATCTCGGCCAGGTGCAGGTCATGGCGCGGGTCACGCTCAACGGCCAGGCCCTCGACACGCTCTGGATGCCGCCGTTCGAGCTGGACGTCACGGACAAACTCAAGCCCGGAAGCAACCGTCTCGAAGTCCTGCTCACCTCGACTTCCCAGCGCAAACCATCCCTCGGCAGGGTGCAGCTGAAGACCGTCTCGAGGGTGGCGGTGAAGTAAAACCGGTTCACGAGGCCAGCTCCAACTGCCGTCGGGCCGGGGGCGACGGCAGGAACCTACGCCAGTTGGTACCATGCCGCGCCTTTCGGGCCCCTTCCCTGCCCCCGCCATGCCAGGATGCCCTCCATCATGACGACCGCCAGATCGTCCACGCCGGAAATCGTCCGCACCAAGATCGTCGCCACGCTCGGGCCCGTCTCCCGGAGCGAGGAGGCGATCCGCGGCCTGGTCGAGGGAGGCGTCGATGTGTTCCGCCTCAACATGGCCCACGGCTCCCTCGAGGAGCATCAGGAGTCGCTCGAGCGGATTCGTCGCGTCTCGGAGGCCCTCGCCCGCCCGGTTGGCGTGCTGGCCGATCTGGCCGGGCCCAAGATTCGTCTGGGTGAGCTGCCCGGTGGCGCGGTGGAGTGCGTCGAGGGGGAATCGATCCGCTTCATCCGGGGCACCGGACCGGGCCAGGCCCGCGAGTTCACCGTCACCTACGAGCCGCTGGTCGACGAGTTGTCGGTGGGCGATTCGGTGATGCTCGCCGACGGCACGATCAGCCTCGTCGTCGAGGAGCGGAACGACAAGTGGATCCGCTGCCGAGTCGTGCAGGGAGGGCTCGTCCGCAGCCGGCAGGGGGTGAACCTGCCGGGAGTCAGGCTCTCCGTCGCGGCGATGAGCGCCGCGGACTGGCGGCACGCCGAGTGGGCCGCCGCCGCGGGCGTCGATTTCGTGAGCCTGTCGTTCGTCCGCTCCGCGGTCGAGGTGAAACTTCTCAAGGAACTGCTGCGGACCCGCGGCTCATTCGCCCGGGTCGTCGCCAAGATCGAGAAGCGGGAGGCGGTCGACAACCTCGAGTCGATCGTCGATGCGGCCGACGCCGTGATGGTGGCCCGTGGCGACCTCGGCGTGGAGACCGACGTGGCCAGCATGCCGATGGTGCAGAAGCGGATCATCCGCGTCTGCCAGCGGTATCAGAAGCCGGTGATCGTGGCCACGCAGATGCTCGACAGCATGCAGCACTCCCGGCGGCCGACGCGGGCCGAGACGACCGACGTCGCCAATGCGATCCTCGACGGCGCCGACGCCTGCATGCTCTCCGGGGAGACGGCGATCGGCGAGCATCCCCGGCTCGTCGTGGAGATGATGCGGCGGATCGCCAGCGAGACCGAGAGGCAATACCTCGCCGACCGCTGGCACTATCTCGAGGGCCGGTTTCAGGCGGCCCGTGGTTCGGCCGGCGTGCCGGTGCAGGAGTTTCTCCCGGCCCCCGAGTTTCTCGTCGAGGGTCTGCATCCGATCACGCAGGCCGTGGTCGATGGCGCCAGCCGGATCGCCGGTGAACTCGACGCGAAGTTGTTCGTGGTGGCGAGCCGGTCGGGCCTCACGGCGATCGCCCGTTCCAAGCGGCGCGGGGCCGTGCCCACCGTCGGCCTCTCCGACAACCCGACGACGCTGCGGCAGATGGCGCTCTACTGGGGAGTCACGCCGCTGGCGATGGACGCGACCCCCGACACCAGCGTGCTCCTCGACCGCGTCACGGCCTGGGGCCTCCGCGACGGCCGGCTCAGGCGTGGCGACCGGATTTTGCTGGTGGCGGGTTCCGGTTTCGGAACCGGCGGACACAATATGGCCCTCGTCCACGAGGTGTGATCCCCAACAGCCGGAAGAAGCCGGGAGAAAGAGACAGCGATGAAAACGAAATGCGTGCTCGCCTATTCGGGCGGCCTTGATACGTCCGTGATCCTCGGCTGGCTGATCGAACGCGGCTACGACGTGATCGCCGTCTACGTCGATCTGGGCCAGCCGTGCGAGGATCGCGAGGCCACGCTCAAGAAAGCCCGCGACTGCGGCGCCGTGAAGGCGATGATCGTGGACGTTCGCGAGGAGGTCTGCCGGGATTTCGCCCTGCCGACGAGGCAGTGGCAGGCCCGCTACGCGGGCACCTACCTGCTCGGCACCTCGAGCGCGCGGCCGCGGATCAGCAAGGT
>SXHR01000152.1:0-6001 GCA_005773625.1 Planctomycetaceae bacterium | reverse complement strand
GGGAATCGTCGGTCGTCTCGTAGTTGCGATAGCCCCACATGTGCGTGGCGGAGTTCACGAGCCAGGTGATGTGAAACACGATCACCATCCGGACGGCGAGGCCCCAGAGCAGCCAAGAGATGCCGGTGAACTGACCGTAGAAATACCAGCCCGAGCCGAGCAGTCCGGCACCGATGAGAAGGTGCCAGAGGAGAAAAGTCTTGTGGAGAAACACCACGCCCCTGTCCTTGACCAGATCGGGCGCCCAACGCTTCGTGTGGGCCTGGAGTTCGGCGGCGGTGTGCAGCGGGAAGATCCAGAGCATGTGGGCCCACAGGCCGCCGTCCCGCGGCGTGTGCGGATCACCGTCCTGATCGCTGAAGGCATGATGCTTGCGGTGATTGGCGACCCAGTCGATCGCCGAACCCTCCCCGGAAATCCCGCCGAGAAACGCGAACAGAAACCGCATCGCACCCGACGTCTGAAAACTGCCGTGGGTCAGCAGCCGGTGATAGCCGAGACAGACTCCCAGGCCTCCGGTCACCCAGTAGAGGGCCATGCAGATGGCAAAGCCCGACCAGGTGAAATAGAAGGGAGCGGCGAGGGCCGCGAGATGCACCCCGCCGATCCAGATCAGCACGGGCCAGTCGAGCTCGGCCGAGGAGTCACGAACGCCTTCACGGCGTGGTTCGTCCTTTTCAACGGCGAGCGGACCGTGGATCGCGGTCCGGCCAAACTCCTCCAGGTCGTCGGCAACGGCCGTCGCCGCATCTCCGCCAAACGCGGGCATGTCGTTGATCGGCAGGGACGAGTTTGGGCTGGAGGGCATCGTGCGACCTCGGGGAATGAAGGAGTTGATCCGCGACGGACACCCGGTTCGAACCACCGGGCAATGCGTCCCTGCCGTCATCGGCAGGATGCTCAATGTGACGTCAGCCGGGCTTTTTGGGCAGGCTGCTGCTGTCAGACTCTGGTCCGATCCGCGTCAAAATTGCGTCAAAAATCCCTCATCCCACCCCCGGACGGTGGGTTCGAGGCTCGTTTGTTCCCGGTATCGCCACGTCCGGCCGGCGGCAGAATCGACATGAGCCAGCCCCCAGGGCCTCCGGCCGGGACGAAGGGGGCGGCGGGCGGCGACAGCATCCAGGCGAGCCGATCGAACGGAATGCCCGCCGCCGGGGGCTGAAGGACGATCACACCGCCGGCAACCGCAATCCCCCCTGTGATCGTCGACGGCGCCGTCATCACGAGCCGACCCCCTTCGAGCCTGAGCACGCAGCCCGCGGCATCGAACGACCGTACGGGCCCGGCCGCCGGGGCGGCTGGGCCCGGCCTGCAGCCGAGCGCGATCACGAGCCTGTCGAACAAGCCGCTCTCGATCCAGCCGGCGCCGATGCTGCACTCCGCGACGAGATCCTCGAGCCGGCCGTCCCTCCAGGCGAGGCGGTCGATGACGACCGCGGCCCGCCCCGCAGCCCGCGCCTGGATCACGGACGTGGACCGCGCAAGATCGACGCCCTCGACCCGGCCCCGGGCCGTGCCGGTCCAACCAGCCGCGCCGAGCACCGCAGCGACTTCGCCGCTGGCCACCGCCGCGGGCCCGGCGGCATCCACGGCGTCGGCGGCACACCCCGCGAGCGACGCGAGAATCGGCAGCGGCACCGCCTCGGTCCAGCGGGCCTCGACCTCGATCCCCTCCACGGCCCGGCCGTTCTCCTCGACGACGGTCCGCACCACGCGGAGCTGCTCCTCGGCTTCGCCGCGGCGAACGATCCGCACGGCTCGCGAACCACCCTGGGCGACGCATTCGACCCGCACCCCGGCCGGCGGCCGGGACTCGGCATCGGCGGCTTCGTGCGGCCCGCCGCTCCAGCCGAAATCGCCCACCTCGATCACGCAGTTGCGAAGGTGCCGCGCGTCCCGTCGCAGCCATTCCCGAGCGAGTTCACCGAGGAGCGTTGCCGCCGCGGCATCGACCCGGACCATGCCGACCCGCAGGCGGTCCTCGCCCAAGGCCGACTCGAGCTCGATCGCCGGGATCTCCAGCGCCCGCTCGCCGGTCGGCGTCAGCACGGCGCAACGCGTCGCGCGGACCATCCCGGGGCGCGGGTGCTCGACCGCACCGATGACCAGCGGCAGGCCGACGACCTGCTGCCACCGGCTCCTGACAGCCTCGCGATGGGCCGCAGACCGCAGATGCACCGCCCAGCCGGCGATCGCCGCGCACGGCAGCAGGCAGACGAGCAGAAACGCGGTTCGTGCGAACCGGATCCGTCCGGCCGACCTCTCGATGAACATCCGTGTCCTCCGGGGCCCGTTCCGTCGGACCCGATTCAGCGGCTTCGCGCGAGATCGTGGTAGAGATCCCAGCGGCCGCGGATTTCTTCGACGCTGTCGCCACCAAACTTGTCCACCAGGGCCGTCGCCACCTCGAAGGCCACGACGCTCTCGACGATCACGCTGGCGGCGCTCACCGCGCAGACGTCGCTCCGCTCGTAGGCCGCATCCTCCGTCGCCTTCGTGCGAAGATTGACCGACTCCAGCGGCTTGCGCAGCGTGCTGATCGGCTTCATCGCGGCGCGGATCACGAGCGGCTGGCCGTTGGTCATCCCGGCCTCCAGCCCCCCGGCGTTGTTCGTCGGTCTCGAGAATCCCAGCGTCGGGCCGCCGCGGGCCGCCGCGTCGTAATGGATCGGGTCGTGCACCTCGGAGCCGCGGCGACGCGCCGCCTCGAACCCCATTCCGATCTCGACGCCCTTGATCGCCTGCACGGCCATGACGGCCTGGGCGAGCCGGCCGTCGAGTTTGCGGTCCCACTGGGCATGGGTGCCCAGGCCGATCGGCAGGCCGTCGACCCGAACCTCGACCACACCGCCGAGCGTGTCTCCTTCCTTGCCCACCTTGTCGATGAGCGCGGTGACCTCGGGATCCCGCTCGGGATGGAGCGAGTAGATCTCGCTGGAGTCGCGGATGCCGCGCAGTTCCGCGAGAGCCCCCTCGCGACCGCCGAGCACGACCGGCCCGAGCTCGGTGACCCAACCGGCGACTTCGATGCCGAACACGGAGAGCAGCTGCCGGGCAAGCGCCCCGGCGGCGACCCGGGCCGCGGTCTCACGGGCGCTGGCGCGCTCGAGCACCGCCCGCACGCCGCCGAGATGTTTGATGGCGCCCGGCAGGTCGGCATGACCGGGGCGTGGCCGCTCCACCTCCTTGAGCTGCTCCAGCTTCGCGTCTTTGTTGATCACCTCGAGGGCCAGCGGGCTTCCGAGCGTGACGCCCTTCCAGAGGCCGGAGAGGAAGGTGACCGTGTCGGTCTCGATCCGCTGCCGACCGCCGCGGCCGTAGCCCCCCTGGCGCCGCCCCAGTTCGTGGTCGATCGCGGCCTTGTCCACGGCGAGTCCGGCGGGGAACCCGTCCACGAGGGCGACGAGTGCGGGTCCGTGGGATTCGCCTGCAGTCCAGTAGCGGAGCATGGGTGGTGAGAAAGAAGGTGGCGGGAGAGAGGATCGGCTTCCAGAGTCTAGTTTCGAAACGGGGGTGACCCTAGGCCAGAAGTCGCCCTGCAAAGACCTCCGCGGAGCGGGATGGGGTGAAACCCGCATCCCCGCTGCCGGGAACGGAGCTTCCCGACGCAACCGCCGCCACCGACGATACAGCGGGGAAAGAACGATGATCGCGGGATCGCCCGCCCGGTCACGCCATGCCGTCGGGGAGCGAGCCCGTCAGGAGGCGACAGGCTTCGAGATACTTTTCCCGGGTCTTCGCGACCACGTCGGCGGGCAGGACGGGAGGCTCGCTCGATTTGTCCCAGCCGCTGACTTCGAGCCAGTCGCGGACAAACTGCTTGTCGAAGGAATCGGGCACGCGGCCGCTCCCCGCCGTCGCTGCCGGCCAGAATCGCGAACTGTCGGGAGTGCACACCTCGTCCACGAGGATCAGGGAGCCATCGGAAAGCCGTCCCCACTCGAACTTGGTGTCGGCGACGACGATCCCGCGGGACGCCGCGTGGGCTGCGGCACGCGAGTAGACCTCGATGCTCTTCGTGCGAAGCGAGCCGGCGAGTTCGACACCGATCCTGTCGGCCATCGTCTCGAACGACACGTTCTCGTCATGACCCGTTTCGGCCTTCGTGGCCGGCGTGAAGATCGGCGTGGGGAGCCGGTCCCCCGCGACGAGCCCCGGCGGCAAGGCCGCGCCGCAGACGGTGCCCTTCGCGCGATACTCGGCGAGCCCCGACCCCGCGAGCCAGCCACGAACAACGCACTCGAACGGAATCACCTCGGCCCGTTTCACGAGCATCGTGCGGCCGCGGAGCGGTGAAAGATCCACGCCCACCGGCAGGTCCATGTCGTTCACATCGGTGGTGATCAGGTGATGGGCGATCGGATTGGGACCGCGGGCGAGCAGGTCGAACCAGAATGCCGAGATGGCCGTGAGCACGCGGCCCTTGTCGGGGATCGGCGTCGGCAGGATCCAGTCGAACGCGCTGATCCGGTCGGTGCTGACGATCAGCATCGCGTCGCCGTGACGGCCGCCCGGGATCGAATAACAATCGCGAACCTTGCCGCGGAGCGGCGGCCCGAGCGGCAGGTCGGTGCGGACGACGGCGGCGGATGCGGTGGTCATGGGAAGTGTTTTACGCCGCCGGTCACAGGACCAAAATCCCACCCCGTGAAATCCCACCGCCGTCAGGCTCGTCAGGCTCGTCGAGGTTGCGTCGGGGCGCTCGACATCGGGCCCGGGCAGGCTCCGCGACAAGCCTGCCCGAGCCGGATGCGAAGAGCGTCGAACGGTGGAAACCCCGGGCTTTTCCGCCATTGGATCACGTGGAAAAAGGTCGTGGATGACTTTGTCCACAGGCAGCCAGCGACACCTCGCCTCAGCAGAAATCCCGCGACATGCGCGGAAGAGTCGCCAGCGGAGAGGCCGGGGTGCGATGGGGCTGCTCGGCGGCGGTGCCGGCACGGGCCGGCACCGCCGCCTCGAGCTCTGTCGCCAGCACGTGCACCACCGTGCCACGCCTTTGGATCCGACCGTTCACCACGAGCACCGCCGCGCGGCGGGCCGGATGCGAGGCCGCCTCCCAGACGTCGGGATGCACCACGACGTTGGCCGCGCCGGTCTCGTCCTCGATCGTGAGGAAAATGAGCCCCTTCGCAGTGGCCGGCCGCTGCCGCGTGAGCACGATGCCGGCGACCTTCACCCGCCTTCCCTCGGGCATCGCCACCGCTGCGTCGATCGCCACCGCGCCCAGCGACCCGAGCCAGTCGCGTTCAAACTCGAGGGGATGGGCCGCGAGCGAGAGACCGCCGGTGCGGTAATCGGCGATCACCTCCTCCTGCCGCGTCGTCGCCGGCAGAAGCCAGCCGTCCTCATCGGCGTCGTCGTCAATGCCCTCGAAGAGCGGACGACTGCGGGGCTTCTCCTGTGATTGCATCGCCTCCCAAACGGCACGGCGGCGATCGAGACCGAGCGAGGCCAGCGCTCCTGCGCGGGCCAGATGCAGAAGCGACTCCCGGCCGAGCTCGGCCCGCTTGGAGAGATCCCGTGGCAGACGGAAGGGGCCGTCGCGGCGGGCCGCCTCGATCCGCCGGCCCACCGCCTCGCCGAGGCCGTGCACCTGCTCGAGCCCGAGCCGGATTGCCGGCCCGGGGCCGCCGCCTGCGTCGTCATGCCTCCGCTTTCCACCGCCGACCTCCAGCGATGCATGCCAGCCGCTCGCGTTGACATCGACCGGCAGCACCGACACCCCGTGCGCCCGGGCGTCGCGCACAAGCTGCGCGGGCGCATAAAAGCCCATCGGCTGACTGCCCAGCAACGCCGCCGTAAACGCCGCCGGATGGTGGCATTTCAGCCAGGCCGAGACATACACGAGCAGCGCGAAGCTGGCCGCGTGCGACTCCGGAAAGCCGTATTCGCCGAAGCCGCGGATCTGCGCGAAAACCTGCTCTGCAAACTGCTTCGAGAGCCCCCGGGCGAGCATGCCCTCCACGAGCTTCCGGTGAAACTCGTCGATCACGCC
>SXHR01000151.1:0-8607 GCA_005773625.1 Planctomycetaceae bacterium | reverse complement strand
TCTCGCTGATGCACGCGGGCACCGTTTTGGCCTGCGACACACCTGCGGCCCTGATGGCCGCCCGCGGCAGCGCCGACCTGGAAACGGCCTTCATCGGCTACATCGCCGACGCGACCGCCGAGCCGGCTGCCACGGAGGCGGCGGCCGGACCCAAATCGGCCACGGCGGCCCCGAGCCGGCCGGGCGCGCCGCCGCTGGCGCGGCTGCTGGCCTACAGCCATCGCGAGACGCTCGAGATCCTCCGCGACCCCGTTCGTCTCGCCTTCGCCTTCATCGGTTCGGTCGTGCTGATGCTCGTGTTCGGGTTCGGGATCACCACCGACGTCGAGAACGTCCGCTACGCCGAGTTCGATCAGGACCAGACCCCCGCCAGCCGCGACTTCCTCGCCGCCTTCTCCGGATCGCGGTCGTTCGAGCGGCGGCCCGCGATCACCGACAGCTTCGAACTTCAGCGCCGCCTGCGGGCCAACGAGATCTCGCTGGCGCTCGAGATCCCCGACCAGTTCGGCCGTGAGGCCGCCAAGGGATCGCCCCCCGAGGTGTCGGCGGTCGTGGACGGCGCGAATCCATTCCGTGCCGAGACGATCGCGCAGTACGCCCGGGGCGTGACGCTCAACCACCTCCAGGAGGAGGCTCGTCGCCGCCCCCGCGGCACCGACCCCCTGGTCCGGCTCCCCGCCATCGAGCCGCGGTTTCTCTACAACCCGACCTTCGAGAGCATCTATGCGATGGTGCCGAGCATTCCGCCGCTCCTGCTCGTTCTCCTCCCGGCGATCCTCATGGCCGTCAGCGTGGTCCGCGAGAAGGAGCTCGGTTCGATCACCAACTTCTACGTGACGCCCACCAGCCGCTTCGAGTTTCTCGTCGGGAAGCAACTCCCCTACATCGCGATCGCGATGGTCAACTTCATGATCCTGACGGCGATGTCCACCGCCGTCTTCGGCGTCCCGATCAAGGGGAGCGGGCCGATGCTCACGCTCTGCGCCCTGCTCTACGCCTGCGCCACCACGGCCATCGGCCTCGTCGTGGCCTCGTTCACATCGAGCCAGGTCGCCGCCGTGTTCGTGACCGCGATCATCACGATGCTGCCGACGACGCAGTTCTCCGGGCTGCTGCAGCCGGTGTCGACGCTCCAGGGCAACGCCAGGGTCGTGGGCATGCTCTGGCCCACGACCTACTTCATGCACGCCAGCGTGGGGGCCTTCACCAAGGGGCTCGACGCGGCACTCCTCGTGCCCGACGCCCTGGCGCTGGCCCTCTTCATCCCGGTGCTGCTGGGCACGGCGATGGCCGTGCTCAAGCGTCAGGAAGACTAGCCATGCGGCACCTGACGAACATCCTCTGGCTCGGCATCAAGGAGCTTCGCAGCCTCCGGCACGATGTCGTGCTGACCGTGTTCGTCGCCTACGCCTTCACGATGGCGATCTACACGCAGGCCCGGGGCACCTCGTCGGAGGTCAACAACGCGTCGATCGCCTTCGTCGACGAGGACCAGTCGCAGCTCTCCAAGCAGTTGATCGCCGCCTTCTATCCGCCGCGGTTCAGACCTCCCGTGATGCTCGCGGCGGGCGAGGTCGATCGGGCGATGGACGAGGGCCGCTCGATGTTCGTGGTCGTGGTGCCCCCCGGATTCGAGGCCGATCTCCGGGCCGGACGCCGGACCGAACTCCAGGTCAACATCGACGCGACCGCGATGTTCCAGGCGAGCAACGGCGCCTCCTACATCCAGCAGATCATGACCGACGAGATGATCCGCTACCTGCGGCGGTGCGATCAGCGCCTCGACGGTCCGGTGCGGCTGGTCGTCCGCAAGGCCTTCAATCCCAACGGCGACACGAGCTGGTTCAACGGCATCATCGCGATCATCAACCAGATCACGATGCTCACGGTGATCCTCACGGGGGCGGCCCTGATCCGCGAGCGGGAGCATGGCACGCTCGAACATCTGATGGTGATGCCGCTGACCGCCTTCGAGATCGTGATGGCGAAGGTCTGGTCCAACAGCCTCGTGATCCTCTTCGCCGCAACCCTCTCGCTGCTGATCGTGGTGCGTTCGATCCTGCAGGTGCCGATCGCCGGGTCGATCCCGCTGTTTCTCGCCGGCATCGCCGTCTATCTCTTCTTCGCCACCGCACTCGGTATCTTCCTGGGCACGGTCGCCCGGACGATGGCCCAGTTCGCCCTGCTCATCATCCTGTTGATCATCGTCCTGCAGATGCTCTCGGGCGGGAGCACACCGGTCGAGAGCCAGCCCCCGTGGCTCCAGACGCTCACCCTCGTGCTCCCCTCGCGGCACTTCGTCACCTTCGCCCAGGCGATCATCTACCGCGGGGCGGGTCTCGACATCGTCTGGCCGCAGTTCGCCGCGGTGGGGGGAATCGGCCTGGCCTTCTTCATCTACAGCCTGAGCCGTTTTCGGGAGTCGATTGCAGCCGGCCGCTGACCAGGGCCTGCGGCCCGTCCCGGCGTCTCCACCGGTCGAAGATGCGGACGCCGGTGGAAAGGGTGGACAAGGGTCATGGATTCCCCTGTCCACGGGCCGTTAGGATGAGCCGCCGAAAAGCCGGTGCACCACCCCCGCGGATGATTCGCCATGGAGCGATCCGAACCCGATGCCGCCGAGGAGCAGGGCCACTCGGTGGATGACGGCGAGCTGAGCGGCTCGGGACTGACCGGCCTGCTGCAGCCGCGGGCAAGCGATCGCACGGCGGGTGATCTGGAGCCCGGCACGCGGCTGGGCGACGTGACGATCGTGCGATTCATCGCCGAGGGGGGCATGGGGCGGGTGTATGAGGGCCTGCAGGGGCTGCCCTGCCGGCCCGTCGCCGTGAAGGTGATCAGGCCGGGGTTCCTCTCCGCCACCGCTGCGAAGCGTTTCGAACACGAGGCCCAGATCCTGGGGCGGCTCACCCACCCGGGGATCGCCCGCATCTACACCGTCGGCGCGCAGGCGATGCACGGATGCACGGTGCACTACTTCGTCATGGAGCATGTGGCGGAGGCCCGCTCGATCACCAGCTATGCGACCGGGCACGGACTCGTTGCCCGCGACCGGGTGATGCTCTTTCGCGAGGTCTGCCGGGCGGTCGCCCACGGCCACCAGCGGGGCGTGATCCACCGCGATCTGAAGCCCGGCAACATCCTCGTCGATGCCCATGGGCAGCCGAAGATCATCGATTTCGGGGTGGCGCGGAGCACCGATGGCGACGGGGCGCTCACGACGATGCACACCGACCCCGGTCAGCTCGTGGGAACCTTGTGCTACATGAGCCCCGAGCAGTTTGACGGCTCGGCCGACGATCTCGACGTGCGGGCCGACGTCTATTCCCTGGGGGTGGTCTTCTACGAACTCCTCGCCGGTCGGCAGCCCTATGACCTGCGGAGCCGGGCGGTCTACGAGGTGGCCCGCATCGTCAAGGAGGTCGAGCCGACGTCGCTCTGCACCGTCAACCCGAAGTTCCGCGGCGATCTCGCCACGATCGTCGGGAAGTGCCTGGAAAAGGACCGGGCCAGGCGGTATTCCAGCGCGGCCGAACTCGAGGCCGACCTGGGTCGGTATCTCCGTGGCGAAGCGATCTCCGCCAGCCCGCCGCGGCTGTTCGATTCGATCGTGCGACTGGCCCGCAGGCACAGGGTCGCGGCCATGGCGGCGGCCGGCATGCTCATGACGCTCCTGATGGCGATCGTCGGCATCTCGATATACGCCCTGCATGCCGAGCGGCAGCGGGCGATCGCGGTCGGGGAGCGTGAACGGGCCGATGCCGCAAACCGCGAGGCTCTGCGGCAACTCTACGTGTCCAATCTCCGTTCGCTCCGGGGCTGTCTCGACAGCCGCAACCTGGGCATGGCACGGCGCATCCACCGGGAGACGCTCCCGCTCGCGGGAACGCCGCCGCCGCTCGAGATGCGCGTGCTCGGCGCGGGAATCGACGAGGCGTTGGTCGCGCTCGAGGTCGCAGAGAAACCCGTCCAAGATGTCCGGTACAGTCCGGATGGAGGCATGCTCGGGGTGGCGGTGGTCGCGAAGCGGGAACGTCCCACGGTCAAGATCACGCCGCGGTGGATGCTCGAGCATTCGGGGTCCCGGGGGGAGATCAACCGTCTGTCCCTCGCGTTTTTCTCCGCGGACGATGACCAGCGGTACGTCCCCCTCCCACCACAGGATCAGGACTGGGTGAGCGTCTGGCGCGGGCCTTCCTGCCTGAAACAAGCAACGGCCGGCGTCACGACCGACGCGGCGGTGCCGCTGGCCCTCAGCCCCGATGGCACGCGGCTGGCGGTGCACGCCCGTGATGGCAGCGTGCGGATCGTCGCCAGGGCGACCGGACACGACGGGGTCCTGCTCGACGGGCATCGGGGCCGGCTCAGGGAGGTCGTCTTCAGTCCCGATGGCAGCCGGGTCGCCATCGGGTATGCAACCGGTTCCCTCGGGCTCTGGGATGCCGACGGCGGTGGGTTCATCACCTGGTGCGGGGGCAAGGATGTGCGAGTCGCTGCTTTCTCTTTCAGCCCCCGGGGCGAGCGGATCGCAGCCCTCGTGACCACGGTCCGAAAACCTTTCGACGTGCTCGTGTACGACGCCGGCAACGGGCGACAACTCTGCTCGATCACGAGACCACGGGGACTCGGGGCGCCGTCCGCGTTTCTCACGTTCAGTCCGGACGGCGAGCGTCTTGTCATGACCGGTGAGGAAAATGAACTGCACATCTGGAACACCCTCGACGGACAGCCGATCGTGAGCCTGCCGGGGCACGCCACCGCGATCACGGCGGTGGCCTACAGCCCCGACGGCCGACAGATCGCCGGCGGCACCGTGAACGGTCACATCCGGCTCTGGAACACCCGGACCTTCACCTCGCACCGCGATCTGCTCGGGCACGACGCCGCGATCGCGACACTCGCGTTCCGTTCCGACGGTGAAACACTCGCCTCCGGCGCGGAGGACGGAACGGTCCGGATCTGGTCTCGAACGGCCTTGGAGCCGCTCGCCGTGCTGGCAGGGGTCCGTGGGCTCTCGGCCGCCGCATTCGGTCCGGATGGCAGCCGGCTGGCCGTCGCCCCGCGGGAATCCGGCGACATCGAGGTCTGGGATCCGCGGACGCTGAGGCGACTCCAGACGCTCCACACTGGGGCGGACAGCGTGACCGGGATTGCCTTCAGCCCCGATGGCGGGCTCATCGCGGCTGGTTCCAGGACATCGGAAAAAGGGGGCGACGTCCATGTCTGGAAAACCGACACCGGGGATATCCTCGCCACGCTCGGGGACAGGGCACGCGGCGCCAGGACGATGACGTTCAGCCCCGACGGGTCGCTGCTCGCGACCTCTTCGCCCGAAGGTGTCGTGACGCTCCGGAATCTCGGCACGGGCGACCCGCTCGCGGAGTTCTCCGCTCCGCGGCCGTCTCTGGACGTCCACGTCGCCGCCGTCTTCGGTCTCGATGGCACTCGCCTTGCCTACACGAAATCAGAACTTCACGACGCCGTGACCGGACGCGTCGTGGCGGACATGGGTCCGCGCGGCCTCGTCACCTGCCTCGCAGTGAGCCCCGACTCGCGGACGCTGGCTGCCGGATTGGCGATCGGGACCGTTCATCTCAATGACTTTCAAACGGGAGAGCAGATCTCCACCCTCGACGGCCACAGCGACCAGGTGCGGTCGATCGCCTTCGATTCCGCCGGCACCCGTCTTGTGACCGGCTCGCTGGATGGGACGGCCCGCCTCTGGGACGCCCTCACGGGAGAGGAGCTCCGCGTGTTTCGCGGGCACGAAGGCCGCGTCGAAAAGGTGTTGATCACCCCCGACGGCCGCCGCGTCGTGACGGCCGCGACCGATTCCACCGTCCGCATTTGGGACATCGACTCCGGGGACGAACTCTGCAGTCTGCCCGGGCAGGCTGATGAGCCCAAGTCGCTCGCCATGAGTCCCGACGGCAAGGCGCTCGTCATCGCGGATGCCGCCGGCACGGTGAGAATCCACGGACTCTCCAACGCGGCGGTGACCGCCGCGCGGGGAGCCGTCACTGTTCCACGCTGACGGGCGGGTCGGCGATCCCGGGAAGCGTCGGCGGCCGCATTCCACGGGCCGGTTCCTCGAGCGTTTCCAGAAACGCGGCAAGATCTGCGAGGTCCTGCCGGTTGAGCCCCAGCGGCTTCAGGTGCGGCGACTTGGTCGGAAACTCCTCGTCGAAACGCTCGAAAGGCTGCCGCTTCAGCGTCACCATGCCGGCGTTGTACATGGCCAGCACGCCCCGCAGCTCGAACATGCCGGTGTGCATGAGGGGCGAGGTCTGGGTGACATCCCGGAGCGTCGGCGTGCGAAAGCGGCCCTTGTCGGCCGGATCTCGGGTGATCCGGTAGCGGCCGAGGTCTTCGTTCGTCCGCCCGTGGAAGCTCAGGCCGAGATCGTGGAAGCGGCCGTCGCTGAAGGTGGGCCCATGGTGGCAGTTCATGCATCGGGCGTCGCGGCGAAAGAGGTCGAGGCCGAGGACCTCCTCATCGGAGAGCACGGCCGCATCCCCCTTCATGAAGGCGTCGAATCGCGACCGTCCTCCGACGACGGTCCGCTCGAAGCAGGCGAGCGCCTCGACCACCGTCGCAAACCCGATCGCCCGATCAGGAAACGCGGCGTCGTGGAGCTGTCGATAACCGGGGATGGTCGCGAGCAGACGGACCACCTGCTCGCGATCGGCCGCCATCTCGGCCGGATTCAAGAGCGCCTCCTCGATCTGCTCCTCGAGGCTGGCCGCCCGGCCGTCCCAGAACAGCGTGGCCTGGAAGGCGGCGTTGCGAATGGTCGGGGTATTCCTGCCGGGCCCCTTGCCGCGAGGCTCGCTCACGCCCCGGCCGTCAGTCCAACCGAGACTCGGTTCATGGCAGGAGACGCAGGCCAGCTTGCCGCTCGACGAGAGGCGGGCGTCGAAAAAGAGCGCGCGACCCAGCGTGGCCTTTTCGACGCTGAGGGGATTCGACTCGGGATGGACGACTTCCGGCAGAAGACCGATCTCGCGCCACTCGACCCCCGGATCGACCCGGGGATGCGGCCATGCCCGCGGGTCTCCACGGTAGATGTCCCGCAGCTGGCGGGCGGCGATGGCACGCGTCGCCGCGGTCTGCTCCTGCCGCGGCGGCGGCTTCGTCGCCGGCGTCTGCTGCGCCTCGCAGACGGCAACGGCTCCATGGCCGATCACCGCGGCCAGGACCACGGTCACGACGATCCGCCCGCCGCGCGAGACCGACGTCGACTGCCATCCTGCGGCCTTCACGGATTCCTCCTCGTTCTTCAGAGAATACCAGCCGCCCCGGCCTGCGGTCTCCGGTCCACACCGGGGCTTTTGCGGTTACCCGGACTGCGGGAAAACGCTAAAAACTCCCCCCGCCACCGAGTGCGGGATGATCCGGAGCCTACGCGTGTTGCTGCGACCGTTCACCCCGCTGTTGCCGCTGGCTGTCTGGGCCGGGGTGCTCGTTGGGCTCGCCGCTGCGCAGCCGGCGGTCGATCGTGGCGACGAACGGGTGGCCCGACTGCCGCCGGTCGATTTCAACCTCGAGGAAGACGTCTTCGCCAACGAGCCGATCTCCGATCTCGATCCCGAGCCTGCTGTCCCGGGGCAGCGGCCCCGGCCGGCCTTCGGGGCGGCAGCGCCGTTTTCGGCGGGGGGCTTCTGGGCGCCTGCGGTCGATGTCGATGGGCAGGCGGATCAGCTGGCCATCAACGCCCAGTTCGCCCGGGTCGCCGTTCCGATCGGCGTACCCGCCGAGGGGAGACCGCTCTGGATCGCGATTGCCAAGTTCGGTCGTCTCGAAATCTCCACCGACGCCGTGCTGCCGGACTCAGGGCAGCCGATTCCCGGCCAGTTGTGGCTGGTGGAGACGGGCTTCATGCACATCCGGCCGCTGGCCGGTGGCGGCACCCTGGGTGGGACGTTTCTGTTTGGTTCGGCGAGCGACCGCCCCTACGCGGCCGGCCGTGATCTCACGTTGATGACGGTCGGCTTCTACAACCGCCCTGCCGCGAACGCCCGCGACGAGTGGAGTTACAGCCTCTTTTATTCACCCACGTCACAACTGCCCTATCCGCTGCCGGGCATCGCTTATGTCTGGCGGCCGAGCGAGAGGTTCGAGGCGAAGATCGGTCTGCCGCCCTCGTTCGAATACCGGCCGACGGACGATTGGACCTTCACCGCCAACTATTTTCCCCTGGTCAACTTCAACGCCACCGCCCGCCGCCGGCTCGCCGAGAAGCTCTCGCTCTTGGCCTTTTACCGCAGCGACACGGAAATCTACTTCCTCGCCGATCGCTTGAAGGATGACGAGCGATTCTATGTGTTCGACCAACGGGCGGCCGTCGGTCTGGAGCAGACCCTGGGCCGCGGCTTCACGCTGGAGGCGACGGCCGCGTATCTCTTCGACCGCACGCTCTTCCAGGGAACGAGTTTCTCGTCCGGACGCACCGACGTGGTCAACTTCGACGACGGGCTGGGCTTGTCGCTGCAGGTGCTGTGGCGGCGGTGACCGGGCTCGCGGGAGCGACTGGGGTTGCCGGGAGTGGACAGGGCCGGACTCGAACCGGCGACACATGGCTTTTCAGTCCATTGCTCTACCAACTGA
>SXHR01000150.1:0-4010 GCA_005773625.1 Planctomycetaceae bacterium | reverse complement strand
GTGCCTGCCCAGATAGAGAAACGTGCCGGCATCCCGATACTTCGCGGCGATCCGGCGGATCTCGTCGTCCGCCCCGAGGGCCCGCGTCACGAGATCGGGCAGCTGTTCGAGGTCCTCGATGTACCGCCGCCCCTGCTCGAAGCTCAGGTGCCGGAGCCGTCCGAAGGAGAGGGCCAACAGCGCGAGCACCACGCATTGGCTCGTGAAGGCCTTCGTGCTGGCCACGCCGATCTCGGGGCCGGCGTGGAGGTAGATGCCGCCGTCGGCCTCGGTGGCGATCGAACTGCCCACGGTGTTGCAGATGGCGAGCGTCGGATGACCCTTTCGCTTGATCTCACGCAGGGCCGCGAGCGTGTCGGCCGTCTCGCCCGACTGCGTGATCGCGAACAGGAGCGTGCCGCCGTCGATCGGCGGGTTGCGGTAGCGGAGCTCGCTGGCGTATTCCACCTCGACGGGCAGCCGGGCAAACTCCTCGATGAGGTATTCGCCGACGAGCGCCGCGTGCCAGCTCGTGCCGCAGCCCGTGAGGATGATGCGGTTGACCTGCTGCAGTTGCTGCGGCGTGAGGTTCAATCCCCCGAACACGGCCGTGGCGTCGTCGTGGGAGAGCCGGCCGCGGATCGCGGCCCGGATCGACTCCGGCTGTTCGTGAATCTCCTTGAGCATGAAGTGGGGGTAGCCACCCGTGCTCACGTCGGCGGCCGAGAGTTCGAGGGTCTGCAGCGCAGGCTCCACCGTTCCCGAATCGCGATGGATGATCCGCAGCGACGAGGCCGTGATCACCGCGATCTCATGGTCGGCGAGATGAACGATCCGATCGGTGTGGCCTGCCAGGGGGCCGGTATCGCTGGCGATGAAATGCTCGCCGTCGCCCACGCCCACCACCAGGGGGCTGCCGCAGCGGGCGGCGACGAGCAGATCCGGATGACCACGAAAGAGCACGAGCAGGCCGTAGGTGCCGCGGATCTGGGCCACCGCCTCGCGCACGGCCGTCACCAAGGGCGAATCGACCGGCTCCTCCGTCGGGGGCGGGTTCGAGGCGAGCACCTTGGCGAGTTGGCTGTCGATGAGGTGGGCGATCACTTCCGTATCGGTCTCCGACCGAAACACGTAGCCCTCCGCCTCGAGCCGCGTGCGGAGCGGCCGAAAGTTCTCGACCACTCCGTTGTGGACCACCGCGAGCGTGGTCCCGGTGGCCCCGAGGCCGAGGTGCGGATGGGCGTTGACGTCGGTGGGGGCGCCGTGGGTGGCCCAGCGTGTGTGGCCGATGGCGATCGAGCCCTCGAGCGGCTCGTCGCGGATGAGTGATTCGAGGCAGGCCAACCGTCCCGCGGCCTTGAACACCCCGATCGTGCCGTCCTCGTCGAGGACCGCGAGTCCGGCGGAGTCGTAGCCCCGGTATTCGAGCCGGCGGAGGCCCTGCAGGATCAAGCCGGTCGCTCGACGAAAGCCGACGTAGCCGACAATGCCGCACATCTGGAAAATCCCCGGAACGTAAGCCGACAGTGCAGTTTAGCAGGCCGTGGGTCGAGTCGGCCGCAGCAGGCGGCGGAGATCGTCGACCGTGGAAACCCGCGGCGTTTCCCCCGGTCGACCACGTGGACGAAGGTCATGGATGACTTTGTCCACGGACCGTTGGTCCTCAGCGTTGCGACTCTCGCCCCCCTGCAGTATCGTCTCCGCTCGAAATCGTCCGTGCACCCGGGAGATACCGGGTTTTTTCGAATCGACCGCCACCGCCCAGACGCACCCCCGCCATGCTCCCAACGGCCGTGATCGTGATTCCCGCGCGGCTCTCCAGCACGCGACTGCCCCGCAAGATGCTGCTCGCCGAAACGGGCCGGCCGCTCATCGAACACACCTGGACCGCCGCGCGGGCCGCGCGGGCCGCACGTGAGGTGGTGGTGGCGACCGACAGCGACGAGATCGCGACGGCCGTGCAGCGGTTCGGGGGTAAGGCGGTGATGACGTCTCCCGAGGCCGTGAGCGGCACGGCACGGATCGTCGAAGCCCTCGATCGGCTGCCCGAGGCCGATGTCATCGTGAACGTGCAGGGGGACGAACCGGAGCTCTCCGCGGCGGCGATCGACGCCGCGATCGACCTCCTCGCCCGCTGCCCCGAGGCGGGCGTGGCCACGCTCGTCACTCCGATGCGCCGAGTCGACGACCTGCGTGATCCGGCTGCCGTCAAGGCGGTGCTCACGCCGTGGCGGGGGGGCGACGACACCGCCGAGGCCGGATGCTGGCGGGCGATCTACTTCAGTCGCGCGGCCGTGCCGGCGGCCCGTGACTGGACCGACGACCTGCTCTCCGCGGAGCCGCCGCTCTATTGGCAGCATGTCGGGCTCTACGCCTACCGGCGGAGCGTCCTCGAGCGGTGGGAGGCGCTCCCGGAATCGAGGCTGGCGGCGATCGAGAGTCTGGAGCAGCTGCGGGTGATCGAGGCCGGGATTCCGATCGTGGCGGCCCGCATCGACCATGCCGCCCGCGGAATCGACACCCCGAAGGATTACGCGGCGTTCGTGGCCCGGTGTCGCCCGCCGGCATGACGCGGAGCCGACCGTTCCGGCGGGCTGCATTCCCCGGCCTCCCGGCCGGGGGCTTTCGTGCGGCCACAGGGCTGCTACGATCGACGGTCCACTCGCCCGAGTGGCGGAATTGGCAGACGCGCAAGATTCAGGTTCTTGTCCAGGTAACTGGGTGGAGGTTCAAGTCCTCTCTCGGGCATTTTCCGGCCGCGGTCATGGCGTGACGGGCACCAGCCGGATCTGACGGATGTCGCAGGCGGCGGCCTTGGCGATGCTCCGCGGCTGCACGCGGAGCGTGTGGCTCCCCTCGGCGGCGATCGTCACGCGGCCGACCGTCCGCTGGCGAAACACCTGAAAGCCGCCGGTGTCTTCGACGGTGAACGACAGTCCCGCCGGCGTGGGCCGCACCGCGTCGATCTCGATCGCCATCTCGCTGCCCCCCTGGCCGGTGCCGCAGCCCTGCAACACCTCCACCGCGAACTCGCCCGGGGTGTGCACCGTGAACAGCCATTCCGCGGCGTCGGTCGATCGGGTCCAAAAACCGAGCGTCTGCTTCTTTTCCGCCGGCTCCCACCGGAGCATGGTGCCGCGAACGGTGGCGTCGCGGCCGTGCAGCGTCACCGTGCCATCGGGAGCCTGCACCGGCGGCGTGCCTTCGCATGCGGGCGTCAGCGTGACCGCCTTGAGCATCATGACGGCGTCTCCCACGAGTTTGGTGCACCGCACGGTCACGCAGAGATCGCCGGCGGCCGGAATCACGACGCGGCCCAGCGGAATCGTCGTATAGCGAGACCAGCTTCCGGTCGATTCGAGTCGACCCGTGAGCCGCGTTTCGCCGAGTGCAACCTCGATTTCGGTGCCGGGTGGCGAAGCCGCCGCATAACAGAGCCGCACGTCATACGCACCCCAGCGGGTGAGTTTCTGGGTCCATGACACGCTCTCCGTGGCGTCGGTCCAGGATCCGATCCGGTGATGGGCGGGGTGCTCCTCCAGTTTTGCCCGCGCGCCCGTCACCGTGGCGGTGCGGGATGTGAGCACGATCCGGCCGTCGTCAAACTGCCCTGTCGCGTCGGCGGTGTCGATGGCCACGGTGGCCGGCCTGCCCGCCCCGGCCGCGACGACGGCGATGCTCGTCGCGTCGGAGTCGTGGTCGATGGAAAGATCCTCCGGGTGGCCGTCCACAACGGCCGAGCCGCGGACAATCTCGGGAAAGCCCGGCGGCACCTCGAGCCGCCCGTCGGCCGGCCAGTCCGTCACGAGAAAGAGGTACCGGCCGATCCCCGAGCCGCTGTCGTCGATCCGGCCCCACGCGGGCCGGGCCGATTGGTCGGCCGTCAGGGGCGTGCCGAGGATCAGAAACAACGTGGCGGTGAGCGCACCGGTCGCTGCGTGGCGGATCATCCCGAGGGTCCTTGCGGTCGTGTTGCCGGGCCGGATGCCGTCGGTAGGATAGTCCCGGGGCCGTAGCTCAGTTGGTTAGAG
>SXHR01000149.1:0-3432 GCA_005773625.1 Planctomycetaceae bacterium | reverse complement strand
GTCTACGGCCTGGTGGCCGGGATCGTGAAACTCGACGACCTGGGCCTCTGGCTGGCGGCTTCCCGCCGTGCCGGCCCGCGGCTCGCCGGCCGGGCGATCGTGGCCGCCGCACCGTGGCTGATGCGCTGCCTGGGGATCGCCGGCACCGTGGCGATGTTTCTGGTGGGAGGTGGGCTCGTGGTGCACGCGTGGCCCGCGTTGCACCATGCGATCGAGACCGCGCTACATGCCCTGCCGGCGGCGGGGCTACTGGGGCATGCCGCCGAGGCGCTGGCCGGCCTGGCCCTCGGCGGCCTGCTGCTCGCCGCCGTCTCGCCGCTGCGTCGCGTCACGACCGCCTGACCGGCCGGGTCAGCCCACCTGGCCGAGGCCGAGTGTCGCGCCCCAGCGGTCCACGATCAGTTTCTTGAGCCGCTCGAGCGCCGGATCGGCCAGTTCCGGATCGCGTTCGAAAAGGGCCAGGGCGTCGCCGCGGGCCTCGGCCACGACCGATCCGTCGCGAAGCAGGTCGGCGAGGTAGAGCGGGGGCACGCCGCTCTGCCGCGTGCCCACCAGGTCGCCGGGGCCGCGGAGCGCGAGATCCCGCTCGGCGAGCGCGACGCCGTCGGTGGGGGCGACGAAGGCGTCGATCCGCGGATGGGGCTCGTCCTGGGACGAGACGACGGCCCCGCAGATGCCCCGGGTGGCCCCGCGGGCCACCCGACCACGCAGCTGATGCAGCTGGGCCAGGCCGAACGACTCGGCGTCGAGGATCGTCATGATCGTCGCCTCGGGCACGTCGATCCCCACCTCGATCACGCTCGTGGCCACGAGCACGTCGAGCCGGCCCGCCCGAAACTCCTCCATGACGGCCGCCTTCGCCTTGGGCTTGAGCCGCCCGTGGATGAGGCCGAGCCGAAACGCCTCCAGCGGACCGTTGGCCAGTTCCTCGTAGGCCGACGAGATGCTGGCAAGATCCCGCTTCGACTCCTCGACGGCGGGCACGACGACGTATCCCCGCCGTCCGGCGACGAGCTTCTTGCGAAAGAAGTCCCACCAGCGGTCGAGCTCGTCCGGCACGACCCGGTATGTGGCCACCGGCTGTCGCCCAGGCGGCTGCTCGTCGAGCACCGACACGTCGAGGTCGCCATAGATGGCATGGGCGATGGTCCGCGGGATCGGCGTGGCCGTCATCACGAGCGTGTGCGGGTCGGCCTGCCCCTGCTGCAGCACCGCCCGCTGCAACACGCCGAAGCGGTGCTGCTCGTCGATCACCACCAAAGCGAGGTGCCGAAACGTCGCGGTTCCGGAGACGAGGGCCTGGGTGCCGACGACGATTCCCGCCTGGCCCGCGGCGATCCGCTCGAGGATCTTCTCCCGCTGCTTCGCGGGCTGACCGCCCACGAGCAGCTGCACCTCGACGCCGCTGCCGGCGAGCAGCCGCTCCAGAGTGGAGGCGTGCTGCCGGGCCAAGAGTTCCGTGGGGGCCATGATCGCGGCCTGGTAGCGGTCGGGGGCTTCGGGCGACACCCGCGTGCCCACGGCGGCGAGCATCGCGTAGACCGCGATCGCCGTCTTGCCGCTGCCGACGTCTCCCTGCAGGAGGCGGTTCATGGGCTCGGTCTTGGCCATGTCGGCGGCGATCTCCGCGCAGACCCGTTTCTGGGCCGGTGTGAACTCGAAGGGAAACCGGGCCCGAATCCGGCTGTCGAGCCGAACATCGACGCCGAGCGCCGCCGCGGCACTCGACCTTTGCTGCTGGCCGCGGTGCATCCGCAGGGCCAGCTGCAGCATGAACAGTTCCTGATAGACGAACCGCCGGCGGGCCTCGTCGATCATCTCCCTGCTCGACGGGGAGTGAATCTCGTGAAACGCCCGCTCGATCGGCAGCAGCGACTTGGAGGCGAGCATGTCGTCGGGCAGCGCCTCCGGGCAGATTCCCGCGGCGTGACCGAGCGCGGCCTGAACGGCGAGCCGCACGTGCGACTGCTGCACGCCCTCCGCGAGCGGATAGACGGCGAGCCAATCGGAGGCATGAGCCTCCTCCCCGCCCGCCATCCAACGGACTTCGGGGTGGGCGAACTCCCAGGCCGAACCGTTGAGCTTCGGCTGACCCGCGATCACCACCTTCATCCCGACCGCGAAACGCTTCGCCATGAAGGGCATGTTGAACCACGTGCATCGCACCCGGCCGCCGGCGCAGGCGATCACGACCGTGAGCATCGTCCGGCCCGACATGAGTGTCCTTGCGCCGACACTGGCCACCTCGCCGGCGATCGAGGCATGCTCGCCCTCCTGGAGGCCGGTGACGGCATGCGCGCCCGAAAAGTCGCGGTAGTCGCGCGGGAAGTGCATGAGCGCGTCGCGGACCGTGACGAGCCCGAGCTTCACCAGCTTCTCGGCCCGGTTCGTCCCCACGCCCGGCAGCCGCTCGAGGCGGGTCGAGAGGCTCGCTTCACGGTCCGGTGGCGGAGACGCTGCATCCATGAACGAAGTCTACCGCGATGCCACGGGGTCACCCGGCGGGTGCGGGGGGAACACGCCCACCCCCATCCTGGCCGTCGGCGCCGTCCGCTACCCGCCGTTGCGCTGAAACTCCTTGTAGGCCTCGACGGCGAGGCGGTCGCATTCCTCGTTTTCCGCGTGGCCCGAGTGGCCGGCCACGTGCGAGAAGCGGATCGTGTGATTGGTCGCGAGTCGGTCGAGATCCCGCCACAGGTCCTCGTTCTTCACCGGCACGAGTTTGCCCTTCTCCTTCCGCTTCCATCCCTGCTGCTTCCAACGGGGCAGCCACTCGGAGAGCCCCGTCCCGACGTAGACGCTGTCGGTGACGAGCTCCACCACGGTCGGCCGCTTGAGCTGCTGCAGCCCCTTCACCACCGCCGTGAGTTCCATGCGGTTGTTGGTCGAGACGGGCTCGCACCCCGAGTCTTTCGTCTCGCGGCCGCTCACCGGATGCCGGAGGATGTAGGCCCATCCGCCGGGGCCCGGATTGCCGCTGCAGGCTCCATCGGTGAAGAGCACCACTTCCGCCTCGTCGCGTGCCTTCGTCATCTCCGCGTCATCCTTCCTGGTGTGCCAGGGGTTCCGCCGCCGTCATGCCCGTCTCCCCGTCCACGACCTCGAGCCGCAGCGGGAGCCGCACCGTGAACCGGCTTCCCCGGCCGAGCTGGCTCTCGACCGAGACGTCGCCGCCGAGCAGCCGGCAGAGCTCCCGCACGATCGACAGCCCCAGCCCCGTCCCGGAAAACTCCCGCGTCATCGCGTCGTCTCCCTGGAAGACGTGTCCCTGCCGAAACTTCTCGAAGATCGTCTGCCGTTCCTCCTCGGCGATCCCCACGCCGGTGTCGATCACCTCGAGCAGAAACGACCGAGGGGGCTCGTCCCCGGTGGCGTCGAGCCTGGCGACAACGTCAACGCGACCTCCCTCGGGCGTGAACTTCACGGCATTGG
>SXHR01000148.1:0-3710 GCA_005773625.1 Planctomycetaceae bacterium | reverse complement strand
GTGACGTCGATCTGGTGGCTGTTGGCGACGACGTGATAGTTGGTGACGATCACCCCATCGGCCGCCACGATCACGCCGGACCCGACCTCTTCATCGGTCACGCCGACGGGCGACAGCCCGCGAAGGGCGGCGATCTCGTCGGCGACGGTCATCAGCCGACGTTTCGAGGTCACGTTGACGACCGACGGGCCGATCACTTTCGGGAGCATGGTGAAGAGCTTGCCGACCGCCCTCAGCTCGGCCCCGGCGGCCGCGTCGCGGATCGCGGCGATCTCGGCCCTGATCCGCGCGTAGTGCATCCGACCGAGGAACGACGGCCAGACGATCAGCCCCACGAGCCCGATCAGCCCCGCGAAGAGCATCAGCGTCCGGCGGGAGGCCGCCGGGATACGGTCGCCGGGCAAGTCGCTCATGGCGTCGGTTCCCGCCGGCCAGCCCCGTCGATCGCCCGGAGCCGGACGAGGTTGACGGCCGTCTTCGCCCCCCGGGAGGCGGCCAGTTCGGGGCCACCGCCGAGCGTGTGCTCCGTCACCGTCGTGCCGGCGGCGGTGGCGATCGCGATGTCGATCGCCTGGCGGCCGTCGTGCGCCGGCCGCACGGCCCCCACGCCCAGGCCCACGGCGGCGCCACACTCGCTCCGGGCCCGCTCGGCGAGCGCTCCCGGATCGACGAGCCCGCCGTGCGGGAGGACGATACCTCCCCGAAAGACGTCGCCGATCGCCCGCCGCGCGGCGGCCTGGGCCAGCAGGGTCGCGACCCGTCCCGCCGTGCCGATCTCGACGCTCGCGACCGAACCTCCGGCCGCGGCGACCGCGACCAGCGTCGCATCCTCGACCTCGTCGTCCTCGACGCCGTAGGCGATCACCCCGAGGCAGTCACGGATCGTCGCCGCGGTGGGGGCGATCTTCGCCAGACATTCCGCCTCGTCGCGGCCGCGGGCGGCGATCCGCAGCGTGATCGTCGCCTCGTGGGCCGTGATGCCGACGAGCGGATCGCGGCCGCGCCGGACGAGATCGGGGAGCATCGCCTCGATCGCGCTTTCACCGGCACCGAAACACTTGATCCGCCGCTGCACGATCGTGGCCCGGTCCGGCATCATTCCGAGCAACGCCGACTCGACCGTGCCGGCCCACATCCGCTTCATCTCCGACGGAACGCCGGGCAGGGCGAAGATCCTGCACCGACCTCCAGGGCGGTCGATGTCGATGTCGATGCCGGGGGCCGTGCCGTCGGGATTGGGGATGCTCCGGCTGCCGCGCGGAAAGAGGGCCTGCCGCCGGTTCGACTCCGGCATCGGCGCACCACGACGGGCGAACCGCGATTCGACGGTCGTGAGCGCCTCCTCCGAAAGGTCGAGCGGCACGCCCGCCACCGCCGCCAGCACGTCACGAGTCAGATCATCGGCCGTGGGGCCGAGCCCGCCGGTCACCACCACCAGGTCGGCCCGTCCGGCGGCGAGCCGAAAGGCCTCGACCCCCGCCTCCATGGTGTCGGGCACGGTGGTGTGAAACGTCACGGGAATCCCGAGCACGCCGAGTTCGGCCGCCATCCAACGGCTGTTGGTGTCGAGCCGCTGGCCCGAGGTGAGTTCGTCCCCGATCGCGATCACTTCGGCGTGCATCGTGCTTTGCCAGGCTCCGTGGGCGGCGGCCCCCAGCGGCCGCCACGCCCGTTCCTTCATACACTCCCCGACAGGCCGGGAACAGCCGCGGCGGACGCAGGGCTGGCCGCTTTCGGTGCCTGCGGGAACAATGCATCCCATGAACATCGGACTCCTCGGCAGCGATTGGCGCATGGCGGAAGTCGTCTCGGCGGCCATGCGCCGCGGAGATCGGGTCGTGGCGGCCTGGGGCGCCGGCGACGACCATCCGGCCCGGATCGCCTCGTGGGAGTCGCTGCTCGACCCCGCCACCTGCCAGCTCGTGCTCGTGGGCTCCGACGACTGGGACCAATCCCGCGCCGAGGCCGTTCGCGCGCTCGTGCAGACCGGACGGCCGCTCGTGCTCTCCCAGCCGCTCGAGCTCTCGATGCTCTGGGCCTACGAGCTCGACATGATTCGTCGCGACACGGGGGGCCTGCTCATCCCCTGCCTGCCCGACCGGCTGCATCCGTTCGTGGGCCGGCTGCGCGAGGCGCTCGCAGGCGACGGTGAACAGGGTGCCGCGGAATCGCTCCTGCTGGAAAGGCGGATGCAGGATCGGTCGCGGCCCGCGGTGCTCGCGCAACTCTCCCGCGACGCCGACCTGATCCGGGCGATCGCCGGTGATCCGACGAGGCTTTCGACACTCGGCTCGGCCCTCCCGGAGTCGGCATGGAACACACTCGCCGTCGGCTTCACCGGGCCGACCCAACTTCCCGTCCGCTGGCAGGTTGCCCCCGGCGAGGCCCCCGGCCTGACACTGCGGCTCCAGACCGCCCGCGGCGCGGTCGTGGTCGATGCCCCTGACGCGGCCCTGCGACCGTGGACGTGGACGGCCGGGGCCACGGATACGGCCATCTTCGACCGCGGCGCCGCGATGCTCGGCGTCATCGACCGCCACCTGGCGGGCACGTCCGCGCCGGCCGACGTGCCCGAGGCCGCCACCTGGGCCGATGCGGCGCGGGCGATCGAGCTCGCGGAGACCGTGCCGCGGAGCCTGACCAGGGGCCGCGCGATCGACCTCCATCGGGAGGAGTTTTCGGAGATGGGCACGTTCCGGGGCACGATGGCGTCGCTGGGCTGCGGATTGATCATGGCCGCTCTCATGGTGGTCGTGATCGCCACGCTCGTGGCCGGAATCGCGCAGGAGTTCGGCTGGAAAATGCTCGGTTCCCTGGCCGACTCCTGGCCGGCAATCGTGCTTGCGGTGCTCGGATTGTTCCTCGTGCTCCAACTCCTCCCGCTGTTTGTCGGGGGGGACCGCGGGGCCGGCGGCACGAACGGCGAAACATGAATCATTTCCCGGGCGGCGGCATGTTTTTCCGCATCGGCGTCCCGGGCGTGCCCCGACCGCAGCGGGTGGAAAGGTGTGCCGGCTGACGGGCCGGCGATCAATCGCCGCGGCGCGGCGGTCGATGCTCCCTGGAGTCGTGGTGACGGAGCCTGGATTCGGCCCCGCGCCAGACCCGACGGGGGAGTCAAGCCTGCATGCGGTATCCGTCGGCATTCATGCCGCTGGTGGTGTTCGCGGTCACCGCGTTCGCGTGCCCCCCCGCCGACGCCGAAGCACGCCGCACGGCGATCGTGCAAGCGATCGAATCGCAGCGCGATTCGGTCGTCAACATCCATGGCCAGAAGGTCGTGGGGAATGACACGGGTGACGAATCCCAGGTCCGACGCGTCAACGGCATGGGCACGGGCGTCGTCGTCGATCCCCGGGGCTACGTGGTGACCAACTACCACGTCGTGGAGGGCGTGCGACGCATCGAGGTCACGCTCTCCTCCGGCAAGACGGCCAACGCCACGCTCGTGTCGCACGATCCGCGGACCGATCTGGCCGTGATCCGGATCGAAACCGACGACTGCCTGAAGGTCGCCACCATCGGCACATCGTCCGATCTGATGATCGGCGAAACGGTGCTCGCCCTCGGCAACGCCTACGGCTACGAGCACACCGTCACCCGGGGCATCGTCTCGGCCCTGCACCGCAACGTGGAGGTGAGCCGGACCCAGCGTTACGACGACCTCATCCAGACCGACGCCAGCATCAACCCCGGCAACTCCGGCGGCC
>SXHR01000147.1:0-3304 GCA_005773625.1 Planctomycetaceae bacterium | reverse complement strand
TGTGCGACACGTCGAACAGGCCGGCCGCCCGCCTCGCGGCGAGGTGCTCATCGACGATCGACGAATACTGCACGGGCATCCGCCAGCCGGCGAAGTCGACCATGCGACCGCCGTGCGATTCGTGCCAATGCACCAGCGGCGTGGAAAGCGGCGAAGACGGCATGCTGTGGGAGTCCATTTCTCGGGGCGGGCGATGGGCGGCATTGTAAAATGCCGGGGTCGGGGTGCCAGATGATCCGTTGATCAGCGTCTCGTGCGCTTGGTCCCGCGGCCACCCCGCTTCGCCGGAGCGGGCCTGCCGCGGCCCGCTGCCTGCCGCTTCCCGCGGTCCGGCTGTTTGTGACGCAGGCCGGCCTTCGAAGCTTTGCCGCGGCCGACCAGCCGGAAGTTGAGTTCGCGTCGGTCGAGATTGACCCGGGCCACGGCCACGCGGACTCGATCGCCCAGCCGGAACGACTGGCCCGGCCGGCGTCCGGAGAGGGTGTGGCTCGCGCGGTCATAGCGGTAGGTGTCGTCGGGGAGCGTGTCGATCGGCACGAGCCCCTCGGCGGGCAGTCCGAGCCCCTGCACGAAGAGCCCGAACGCCTCCACGCCCGTCACCACGGCGTCCATCTCCTCGCCCACCTTCGACTTCAGGAAGTTGAGCAGTTTCAGTTTGACCAGTTCCCGTTCCGCGGACTCGGCCCGCCGTTCGAGATCGGAGCATTCGCCGCCGAGGTGCATGAGGCCGTCGGCGGGAGGCCGCCGGCCGTGGGCGATGGCTTCGAGCGCCCGGTGCACCGTGAGATCGGGATAGCGGCGGATCGGGGAGGTGAAGTGGCAGTAACAGTCGCTCGCGAGGGCGTAGTGGCCGTCTTCCTGCGGGCCGTAGGCCGCGCGGGTGAGGCTCCTGAGCACGGCGTAGTGCACCGCATGCTCCTCCGACTTGCCGCGGGCCATGTCGAGCAGCCGTTGGAGTTCGAAGCGGCTTTCCAGTGAATCGACCTCGAAGCCCAGCTCCGAGACGAACTCGGTGAGTTGCCGGAGCTTCCGCGGGTCCGGGGCGGGGTGGATCCGCCGCAGGAAACCGGCACCCGCCACGGCCAGGGCCGAGGCCACGGCCTCGTTTGCCGCCAGCATGAACTCCTCGATGATCTGGTGGCTCTCGGTGTTTTCGACGACGTGGGCGCCCGACACGCGGCCCTCGCGATCGAGGTCGATCTTCACCTCCGGCATCTCGAGTTGCAGGGCCCCGCGGGCCATCCGACGGGCGCGGAGAATCCGGGCGAGATCCCGCATCCGGCCGAGCAGGCCGCGAACCTCGGGCGTCATCTCCACGGCGGGCGTGTCGGGATCCCCGAGAAAGACGTCGACCTCCTCGTAGGTGAATCGCCGGCGGCTCTTGATCGCGGTCGATTCGACCGCCGAGTGCACGGGAACACCCTCCGGCGAGAACTCGATCCAGCAGGTTCGTGCATAGCGGACCTTGCCGGGCTGAAGGCTCGCGAGATTGTTGGACACGATCTCCGGAATCATCGGGATCACGCGGTCGGGCAGGTAGACGCTGGTGCCGCGGTTGCGGGCCTCCTGGTCGAGGGGTGAGCCGTCGCGCACGAAGTACGAGACGTCGGCGATGTGAACGCCGAGAAGCCAGTGCCCCCGTTCGACCCGCTCCAGCGAGATCGCGTCGTCGAAGTCGCGGGCATCGACCGGGTCGATCGTCACGATCACCCGATCGCTCAGGTCGCGGCGGCCGTGGGGCACCGACTCGTCGAACCGCTCGGCCTGCACCCGGGCGTCGTCGATCACCGTCTCGGGAAACGGTCCGGGCAGGCCGAACTCGTGGATCACGGTCTGCGTGTCGACTCCGACGTCGCCGGCCTTGCCGAGCACCTCGACGATCACGCCTTCGCCATCGCGGAGGTGGGTGGGAAATCGCACCATGTCGATGACGACCTTGTCATCGGGGTGGACTCCCTTGGCGCCGGGATCGCCGACGGAAACGGGGCGGGCGAAGCCGGTGCCGTCGATCTGCACCCAGCCCTGTTCGGCCGCCTCGAAATACGAGCCGACAAACCGGGTCGTTCGCCGCTTGACGATCTCGACGATCTCGCCGGCGGGCCCGGGCCGTCGCACGTCGCGGACCTTTGAGATCCGCACCCGGACGGTGTCTCCCGACGCGGCATCGAGGGCGGCGGCTGCCGCGATGTGGACGTCGTTTGAGCGGTCACCGGGGCGGGCGTCGAGCGGCCGCACGAAGCCGTAGCCACCGGTGGCCCGGCGAAAGACGCCGATCAGGCGGTCATCCTGACCGCGACCGGCCCGGGATGGGGTTTGGGGGCGGTCGTGACCATCGCGTTTCCGCGGCATGGGGGGTCCTGCGAGCGACGGTCGGTAAATCAACGCATGTCCGGACCGATTCTACCCCCGGACGCCGCGGCACCCCAAACGGCGGCTCGCCGGGGCGACATGCCGTCCCTGCCGGGAAGCCCCCAGCGCGACCGCCGGGCATCCTCACCTCGCCCCCGACCGCACCGCGGCGGGACCACGGTATGCTCAGGGCACCGCGGGGAGCAATCTCATGGCACGGCACGCTTGGAAGGTGATCGTCGGTCTGTTGGCGGTGGTGATCGGGCTCCTCGTGCTCGGTGGCCCTGCCGGGCAGAAGCCGGCAGCCCCGCAGCCCGCGCCGGCCGCGGCCCCGGCCGTCCAGACGCGGAAGACGGTCGGCAGGACCACGCAAAACGTGCTCGAACTCGCCGCCGCGCTCGCCCAAGGAGGTGTGCGCATCGACAATGCGTCCGAGGCCGACGAGGGGGGCCTCGGAGCCTACTCGCAGGCCTACCGGCAGAGCGTCGCAACGGTCGGCGGCATCGCCGTGGAGCAGAAGATGAAACTCCACCAGGCCCTGCACGACGAGACTCCGAGCACCCACCGGGAGTTCATGGCGAAGATCATCGCGCCCGGCACTGCCGACGGGCTGTCGCTGCCGATGCTGCCCTACTACCAGGAATACGCGTTCGATCCCGAGTCGAAGAGGCTCGTCGTCGTGGAGTTTCCCGCCAAGAAGGAGCAGCGACGCCAGGAGACGACGGGCGCTTCCGGGCTCTAGCTGTCCGTGGCCAAAGTCATCCATGACCTTTGTCCACTGGATCGACCGGTGGAAACGCCGAGGGTTTCCACGGTCGATGATCCTCGCATCCTCACTCGGGCAGACGTCTTCCACAGTCTGCTAGCTTCGACTTTTGCAGTTTTTCGGAGTGTATGAAGCAGAAGTCACCCGTCTCGCAGGTCGGGTGTGCCCACGCCCCATCGCCGGACGTTC
>SXHR01000146.1:0-13635 GCA_005773625.1 Planctomycetaceae bacterium | reverse complement strand
GCTCACCGGCGCCTGCGTGGTGGCCCTCGGCCAGGAGGTCGCGGGCCTGTTCACGAACGACCAGCCCTGCTGCGACGCGCTCGCGACCGCCGCCCGCGCCGTCGGCGAGCCGGTCTGGCAACTGCCGATGTATCCCGACTACGACGAGCAGATCAAGAGCGAGGTGGCCGACATCAAGAACGTCGGCGACGGCCGCTGGGGTGGGGCGATCACGGCCGCAAAGTTTCTCGAACGCTTCGTCGGTGGCATCCCCTGGACCCACGTTGACATCGCCGGCCCGGCCTTCTCGGAGAAGAGCCGGCCGTGGACCGACGGCGGTGCGTCGGGTTCGATGGTGAGGCCGCTCGTCGAGCTCGCCCGCAGCGGCAAGTAGCCCCGGACGGGTTGGTGCGCCCGACGCTTCGTCGTCCCCCCGGAAGCCCGGCGGGAGGGGGCGACATCCGCCTCTCACGAGACGTCAGGAGCACCTCCGGCGAACTCCGTGCCGAACAGGATTGTCAGGGATGCGTTCGCTGACGGACGGTTAGAAAAGCGTGCCGAGCTCATCGACGAGTTCGCTGAAGCGGGTGAGGGCCGTGGCGACCGGCTCGGGCTTCTCGAGATCGACCCCGGCGTCGCGGAGCAGGTCGAGCGGCCACTTCGACGAACCCGCCCGGAGAAAGCCCAGGTAGCGGTCGAGGGCCCCGGGTTCGCCGTCGGCCACCTTCTTCGCCAGCGTGATCGCGGCGGCCAGGCCCGTCGCGTATTTGTAGACGTAGAACGCATTGTAGAAGTGCGGAATGCGAAGGCACTCGAGTTCCAGCTGCTTGTCGACCACGACCCCGGGGCCGAAATACGTGCCGAGCAGTTCACGATAGATGCCGCGAATCCGCTCGAGCGTGAGGGGCTCCCCCGCCTCGGCCGAGGCATGGCTCTTCCGCTCGAACTCCGCAAACATCGTCTGCCGCACGATCGTGGCCCGGATCGAGTCGATCTCACGCGAAATGATCGCGGCTCGCTCCCTGGGTGACGAGGCCCGCTTGAGGAGCAGCCGCGTGAGGAGTTGCTCGTTGAAGGTGCTGGCCACCTCGGCGACGAAGATGGTGTAGCCCGAGTACTGGTAGGGCTGGGCTTCGGCCGAGAGCCGGGTGTGCATCGAGTGGCCGGCCTCGTGCGTGAGCGTGAAGACATGCTCGATCACGTCCTCCTGGTAGTTCATCAGGATGTAGGGGTCGGAGTCGTACGTGCCGGAGCTGAAGGCGCCCGATCGCTTGCCCGCGTTTGGGTAGCGATCACACCAGCGGCCCCGCAGCCCCTGTTCCAGCCGCCCGCCATAGTCGCCGCCGAGCGGCGCGAGCGACTCGATGACGACGGCGACCGCCTCGTCCCAGGTATGCCGCTTTTCGAGTTCCGGCACGAGCGGCACGTAGCAGTCGTAGTGGTGAATCTCGTCGAGGCCCAGGATCCGCTTTCGCAGGTCGTAGTAGCGGTGGACCGCCGGCAGTTGGGCATGCACCGCGGCGATCAACTGATCGTAGACGGCCAGCGGCACGTTGTCGGCGAACAGGGCCGACTCGACGGCCGAAGGATGATTCCTCACCCTCGCCGCGTAGACGTCGCGTTCGTTCGATCCCGAGAGCGTGGCCGCCAGCGTGTTGGCATGGGCCTGGTATTGGTCGTAGAACTGATGAAATGCCGCCCTGCGGACCGTCGGCACCGCATCGTGCAGGAGGGTCGTGAAGGTCGCATTCGAGAGTTCGATCTGCTCCCCGCCGCCCGTCGTGACGCTGCCGAACTTCAAGTCGGCGTCGGTGAGCTGCCGAAACACCTTCGCGGCCGTGCCCGCAAAAGTGCCCTGCATCGCCAGCAGCTTCTCCTCGGGCTCCGAGAGCGTGTGGGCCCGCATGCGGACGATCCGCTCGAGCAGGAGCCGGTAGGGGGCGAGCACCGGCAGATCCAGCCAGCCGGCAAGCGTCGCGGGCGGGATCGCCATGATCTCGGGCCGGATGAAGCTCGCGGCCTCCCCGGCCTTGGTGGAGACATGCTGAAAACGCCCCGTCATCCGCTGCGGCTGGGCCGCTCCCTGATCCTCGCTCGCCCGCAGGTGGGCGTAGGTTCCGAGCCGATCCCCCTCGCGATCAAACGCGAGGTCATGGGCGAGGCACTCTCCCAGCCTCTCCGCCGACGAGGCCAGCGTGCCCGCATAGGCCGCAAACTGCGGGATCCTTTCCTCCCAGACGGCGAGCGCCTCCTCCCAGGCCGCATCGGAATCAAACAGGCTCGCCAGATCCCATGTATCCCCGACGGCCACGTCCTGCCGGGCCGGCAGCGTCTTCACCACAACGTCATTCATGGCGCTGCTCCTGTTTCAGGGTTCTCGGTTCCTGGCGGATCGATCGGAAGAGGGTCGTGCGTCAAAGCCTCCACACGGCCGTCCCCCAGGCGAGACCGCCGCCGAAGCCGCAGATCACGATCGTGCTGCCCGGGCCGATGAGCCCCTTTCGCCAGGCCTCTTCCATGGCCAGCGGGATCGAACCGCTCGACGTGTTGCCGTAGCGGTCGAGGTTCATGAACACCTTCTCCGCCGGCAGTCCGAGCGAATCCCGCACCCCTTCCACGATCCGGGCATTCGCCTGATGCAGCACGTAGAGATCGATGTGCTCGAGCGGCACCCCGGAGCGATCGACGACGGCCCGGATGTTGTCCTCCGCGAGCCGGATCGCCCACTTGAACACCGACCGGCCGTCCATCCGCATGAACTGCTCGCGGCGGGCGATTCCCTCGTTCGTGGGCGGCTGCCGTGAGCCGCTCATCGGACAGGCGAGCAGCCCGGCACCGCGACCATCGGCGCCCAGGGCGAAGGCGAGCAGGCCGTGTTCCCGCCCGGAGGGATCGGGCTCACAGGGCTCGAGCAGCACCGCCCCCGCGCCGTCCCCAAACAGCGGCCAGGTCTTGATATCCTCCGGATCGACGACGCGGGAGTTGGTGTCGGCACCGATCACGAGCGGCAGGCGACTTGTGCCCGCGGCGATGAACTGAGCGGCGGTGATCACGGCATAGGCGAAGCCTGCACAGGCCGCCGTGACATCCATCGCGGGCGCGTCGAGTCCGAGCCGGTTCTGCACGATGCAGGCGGTGGACGGGATGCACATGTCGGGGGTGAACGTGCCGAGCACGAGCAGGTCGATGTCGCCGACGAGACGGCCGGAGTCCGCGATGGCCGCCGCGGCGGCCGCCGCGGCCAGATCGCTGGTGGCCACCTGGGCTTCGGCATGACGCCGCTCATGGATGCCCGAGCGGGCCACGATCCACTGCGGGTCGCAGCCGAGCCGGGCGAGATCGGCGTTGGTCACGATGTGCGGCGGCACCGCGGCGCCGATGCCGGCGAGCCGGAAACCCACGGCGCGACCGAAACGCGAGGGTCGCGGGGAGGTGAATATCTCGGACATCGTGGGTCGCCGGGGGCTTCTGGGCGGACTATTGCTTCGCTTCTGCCGCGGCTTCCTTCTCCTGAACAACCGCCGCCCTGTCGAGGTGGATCTTGCCGAACTCAGCTTCGGGAACGATGTAATACCAGTCGGCAAACCGGTTGTTGAGCTCGCGGACCCGCTTCTGCGCGGCCTTGACCTGGTCGTCGTACTGGTCCTGTTTGCGACGATTCTCGGACTCGACCCGACGACGCTCCTCGAGCGCCACCTGGGCCTTCGCCTCGGCCTCTTCGGCCTTCTTGAGTTCCTCGGCGGCCGCGCCGTCTCCGCCATCGGCTGGCTTCTCGCCGGCAGGCTTCTCCGCGTCGGCCGGCGGGGCCTCCGGCAGGGGATCGATCGCGGGCTTCTCCAGCAGTGATTCATCGAAGCGGGCCATCACGAGCAGGTAACGGCCATTCGCCGCACCGGCCGGCGTGGCCGCCTCCCCGTTCTTCTCCTCGGCCGCCACCGCCGTGCCCGCACCGAACCGGAGCACATACTCCACCCCGTCCTTCATCCCCACGATCGTCTCGCCGTTGGTCGAAAGAATGTCACCCGACTCGAGCGGCAGGAAGCCGCATTCCTTCATGGAGGCATTCGCCTGCGGATCGTCCTGGAATTGAGCGTCGGCCTTGAGATCCGCGCTCAGCCCGGCCGGTTTGCGGACGACGTCGATGATCTTCAGGTCGCCCAGCGCGTTGCGGAGGTCGTTGAGCTTGCCGGACGCCAGCTCCTCCCCGGCGGCGAGCGACTCCTCAGTGGGCGTCACCCCTTCCTTGAAGGCCTCCATCTTCACGAGCGACCACGCGGCGGCCTTGTCGTCGTAGGCCAGCACGATCTGGTTCTTGCGGTTCTGCACCACGCGGATCTTGCCCCCCGACTGAACCGCCTCGAGCGTGTAGTCGTCGAGCACGAGCCGTCGCATGTCCCAGGGCTGGAGCTTGAGCAGGTCTTTCTCGATCCAGTCGTCGAACCGGGTGGTGAACTTCGACGTGTCGAGTTCGACCCGATAGACCCGGTCCTGCCCCGCCCGACGCACGAACCGCAGCGAGCGGCCACCGGCGGGGGCCGCACCGGCCGGCGGCTTGTCTTCCTTGCCGACGATCAGCCGGGCGAGCTTGTTGCCCGAGGCGTCGCGGACTTCGACGAGCTGTCCCACGCCCGTCATGCCGACCTTGATCTTCTCCGGGTCGGGCTCGATCACCCCGTACGTCTCGTGGTCCCCGGGGGAGTCCGTGATCACGTCAAGCACCGGTCGGTCGATGAGTTCGGTGGCCGCTGCGGCGAGCTGGTCCTTGGCGTCGGCGGGATAGTTCTCGTGCGCCGGGAGCACCCACACGCCCCCCGACCGCACCACCTTGAAGGGCTTGAGCGTCGCCGTCTCGTCGTCGAACGACACGATCTCGAGGCTCGCCGCCTTCGTCGCGTCGGCCAGTTCGGGAAACAACACCCTGGCCTGCTCCGCCTCCCCGACGACGGCCCTCTGCCGCAGGCTCGGCCGCAGGTTCAGCCAGCCCCCCAGGGCCAGGAGACCGGCGCCCACGGCGAGGAATCCCGCCGTTCGCCGCATGGCGGGCGACAGACCTCCGTCCGTGGATCGTTTCGTATGTTCCATCGTTTCGCGGTGTCCGTTCATCGATCGATTCCTCCCCTTCACCTGAGCCGTGATTTCGCCACGCCCTCGCGCTCGAGCGCGCGGCGGCGGAAAAAGACGAAGAACGCCACCACCATCGGCGGAATCGGCGGCAGGATGACCGCCAACCACTTCTGCCAATCCTGCTCCCGACGGATCGTGGAGTCGAGTTCCCGTTCGACCTTCTCCACCTCGGCATCCCGCTTGCGACGGAGCTGCTCGATCTTCGTGTCGAGCTTCCGCTGGGCGAGCCGCTGGCTGCTGGCCAGTTGCTGGATCGCCTGCATCGCCGCCTGCGGATCGGTGTCGCCCTGCTCTTCCATCTCCTTGATCTTCTTCTCGAACGCCCCGACCTCCTTTTGCATCGCGTCGCTGGCCTCACGCTCGGCCTCGTCGAACTTGGCGATGAACAGCGCCCTCTGCTTCTCGGCATTTTCGCGGGCACTCGCCACGGCATCCTCGATCCGCTCCAGCGTGCGGTGCTTGGGCTTCCGCTTGCGGACCTCGACAAACCGGTCGTCTTCGGCCAGCCAGTCGAGCACATTGAGGGCAAAAGTGACGTTGTCGAAATCGAAGTTGAACATGTCGTCGCGACGGCTGCGGAGGCCGAAGAAAACGCTCGAAAGCAGGTCGATGTCGGCCACGACGACGGCCCGGATCGCCCCGCCCCCGGCCGCCCCCTCCTCGCCGCCGGCCGCCGCCCGCTCAACCGCTGCGGCCAACGTCATCGTGTCGTCGCCCGGCTTCTCGAACACCCGCAGCATTTGCGAGTCGCCCCCCTGCATCGCCTGCTCGACACGATCGATCTCGATCGTTCCCGACTGTTTGCCCGTCCGCGCCAAGGGCGTCCACGACACCTCCGCTCCGGCCGCCTTCTCGAGTCCGCCCGGAAAGGGGAAGAGCACTTCCTGGAGCCCTCTGGTGATCGGCTGCTCGGCGTTGAAGCCCGCCCCCTTGTCGCCCCCGTCGGCACCGAGCGCGGCGTCAATGAACACAAACTCATCCTCGAGAAGCAGCTTGGGATGCGGGTTGTAGCTCTGCCAGATGATGAAGGGCGCCGTGCCCATCGCCCCCATCGCCGGCCGACCACCACCCGAGGCGAGTTTGACGCCGAGCACTTCCCAGAGCGTGTTGATGTCCCCCTTCGGCTGCCCCTGCGGCCCGCCGAACATCGCCATCGGCCCCATCGGGCTCCGCCGCGGCTGGGAGGTGCCGGGCACGCCCTGCATCATCACGGGGAGCGGGTCTTCGAAGATCGCGACGGGCTGGCCCGCCTTGACGGCGGCGACGAAGTTGGCCATCTGCTCCGGGCCGAGCGACGACGGCTGCACCGCGAGAATGACGTCGTAGGTCTCGGCGATCGGCGCCGAGGCGTCCACCTGCACGACGTCGTACTGCTTCTCGAGTTCCTCGACGATGGCCTGCCGCGGCCGCTGCTGGCCGCCCATCATGTCGAAGCCGCCATAGAGATTGGCATCGGTCGTGAGCACTCCGAGCCGCTTCCGTTTCTGCTGGGCCGCCGTGCAGATCGAGCGGATGAGCTCGTATTCAACGGGCGTGCCGCGATCGAAGAACGGCACCACGACCTTCTCCAGACCGCTGGTGATCGCACATCCGAGGAAAATCTCCTGGTCGTTGCGATAGGTTCCGCGCACCCGCGACATCACCCGCTGCGGCTCGATTCCGTACTGCTGGCTGGCGAGCGCCGACTCCTCGGTCCTCGGCTCGGTCGGGATCACCTCGACGTTCACCTTGCCGCGGCCGAGTTGCTCCACATGCCGCAGCGTGTTGAGGAGATTGATTCTCGTCTGTGCGTAGTCCTCGGGAACCGTCGGGCTGACGTAAGCCTTGATGCTGATCGGCCGCGCAGCCTCCAGGGTGCGGAGCAGACGACGCGTGTCGGGCGAGAGCGAACTGATCTGTTCCTGCGACAGGTCGGCCTGCACGTCGGCCGCCCGGAAAAGCAGCACCCCGCCCACCACGGCCGCGAGCAGCCCCGCCGTGCGGGCCAGATAGTGCAGGCCCATCGGGCTGCCGTCACGACGGCCCGTCCAGTGCCGCCGACCGATGAGCACCATCGCGAGATAGAGGCAGACCGCGACGATCGCCAGGAAGTAGGCCACCGACGACAGACTCACCACACCGCGGCCGAAATCGGAGAAGTTTTCAGCAATGCTCCAAGACTTCACCCGTGACGCGGCCGCGGGCCCCATCACGGTGCCGGCCTGCTCGGCGAGCACCAGCGGCGCATTGAACATCAGCCCGAGGATGAATCCGACCGTCAGGTTGGCCGTCAGAAAACTCGCCACCATGCCGACGGCGAGCATCGCCAGGCCGACAAACCAGTAGCCGAGGTAGTTGGCCAGGAACAGCCCCGCGTCGGGCGTGCCCCAACTCAACAGGATGATCAGGTTGCAGATGCAGGAGAAGCCGAGCGCCACGGTGTAGATCCCGACCGCCGCGAGGTATTTGCCGAACACCACCTCCCAGTCGCTCGCCGGAATCGTGAGCAGCAGTTCGTCGGTCCCCTGCCGCCGCTCGTCGGCCCACACGCTCATCGTGATGGCGGGCACGAAGACGAGCAGGATGTAGGGCAGGTAGCGGTTGAGTTGGTCGAGGTTGGCGAGATTGGAGTTGAAGAACTCGGGGGGCCAGAAGGCCGCCAGCGAGCCGAGCAGCACAAACACGCAGATGAAGACGTAGCCGGTGGGATTCGAGAAATAGGCGACGAAGTTCCGCTTGAAGACGGCGTCCAAAACGTGCCATTTCATGGTGTCGGTCCCTCGTGCGAAAGCGTTTTCAGCGGTGGGTCATGCGGTGACGGAAAGACGGATGAGGAGCCGCGGGAGCCGGCCCGGGTCCACATCAGGCCGAACGGGTCAGTTCGTGGAACCGCTCGTCGAGGCTGCGGCCGTCCCGCCGCAGATCGGCCGGACTGCCGTCGAAGCGGATCCGGCCCTCGGCGATCAGGATCACGCGGTCGGCCAGCGCCTCGACCTCCTGCAGGATGTGGGTCGAGAGCAGGATCGTTTTTCGCTCGCCAAGCCGCCGGATCGTCTCACGGACTTCGCGAATCTGGTTGGGATCGAGGCCGCTGGTCGGCTCGTCGAGAATCAGCACGTCGGGCTCGTGGAGCAGGACCTGCGCCATGCCGACCCGCTGCCGATAGCCCTTCGAGAGTTTGCCGATCGCCTTGCCGATCACGCTGCCGAGTTCGCACTGCTTCACGACCGCCTCGATCCGCTCCTTCTTCCGCGAGCCGGTCATGCCCCGGGCGTCGGCGAAGAACTCGAGCAGGCCGCGGGGCGTCATGTCGGGATAGAGCGGGCCGTTCTCCGGCAGGTAGCCGAGCCGCTCGGCTCCGGCGAGCCGGTCGGTCGACATATCGTGGCCGGCGATCCGCGAGGTGCCAGTGGTGGGGGCGAGGTAGCCGGTGAGGATCTTCATCGTGGTGCTCTTCCCGGCGCCGTTCGGGCCGAGAAAAGCGACGATCTCGCCGCGGGGGACGCGAAACGAGACGTCTTCAATGGCGATGAAGTCGCCGTAATACTTGCTGAGGCCATCGGCCTCGATCATGGCCTCGCCGGAAGAGACGGATGGGCGTGGGGTCATGGTTTTCCGATGCGGGGGGATCACTCCAGGAGACGCTCATTGTTTCCGACGGGGCCGATCCCGGCAAGGCGGGACGCCAAGCCGCTCGGGGACGCGTCCGGGAGCGGCGGCGAACCTTGGACCGAGGATCGCGGAGCCGATTCGAATCGGTTAGATTCGACCGTGCTCAATCCCCCTGTCACACGAGAGTTTCGCATGCTTTGCTCGAGAGCCCATGGAGTGGCGATCTGCCTGACGGCCGGCACATTCTGGCTGGTGGCCGCAGAGCCCGTCTTGGCGCGAGCCGGCGACGTGGTGGAAGCCGCAACCGCGGGTGAGCTCGACAAGGCGTTCGGGGCTCTCGCGAAAACGGTGCAGGAACAGGTTCGCGGCGCGCCAACCAAGGCCGTGACGCTCTATGCATCGGGGGCCGAGGGCTCGCTCGCCATCATGCAGTGGACCCTGCTCGAGCGCGTCGGTGAACAGGGGCGAAAATCGCTGGCGGCCGACCATCCGCAGGCCCTCGCGTGGCTGCTCGGTGATCGCGACGCCCTGCAGACGCTCCTCTCCGCGGGCGATCCCTCGGAAAACCGCTGGCCGCAGGCCGTCGGCCTCCTCTGCGGCATCGTCGAGGACGACGCGGAGGCGAAGTCGGGGGTGCCGCTCCGGATCGCCGTGGCCACGGCGATGACGTTCGCCGCCCCCGTCACGTCGTTCGCCGACAAGCAGCCGATCGAAGCCCTGCCACGATACCGGGCATTTCGTGACTGGAACGCCGCTGGAGTCCTCTTTCCCTCGTTCCGGGAACTCACCGCCTGGGAAATGCGGTACGTCGTCGGCAGCTGGGCGCGGGAAGACGAACTCGTCTGGGCCAGGGGCGCGATCCGCGGTGATCTCAAGAACCGAGGAAAGATCGGTGAGGCGGCGTTCATGGTGCAGTACACGGAGAAGAACCGCAGCGGCGCGAGCGTGCAGGACGAGGCGAAGTTTTACGACTCCAAGCCGGTCACGCTGCCGCTGATCCTGGAATACGGCGCGGTCTGCGGCGGCATTTCCAAGTTTGGTTCGGCGATGTGCCAGGCCTTCGGCGTGCCGGCACTGCCGGTCGGGCAGCCCGGCCACTGCGCGTTCATCTGGCAGCGGGAGGATCGCTCCTGGGCGCTCAACAACGACATCTCCGGCTGGGCTGAGAGCAGTCGGCACGACGGCATCCACACCACCTGGGGCACCCGGGCCTGGTTCATGCCCCTCATGCAGGCCGTGCAGAAGAATCCCGAACGGTTCGTCGCCGCCGAGCGGCTCCGCGCCGTGGCGGCTATCGCCGACCAGAACGAGCGGGCCGACATCCTCGCCGCGGCCTGCCGGGCCTGCCCGCTCGACTTCGCGGCCTGGCTCGACCGCGCGGCGGCGATGCGAGCCGCAGCCGCGAAACCGGCCGATTGGAAAACGGCCGCCAAGGAAGCGGCCGGCGGCTTTTCCGACCATCCGGCAGCCTATGCGGTGCTGCTCGCGTCGATGGATGACGGACTGATGCCCCAAACGGCGACGCCCGCCGAACGCCGACGATTCGCCGTCGCCACAGCCGGGACGCTGTCGCGCATGGCGGCATCGGGAGCCGATCCCAGCCTGATCGCTGACGGGCTGCGGACGACCCTGATCGTTCAGGGGCGTGCGGTCGCCCCCGGCCAGGACAACCAAATCTATCGAATCATCTTCGCCGAACCGGCCGCGGGCGAACCGATCAAGCCCGAGGACTCAAAGGAGATTGTTTCGATGTTCGTGGCCGCGGTCGACGCGCTCGATGCGGACAAGAACGGACCGGCCCGCGCGGCTTGGCGGACGGCCGCTGAACGAACCGCCCGCGGGCTGATCTTCCAGCCTGGCACGAGGGACAGCGCCTTGACCGCTCTGCAGGCCACGGTGCGGCGGCTCCAGAACGCAAAGCGGATCGACGACGCCCGCTGGCTCGCCGACCGGCTCATGGACGCCTTGAAGCAAGCCGGCGACGCGGCGTCACTCGAGACCGCGACGGACCTGCGGAAGTCGCTCGGCTGAGATGCCGCAGCGCAGCCGGCATCGGGCGAACGGAGCCCAGGAGGGGCGGAGTGAGCGTCCGGCGACGGGGCATGGGCAGCCCCGACCCTCACGAGGCGTCGCGAGCACCTCCGGCACCCCCCGTGCCGGAGAGGATTGCATCCATGACCTTTGTCCGCTGGATCGACCGGTGGAAACGCCGCGGGTTTCCACGGTCGATGGCAGACGTGTCCCACAGTCTGCTACGGCAGCCGCTCCAGCCGGGGTGACGTATCGCCTCGCTGCCATGCGATGTGCGTTCGCCAGGCGTCGCTCGTATCGGGATGGTCGGCGCGGAAGTGCACGCCTCGTGTCTCTGCCCGGTCGATCGCCCCACGGATCATCAGCCGGGCCACCTCCAGCATGTTCTGCAACTGCCAGCCCTGAGGATCGGCGAACTGCCGCGGCAAGACGTAGCGACACCAGCTTTCCACGGTGGTCAGCGCCTCGGCGAGTGATTCGCCGGTTCGCTCCACGCCGACATGCCGCCACATGACGGCCCGCAGGGAGTTGCGGATGTCGGCGAGATCGAGCGCGGCCACGTCGGTGCCGTTGCCCTGGTCGAGAACGGCGGGCGATTCCGCGATCGGGGGCACACGAAACTCTTCGCCCGCCGGCGGCCCCTCCGCGAGCACCTCCGCACTTGCCGCCTCGCCGGCCCGGGCGCCGTAGACCAGGCCCTCCAGCAGGCTGTTGCTCGCCAGCCGGTTCGCGCCGTGCAGGCCGCTCGATGTCACCTCGCCAGCCGCGTACAGGCCGGGAATGCTCGTCCTTCCGGCCGTGTCGATCGACACGCCACCGATCATGTAGTGGGCTCCCGGCCGCACGGGGATGCGATCGCGGGCGAGATCGAGACCGAACTTCGCGCAGATCGCCGCCATGCCGGGAAACCGCCGCCGCACGACATCGGGATCGAGATGCGAGAGGTCGAGAAAAACATTGGCGTGGTGCGTGCGTTGCATGACGACGGTGATCGCGCGGGAGACGACGTCACGCGGAGCGAGTTCACCGCGGGGGTCGAACTCCGGCATGAACCGCCTGCCGTCGCGGTCGATGAGATGCGCTCCGGCTCCGCGAACCGCCTCCGTGATCAGGCTCCGCGCGCCACCGGCGATGTAGAGCACCGTCGGATGAAACTGCATGAACTCCATGTCACGGAGCACGGCCCCCGCCCTCCAGGCGAGGGCCATGCCGTCGCCGCTCGAGCCCGGCGGATTGGTCGATTCCCGATAGAGTTGGCCAGCGCCCCCCGTGGCGAGGATCGTTCGCCTCGCCCAGACGAAGGTCTTGCCATGCTTCGGATTCCAGACGAGCGCACCGCGGCAGACCGACTCGTGGGTGATCAGGTCGATCGTGAAGGTGTCGGGCCACACCGCGAGGTTGTCGAGCTTGCGGGCCTGTTCGATCACGGCCCGCATCACCTCGCGCCCCGTCGCGTCGCCGAGGGCGTGGACGATCCGATGGTGGCTGTGTCCGCCCTCGCGGCCGAGTTCAAGCGCGCCGTTCTGCTCGTCGAACCGCGTGCCCCAGGCGATCAGTTCGGCGATCCGGCCGGGCGCCTCGCGAACCACCGCATCGACCACGTCGGCATGGCACAGCCCGCAGCCCGCGGTGAGCGTGTCGGCGACGTGGTTGTCGAAGCGGTCCTCGGGATCGACGACGCCGGCGATGCCACCCTGCGCCCACTGGCTCGACGAGCCCTGCAGGTCGTCCTTGGTGACGACCGTCACGGAAAGCCGTGGATCGACGGCGAGCGCCGCGCGAAGACCCGCCAGCCCCCCGCCCAGGATGAGCACGTCGGTGAAGCAGTGCGGGACCCGCTTGGGGCCGAACGACACCAGATACCGCGGACCGGCGTACGGTTGACTCATTCGGCTGCCGCGCCCTGCATGAAGGCTTTGAACTGCTCGCGGTAGTCGGTTGGCGGGCGACTCCGCCGGCCCTCCGCCTGCCCCCCCTTCACGTCGCTGGGCACGTCGCGGTTGCTCCGCACGCCGCCGGGCCGCAGGCCCAGGCTCCTCACCGCCTGTTCGAACTCGCCGCGCTGCCGCGCGTCGCCGTTTCGCGCCATCCGCTGCATCGCCTCCCACCGGGCGAGGAAGTCGCGGGCCTGCTGCGGCGTCCAGCCGAGTTCGTCGAGCACGGTGGTATCGCCCGAATCGACCGACTGCCGCAGGTGCTCGATCGCGAGGTCGGCGGCGTTTCGGGCGTTGGCGAGATCCTGTTCGCCCCACTCCATGTCGCGGTCGCGCCGCTCGCCACCGGCTGTTGCGTCGCGTCGACCGGCCCATCCGCCGTCGCCAGACCGGCTGCCGGCCGCCGCCTGTGAACCTTCACCGGGCTGCCCGGCTTCGCCTGAGCCCTGTTCTTTCCCCTGACCGGCGGTTTGGCCGGGTTGTTGGCCGGGCTGTTGGCCGGGCTTGCCAGCGGCTTCGCCGGCGGGTTCTGCGCCCGGACCTTCTCCCCGCTTGTTGCCATCTTTCGACGCCTGCTCACCTGCGGCCGCTGGATTGTTTTGATCGCCCTGTTGTCCCGCGCCGGATTTCTCCGGTGACTGTGGCTGATTTCCCTCGGGGCCCGCGCCCGGCTTGCCAGCGCCCGACTGCGGCTGGCCTTCGCTGCCCTGGCCTTCTCTCGGCTGTCCCTGCCCCGTTCCCTCTCCCTCTCCCTCTCCTTGCTGGCCTTGGCTCTCGGCACCCGCTGACTGTTCGCCCTTTCCGCTCTCACCCTTGCCGCTTTCACCCTTGCCGCTCTCGCCCTTGCCGCTCTCACCCTTGCCACTCTCGCCCTTGCCACTCTCACCCTTGCCGCTCTCACCCTTCCCGCTCTCGCCCTTCCCGCTCTCGCCCTTCCCGCTCTCGCCCTTCCCGCTCTCGCCCTTCCCGCTCTCGC
>SXHR01000145.1:0-16509 GCA_005773625.1 Planctomycetaceae bacterium | reverse complement strand
CGGCGTAGGCCGACCAACCGCCTGCGGCGGATCGGTGCTCGGCGGAGCCATGGATGGCGGAGCGCAGACGCCTCCGAGAGAACGGAGGCCCGGAGGGCCGTCGTGAACGTCCGGCGACGGGGTATGGGTGGCCCCGAACCATCACCAGCCGGCGTCACCCACCAGAATCTCCAATCCGCGGGCAATCAACCCGTGGCACGCGAGGCTCAACTGGGAGCCGTATGAGAGGGCCCGCAGGTTGGCCGCGAGCGGGATTTCCCCACGCGGGCATGCCGCGGGAGGCCTACTGCACGACCGACTTGCTTCCCTCGGTGGAGCCGCCGATCGGCGCTCCATCGGGCAGCGGCCGCCCCGCCGTCGGCACGCCCAGCCGATGGAGTTCCTCGCGAACCTGCCGGTAGGCCGCGAAGCTGTCGGGGTAGCACCAGAGCGTGACCGTGGTGTCGGGCTTCACGCCACCGAGCACCCCGCGGAATCGCGACCTCGGAGCGAGGGCCTCGGCGACCGGCTCGCCCACCACCGGATCGGCGGGCCGCACGACCCATTCCCGCGACCGGATCAGCACCTGCCCCCGGGCCTGATCGATCTTCGCCTCGATCACGTAGTCGAGCGAGAAACCCTGCACGGGGCCGACCGTCTCGATACGCGACGACATCTCGGCGATCGAACTCCCGCGGCGCTGCGTGTTGCGTTTGGCGAGGTCGAAGAGCTCTTCGATCGGGATGTAGGCGATCCGCTCGCCCGCGAGTTGAAAATGCAGTTCCTCGCCGTTGACGGTGCGGCCGATCGGGGTCGGGTAGGCAAGCACCTCGGCGGTCGTCGCCTTCCGGTGACCGATCGCCTCGGTCTCGAGCGTGCATTTCTGGATCGCCGCCTCCAGTTCACGGCGCCTCGCGGCCCGCTCCGCAAACGCCACCTGGGCGCTGCTGCTCGCCTGCTTGCGCTGCTCGATCTCGACCTTCGCGGCCGACACCGCGGTGGCCAGCTGCAGACGGGCATCGGCGGCGAGTTCGGCCGCAGCCGCCACCATCCGGGCCTGGGCCTGGAGTTCCTGGATCTCGTTCTCCGCGGAGACGAGCGTGCTCTCGAGCCCGCCGACCTCGGCGTCGAGCGCCGCGTTGGGATCGGCCGCGGTCTGCCGCACCGCATCGAGCGAGATCTTCTGCACCCGGGCACCGACGACCATCACGAGGATGATCAGGATGCCCACGATATTGGTGATGACGTCGAGGAACGAGTCCTGGCCGGCGGCCAGATCCTCCACTTGCTTCAGCCGTGCCATCCTGACGCTCTCCGTCTACCGTCTGGGGAAGACCCCGCCGGTGCGTTGCACCGGCGGCAGATTTTTGACCTTTTCGCGAACCTCGCTCCGCCGCGTGTCGATGCCGCTGTCGGCCAGGAGCCTCTCGAGATCATCCCGCCGCCCGACGCCATCGGGAGTGGCCACCAGCACGAGCTCGGGCTTCCAGTACATGCGGTCGCCGGCGAGCCCCCAGCGCCCCACGGCGGCATGCACCTCGCGAACGAGCGGGTCGATCGAGTCGATGGTGTTGGTGCCGATCGGGATCCGCGATTCCACGCGGCCCCCGTCGCCCAGGATCCGAAACTCGCTCCCGGAGCACTCGAGCCGGATCGGCCGCGTCAGCGGCACGGGATTGTCGCGGGTGGCAAGACTCGCCCAGTTGCTGCCCCGCTGGCCGGCCAGCGAAGCGCCGCCGCCGGCGGCGCCGCCCGACATGCCACCGACCGACGCAGGACCGCCCGGCTGGTGCAGTCCCGGCATCGACGGCCCGCTGCCACCACCTCCGCCGCCCGCTCCGCCAGAGGCTGCCATCGCTCCGGCGGCACCACCAGCGCCGCCGGGAGATCCTCCTTCCGCCTGGCCGCCACCGGCCATGCCGCCTGCCATCCCGCCCGAGGCGGCGTTCGAACCCTGACCTCCGGCCGACCCAGCCTGACCTGCGGCGCCTTGAGCAGTGTTGCCTTGACCGGCGACGCCCGAGCCCGTGTTGCCTGAGCCAGTGTCGCCCGCGCCGGTGTCGCCTTGACCGGCATCACCCCGGCCACCAGCCGTGCCCGGGCCACCGGCCAACGACGAGCCGTCCGCGCCAACGCCACCGGCTCCGGCTCCGCTGCTCGCATAAAACTTGCTCGGTCCGGCATATCGACTGCCCACGACAGCGGCGTCACCCGCCCCGCCCTGGCCGGGGCCGCCGGCCAGGCCCCCGGCAGCCATGGCCTGCCCGCTCGCGTGAGCCGAGCCGCCATTCCCCAGGATCGCGTCGCCTCCGGTGCCGTCGCCGCCGGCCACGCCCGTGCCACCGGCCTTGAAGCCTCGACCCGGCGCTCCGCCGCCGCCGCCGGCCTGCTGCTCCGTCCAATCGAACCGCGACTGGTCGCCGAGCACGCTCGGCCCGCTGTTCGACACCACGCCGCCACGGGTCGTGGACGCGCGGTACTGCGTGGCCGGCTTCGCAGCCTTGACGGGCCGAACCTGCGCGAGCCATTCGAGCCGGCGCCGCGCCTCCTCGATGGCCCGCGTCTCGGCGTCGGCCAGCACGGGATCACGCGGCGGGTAGGTGAGCGTCCACTCCTCGTCGATGAACTGATAGCCGAACTCGCTGCCCCACGACTGGATCGACTCGCGGGCGGCGTAATAGGCCATCACGCCGCTCGGCCGCACGAGCAGGAGCGGATAGGGCTGGACGTTGGGATCGCCCGATTCCCCCGGCGACCGGGCGATGTGCTCGCGGGCGGCCCGCAGGGCGCTGGCCAGGGGATTGCCGGGCCCGGGCGGGCCCTCGAAGTCGGCCGGCCCGAGCCTGATGCCCTCGGGCTGCAGAAACACGCCGTCGATGCAGCACTCGATGTAGAGGGGCCGGCGGTGCGTGGCGTTTTTTCCCTCGAAAGGCACCACCGCGTAGGCCGGAGGCTTTTCCGCCAGCGCGTCCTTGGCGGCATCGAGGGCCTTCTCCGCGGCGGCGAGCCGCCGCTCCAGATCGAGGATCGCCTCCTTGGCGGCATCGTCGGCCGAGTCGTCTTCCAGCGCCGTCGCAGCGTGGCCGAGGGTATCGAGCTCGTCGGCGAGTCTCCGCGCGTCTTCCTCGGTGCCGGCGAGCTGCATCCGCGCCTTGGCCAGCTCGTCGGCGGTTCGGTCCCGCACCTCGCGGAGCTGCTCGATCCGCCACCCGAGCTCCTCGCGGGCGAGCGCGAGCTCCTCCCGCTCGGCTTCCTGCTCCGCCGCAGCCTTCGCCAGAGCCTCTTCCGCCGCGGCCTGACCGGCCTGCTTCGCGGAGCGGCTGAAGATGACGAGCACGACCAGCAGCGACCCCATCGTGCACAGCAGCACGGCGAGGAAGGGAAACAGGGATATCGTTGGGCCTGACTGGCCGCGAGCTCGACTCATGCGGCCTTTCCGGTGCGACGGATCGCGTCGGCATCGCCGCGCCGCTGATCGGCGGCACGAACGGCAAGCAGCTGCACGGCCGCGGCGAGGGATGTGAGCGTCTCCTCGAACCTGCCCGTGGCGGCGAGCGTGGAGAGATTGGCATCGAGCGCCCGCTCCAGTGAAGCGATGTCGCGGGTCGCGGCCACCACGCCCTCGATGGCGGCGGTCTGCCGCTCGATCGACTCGTGGCGGGCCTCCAGCCCGCGAACGGCGGTCGCCAGAGCGGCCGCGGCCTCCGTCCAGCGATCGTCACGCCGTGCGGCGAGCTCGTCCTGCGTGCGGGCGAACGACTCCGACCACCGCGACAGGCTCTCGTCCACCGCCGCAGCCAGCGCGGTGCTGATCGTGCCGCCGGCCTCGTCGAGCAGCTGTTTCACCCCGGCGGCCGCGGTGCGCTCGAGCGACGTCCAGGCCTGCTGCTGCGCCTCGAGCAGCCGTGACGATCCCCGGCTGAGCGTCTCCCCGAGACGGGCCACGGCGAGGGCCGTGCCGTCCCCGCCTCCCAGTGACTGGAACCTCCCGGCCAGCGACGTCCAGGCCGCGTCGTCCACCTTCGCGAGCAGCTGCTGCTCGTAACGATCGATGACGAACTGCAGGAACATGAGCACCATCGAGAGGGCCAACGCGGTCGCCGTCGTGTCGAAGGCGGTTCCGAGGCCGGCCACGACGCCGGAGATGTTGTCGAGCTGGGTCGGCGAGAGGCAGGCGATGGCTTCGGTGATCCCGATCACCGTGCCCAGAAAGCCCATGATCGGAATCGCCCAGATCACGAACCGCACGAGGCCGTAGCCCTGCGAGGCCCGGGCGGCGTCGAGGTCGGAGAGATACTTGAGATGGTTTTCCATGTCGTCGGCGGAGCCCGTGCGGACGACGAGATCGAGCGCCTCACGCAGCCGGCGCACGAGGTATCCGGGCACGTTCTCGGGCAGCGCGGCGGCCAGCGTCGCCGCGGCGGCGGGATCGACGCCCCCGTCGGCCACCGGTTCGAGAAGCGGCGTCTCGACGGTTCTCCGCTGCCGCACGAGGCTGCCGAGATGCAGGGCGAGAAAGGCGAGCCCCACGCAAAACAGCACCGTTTCAACATACTCCACCCAGTGCCCGGCCAGGTAGCGGATCACGCTTGCGTTGGTGATCACGCCCCCGTGAATCAGGGCGAAGAACGCGAACGACAACGACCCGCCCCAGAGCAGGGGAGAGCGGAGCAGCAGGGCGGAGAAACGGTTGAGATACGACACCGGTGGTGCCTCCCGGACGGATGGACGCTGGATGCAGTCGCAGGGCGGCGCGCCCCGATGATTCCTCTCATCGTCATGTTTTGCGCAGGCGATTGAACCGAAACATTCCGCACGGCGAAACACGAAGCCCGCCCGGCAGGCGGCGCAGGACAGGCGGCCCGGGCAAACCCCGCAGGCCGGGTTCGCCGACGACATTCAGCCTTGCCGCGACCCCCGGCCTTCCCTAAGGTCCCGGCCCGCCGAGCCGTCGGCGTCACGGTTTCCTGGAGGCGCCCCCATGCAGCCCGCCCACGATCACGCAACCGATTCACCTGATCGCGGCGCAGGCCTGTCCATGCTCCGCCGCGGCGGCCGTTGGCTCCCGTGGGCCGGGCTGGGCTGCGTCGCGGCGGCCTGCCTGGCGGTCGTCGATATCCGGGAGCTCGCCGCCCAACGCCCGCTGCGGCCCATGGACGACGCCGGAACGCTCTGGATCTCCGATTCCGCGCTCGACGACTCCCGCCGGCTGCTCATGGTGGTCGACCCGGGCAGCCGGCATGCGGCCGTGTATCACGTCGATACCGCGACCGGGACGCTTGTTCTCCGGAGCACCCGTAACCTCACCTGGGACCTCATGGTGGACGACTTCAACGCCCAGGAACCCCGGCCCGCGGCATTGAAGAAGATGCTTCAGACGGGGCCTGTCCCGACGCCCGAAGCCACCACGCCCCCGCGGTGACCGTCGCGAGGACGCCCCCGGGATCCCGCGGCGGGCTCTGCCGATCGAAGCGACTGCGCCGCCCGTGGCGGCTGGCGGTAGAATGGACAGGGCGTTTTCGTCGAAGAGCAGTCGAAGCGCTGGGACATCGACCATCCCGCTGGAATCCGGGGCAGCCATGGCTGGAAAGTTTCTCTCGCTGGAAGAGGCCGCTCGCCATCTTGGCGTCAGCGTCGAAGACATCAACCGGCTGACCGACCGCAAGAAGCTGTTCCCGATGCGGGACGGCGCCTCGGTCAAGTTCAGGCTCGAGGACATCGATCGCGTTGCCGGTGAACTCCTCGACGAGCCGGCGGGCTCCGGCGACCTCTCCCTCGAACTCGACCTGTCGTCTCCCGGGCTGGGTGCCGCCGGCGGTCCGGCTGCGGATGCGGACGAAGACATCGTGCTCGGCGAGGCGATCGAGGAGACCGAGTCGATCTTCGGTTCGGCGGTGGGCGGGCCGGCCCAGCCTTCGCAGACGCTGATCCGCGGGGGTGGCGACGAACTCGTGACCGACGACGCCGGGGGCGGGCTGGAGAGTTCCGATCTCGAACTGGACTCGATCATCGGCGCGTCGTCACCATCCCTGGCGCGGGGTCCGGCCACGCCCAAGGCGACGACGGGCTCCGACATCGCCATCAATCTCTCGAACCTCGGCTCTGGCTCGCTCGTGACCGGTTCCGGGGCGGGGCTGTCGGGCCCGGTCTTGTCCGGGCCGCTCGACAGCGGGCTGTCGCTCGAGGGCAGCGGCATCGGCGGATCGGGAATCGTGCTGGGCGACTCGCTCGTGGCATCCGGAGTGGACACGTTCGGCGGGTCCCTCGTCGGCGATGCATTCGAACTCGGCGACGCGGTTTCCGACGACGAGAGCGCCTCCGTCGTGATCGCCTCCGAAGACACCGGCGACTCGAGCTTCTTCGGCGCGGTGACCGACGATTCCGGATCGGTCGCGCTCGATTCGTCCATGGGCCCCGGCGGGATGTACGTGGGCGAGGACACGCTCGGCGAGACGGTGCTGGCCGGCCCGCCGTTCACCGCCCTGCAGATTGTCGGGCTCGTCTGCTGCACGCTGTTCCTGCTCACCAGCAGCCTCGTGATGATCGACCTCGTGTGGGCCGTCCGTGCCCCCGGTGGCGTTCCGCTGGCCAGCCCGCTGCTCAAGGCGCTGGCGGAAACGTTCTCCTGGCGTTGACCTGCCGCCCCGGCGACCACGTCCCGGCGGACAGTTGGCGTTTCCCTGCTAGAATTCGGCTGACGCGCGGCGATGCCCCTCCCGCCGCCGACCCCCGCGGGAGAATCCGCCTCGTGACGCCGTCCGATGTCCCAGCAGCCATGACGCCCGCGGCCCGCCGTTGGACGGCCGCGGGTGCGGCCATGCTGGCGATGCTGCTGATCGGCTGCGGCCGCGACGCCGAGATTCGGCCCGGCGACATCCGTTCCTACACGGTGTCCAGGCAGGCCGAACCGACACCGGTGGCGGGGACGGAGGAGAAACCATCTCGCCCCGCGTCGCGGCGGCTCACCTACGACGTGCCCCCGGGCTGGACGGACGGTGGTGCCAGCGGCATGCGGCTGGCCACGCTCCTGATGGGCGACCCCGCCGAGCGGAACGAAGTGACGATCATCCCGGCCGCCGGCACGCTCCAGAGCAACGTCGAACGCTGGCAGGGGCAGCTCGATGCCGCGGGCGGGGCCGAGGCGATCAAGAAGGCGGCCGATGCGGCTGTCGCGGCGGCCGAGAAGATCGACGTGGACGGCGACCCCGCCAGCGTGGTCCTGCTCCTCGACCCGACGGCCTCAGCGGCGTCGGACGGCGGGCAGGCGATCCTCGCCGCGATGATCCCCGTGGACGAATCGACCGCGCTCTTCGTGAAGTTCAAGGGGGCAGCGGCCGTCGCCCGGCGCGAGCGTGATGCCTTCCTACGCTTCGTTTCGTCGATCCGCTGGAAGCAGTGACCGACTCGCGGCAGGACCGCCGCTCCGACAGGAATCGACCATGTCATCCGCAAGCGTCTCCCGCCCGCAGTCGTCGTTCGAATCCGGGGCCGACCGCATCGACTCCGCAGGGAACGCCGCCTGGCAGCTGCTCCGGGCCGCCGGCTCGCTCAAGATCACGGTGGTGATGTTTCTCGCGGCCACGTTCCTGCTGTTCGTCGGCACGCTCGCCCAGGACGAGAAGAACCTCCCCGAGGTGAAGGCCGAGTATTTCAACAGCTGGATCGCGAAGGTCCCGTTCTCCGATTTCTTCCCCGTGACGGTCTTCGGGGCATCGGAACTCACCGGCTGGTTTCCGTTTCCGGGCGGTGCCACGATCGGGCTGGTGATGCTCGGCAACCTGATCGCCACGAAGGTGACCCGGTTTCACGTCGCGGCCCGCGGCGGCCGGCTGCTCTGGGGCACGGCCGTGACGCTGCTCGGCGGCCTGCTGACCCTCGCCGTGATCCTCACCGGCCACCGCACCGATGGCCTGCAGGGCCGGCCGCCCGTCGATTACGAGACGGTCTGGCGAATGGTGCAGATGGGGGGCGCGATGCTGGCTGCCGGGCTGGCCGTCGCGGCCTGGATGAGCCGCCGCAGGCTCGTGGCCGGGAGCCTTTGGACTGCGGCCGCGGCGGTGGGGTGCGTCGTCGCGCTCGCCCTGTTCGGCGGCGAGTCGTGGAGGATGAACGAGCCCGGCCTGCGGATCATGTGGCAGCTGATCCAGTCGAGCGTCGCGGCACTCGTGCTGCTCGCCGGGCTGGTGGTGGTGTTCGGGGTTCGCGGAGGCAACGTGCTGATCCACGTGGCCGTGGGCCTGCTGATGGTCGGCCAGTTCGTGTTCGGCGACCGGCAGATCGAGGAGCGGGTCTCGCTCGTCGAGGGTCAGACGACCAGCATGGCCTATCGCACCGATGAGACCGAACTGGCCGTCGTGACCGCGAGCGACGCGGAGAACGACCGGGTGACGGCGGTCAGCGGCCGATTGCTCCGGGCCCGCGTCGGTGGCGACCCGATCGCGGCGGATGGCCTGCCCTTCGACGTCAGGGTGATCGACTACTTCCCCAACTCGACCGCCGTCCGCGTGGGCCCCGTCGCGAAAAACCCGGCCACGGCGGGCATCGGCCTCTCCTGGCTGGCATCCGCCCTTCCCCCGGAGGGGGGCGCATCGTCGAAGTCGAACATCGCGTCGGCCTATGTGCAGCTCGTCGAGAAGAAAACGGGCCGCGACCTGGGAACGTACCTCGTCACGCAGTTCCTCAACGACCAGTCGCGGATCTTCATGGGCGGGGAAGGCGACGAGTGCGACACGGTCGAGGCCGATGGACAGCCGTGGCGGCTGCAGCTGCGGTTCCGCAGGGAATACAAGCCCTACAGCGTCACGCTCGACGACGTGCGGCGGATCGACTACTCCGCCAGCGCCACGCCCCGCGATTACTCCTCCTATGTCACGTTCACCGACCGGAAGACCGGGGCCGAGCAGAAGGGTCGCATCTGGATGAACAACCCGGTCCGCTATCGCGGCGAGACCTTCTACCAGAGCCAGTATTCGCAGGTGGACCTCGGCAACGGACGGTCCGGAGAGATGACCGGCCTGCAGGTGGTGGAGAATGCGGGCTGGCTGATTCCCTACGTGGCCTGCGTGCTCGCCTTCTGGGGCATGCTCGTCCACTTCGGCGGCACCTTCGTGCGGTTCGCCGACCGCCACGAACGGGAGGCCCGCGACCTGGGCCCGGCCCCGTCCGAACCGGGGCGGCGCACGCGAACGGCCGCGGCCGCGCCGGCCCCGCCAACCGCTCGCGGCTGGCTGCTGCCGGCGGCGGCGCTCGCCTTCGTGACCCTGTGCGTGATCCCCGGGGCGCTGGGACGCCGCGTCAAGAGCGACGCCGGCGACTGGCAATCGGCCGGCACGCTGCCGGTCATGCACGAGGGCCGCATCAAGCCCCTCGACTCCGTCGCCCGCAACACGCTGCAACTGCTCGGCAACCGCTCCCGCGTGGTGATGCCCGAGGGCGCCGGATCCGGCCCGAAGGGAAATGTGTCGGCCGTGCAGTGGCTCCTGGGGCTGATGGCTGGCAGCGAGTGGGTGGACGACGCCCCCGTGTTCCGGATCGACGCCCTGGAAGTGCTCGATCTCTTCGATCTGAAGCGGCGTCAGGGCCACCGTTACTCGGCGGCCGAACTCCAGCCGGGCCGGGGGGCTCTTCGCACCCAACTGGAGAAGCTCCGGGAGATTCCCGTCGAGCAGCGGTCGTTCGTGCAGAAGAAGTATGTCGAGATCGATCAGAAGCTGATGGCGCACGATCTCGTGCGGTTCGCCTACGAGGCGCCGTCGCTGCCGAAGCCCGCGGGTGAAGGGGATGACGCCCGCCGCGAACTCTTCGAGCAGATCCGCCGGCTCATGCAGGGCGCCCGGATGATCGAGGAGAACCACCCTCCGGCGGCGATCCCGCCGATCCCGCCGATCCCGCCACTCGATGCCCCGGACGATGCCCTGCCTGCGGCCGAGGCGGGGCCAGACACCCGTTGGCAGCCGCTCTATCCCGCCGTGGTCAACGCCCTCGTGGGCCGCGTGCTCGGCAGCCGCGCCGGCCAGCCTGCCTACCGCCTCAACCCGGCCATCCTCGGATTCACCGACCTGCTTGCGGCCGTGGACGGCTCGCCGGCGGAGTTCAACTCCACCCTGGCCTCCTACCGGCGGACGATCGCCGATCTTCCCGCCGTGAAGGACTCGGCGTTGAAGGCGTCGTTCGAGGCGTGGCTCAACGCCTTCAATCCGACCGACACCGCGCGATGGCTCTACATCGTCGCCACGGTGCTCTGCTTCGCGAGCTTCCTGGTCGCCCACGGCCCGCTCAACCGCTTCGTGTGGTGGATGCTCGTGGGCATCCTCGTCCTGCACACCTTCGCCCTGGCGGCCCGGATCTATCTCACCGGCCGCCCGCCGGTGGTGAATCTCTACTCTTCGGCCGTGTTCATCGGCTGGGCCTGCGTCCTGGCGGGCCTGGGCCTCGAATCGCTCCATCGGCTCGGGATCGGCAACCTCGTGGCGGCCCTCAGCGGCGGCCTCACGCTGATGGTGGCCTACGGTCTCGATTCGGGCGACACGATGCACGTGCTCCAGGCCGTGCTCGACACGCAGTTCTGGCTCTCCACGCACGTGGTGACCGTCACGCTCGGCTACGGTGCGACGTTCCTCGCGGGGATGCTCGGCACGTGCTCCCTCGTGCACCTCATCTGGAGCAGGTGCGTGGGGAGGGCCGACGACGCGGCACACCGCAAGGTGCAGGACAGGCTCGCCCGCATGACCTACGGCGTCGTCTGTTTCGCCCTCTTCTTCAGCTTCATCGGCACCGTGCTCGGCGGGCTCTGGGCCGACGACAGCTGGGGCCGCTTCTGGGGCTGGGATCCGAAGGAAAACGGCGCGCTGATGATCGTGCTCTGGAATGCCGCCCTGCTGCACGCCCGCTGGGACCGCTGGATCGGAAACCGCGGCTTCGCGCTCTTTGCGATCGGTGGCAACATCGTCACCGCCTGGAGCTGGTTCGGCACCAATCAACTCGGCATCGGCCTGCACAGTTACGGGTTCACCAGCGGCGTGCTGATGCTGCTGGCGGGCTATGTGCTCAGCCAGCTGCTGCTCATCGCCGCGGGCCTGGCGTTGACGCGACCCGCCGGTCGGCTGGCCGCGTGAGGCCGCTCGCGGCCGCGGGGCGGACCCCCGGCTCGACGGGCCGCCATGCCCCGGCGGAGAACTGCCGGAGGGCCACGGTGCCCGCATCGCAGTCGACGGCGATCGCCCCATCGCCCCCCGTCTTGAGCACCGCGGGCGGAGCGGGGCCGGACGCCGCCGCGTAGGCGTCGCGGACCTCACCCCACGCCTTCCCCCCCAGCCCGCTGACGAGCACCACTTCCGGCGACGTGGCGGCGGCGACGTCGGCCCGCAGGTTCGAGCGACTGCCATGGTGGGGCGCCACGAGCACGTCACAAGAATCGGGGTCGTTCGCGACGAGCCGTTCGAGGGCCGCGCCCTCGATGTCGCCCGTGAGCAGGAGCCGCCGGCCCGCCGATTCGACCGCGAGCACGATGCTCGTCTCATTGTCCGGCGTGCCCGATCCGGACGAACCCGGTGCCGGGGCGACGGGATAGGGATGCAACACGCGGGCCCGGCACGACCGATCCATCGCGAACGAGTCGCCTGCGACCACGGTCCGCACCGGGATGCCATGCAGCCGCAGTCGCTCGAGCAGGTCGCCGACCGCGGGTGCGTCGCTCGCGAGAAAGGCCGGGGGCACCACCACTTCACCCACCCGGAAGCGTTGGAGCAACTCCGGCACGGCGTTGAAGTGGTCGGTGTCGGCGTGTGAGATGACGAGCGTGTCGATTCGTGAAATGCCCTCGCTCCAGAGCACGCCGGCCATGGCCCGGCGGGCCGCGCCCGGGGCCCCGAGCCGGCCCGCGTCGAATACCAGGCACCGATTCTCCGCCGACCGGACCACGATCCCGCAGCCATGCCCCATCGCCGCCACGACCACCCGCATGCCGGGTCGGGCATCGGCGGCGATGCGAACCGCCCCGACGGCCACGATCCCGACGAGCGCCCACACGCCGCCGACCGCCACCCAGGTCTGCACGCGGCGCAGCCTGACGGCGGGCAGCCAGAGAAGCGTTGCGACGAGCAGCAGATACCAGCCTGCGACCCACCACGCGGGAGGCCCCGGAGTCCACGCATGCCCGCAGGGAAGATCGGCCGCCAGCCGCACGATCGCCGCGATTCCGGCGAGTGACGCGTCGCAGGCGGCACCGGCCAGCCCCGCGAGCGTGGAGGAGACCGGGGCCGCGCACAGGCAGAGAAAGCCCCAGCCCATCGCCAGCGCCACGAGGGGCGCGACGAGCACGTTGACGACGAGACCCACGGGGCTGATCACGTGAAACCGCGCCGTGACGAGGGGCGCGGTGACCGTCCAGACCGCCGCCCCGGCGAGAAACAGCGTCCACGCCTGCCAGCCGAACCTCCGCAACAGACGCTCCGCCGGAGACCTGCTGCGGTCGATGAGTCGCTCGATCGGATCGCCGGAAGCCGACGAACTCGGCAGCATCGCCGCCACGCCGACGAGCACGGCGGTCGAAAGAAAGGAGAGCTGGGCCCCTGCGCTGAAGACCTCGGCCGGCCGCCAGATCAGGACGACGACGGCGGCGATCGCCAGCGCGTTGATCGCCGGCGACCTCCGCGCCACGGCCGCCGCGAGGCATGACAGCCAGACGAGCAGCGTGGCCCGCAGCACGGGGGTCTCGGCCCGCACGAGCAACATGTATCCGCCCGTCACCAGGGCGACCGCCGCCAGCGACCAGCCCCGGGGCACCGACACCACGCGGAGGATCATGAAGAGCGCGGCCGCCAGCAGGCCCACGTGCAGGCCGGAGATCGAGAGAATATGGACCGTGCCCGTGGCGAGGAAGTCGTCGGCCTCCTGGCGGGGTAGCGACTCGCGACTCCCGAGGAGCAGCGCGGCGGCGAGCGGCGCACGGTCGGGCGAGAGATGGTCCTCGAGCACGCCCACGCCCCGCCGCCGGAGGCCGTCGATGGCCGCGGCAAGCGAGAGCCGGCCAGTCGGCGACACGAGCCGGATGAATCCCGGCGACGACACCCTGACGATCGACAGGCAGCGGCTCGATCGACCGCGGAGCCGAAAGTCGAACTCGCCGGGATTTCCCGCGGCCGCCGGCCGGAGGCCGCGGCCCAGCACGCGGACCCGGTCACCGACCCGGAGCGGCGGCGGATCGCCATCGACGACCACGGCGGCACGACCGGACACGGGCAACCAGCGGCTCCCGGAGCGAAACGCATCGACCCGCACCACGCATTCGCTCGAAGGTCCGATCGCGGCGGTGCGTCGCGGATCCTCCGTCGGTGCCGGCAGGAGCCGAAACGACTCCTCGACCCGGCCCATGACGGCCACGGGGGCAGGGGAGTCGCCGAGGCGCCAGGCGAGGTCGGTCGCCGGAAAGAGATCGAACTGCGCGGCCGACCACGCCCCGCCGGCAAGGCAGATCGCGGCACACACGCTCCCCTCAGCGCAGCGTCGGCGGCCCGATCGCACCGCTGTCAGCCAGGCCACGACCGCCACAGCCGCCGCCACCCAGCAGGGGACGGCAAGGCTGGCCCCGGACGCGGCCGAAAGGCCGCGGACCGCAGCGGCGCCCGTCGCCAGACAGACCGCGACCGCGACGATGGGGCGGCTGGGCAGCGGCTCGGAACGCCGGATGTCCCGCAACCACCCAGCGCCGCGCCGGCCGAGACGGCCCGCGGCGCGGCCGATCCCAGCGAGAGTCTCGGTCATCGCGGCAGATCGCAGGTCGATGAACATGGCGGGGGGGGAAGCTCCGGAGATGCTGGCGATGCTCCTCACTTTCTGACGAGCGCATCGGCCGCGAGGGGCAAACTTTTTTGCCCCCCGAAGCCGGCGATCCGCTCAACCCGCCGGAGCGGGAGCCGAAACCCTGCAAGTCCGATCACGAGACGGTATCTTCCGAGGACCAGACTTCCGGCCGTTCCCCGTGGGAAACACGTTCCATGACGAAACGTCGCTTCGATCCATCCCGCCGCGACTTCGTGGAGCGGGCCTTGGCCATGGCGGCTGCCGCGGTCGCGGGCTCGACCACCGAATCGGTCCTCCGGGGAGACGAGTCGGTCGCCAGGAGCGTCGGACCCACCGACAAGGTCCGCGTGGCCGTCATCGGCGTGAACGGGCAGGGGGGAGGACACATCCGCGAGTGGCTTTCCCTTCCCGACGTCGAGGTCGTGGCGATCTGCGACTGTGATCCCGCCGCCTACGAGAAGCATGGCAAGACCTTCGAGAAACTCCCCCGCAAGCCGGCTTTCATCAAGGACGTCCGCGAACTCCTCGAACGCAACGACATCGATGCGGTCTCGATCGCCACACCCAACCACTGGCACGCCCTGATGACGGTGTGGGCCATCCAGGCCGGCAAGGATGTCTATGTCGAGAAGCCGTGCAGCCACAACGTCGAGGAGGGTCGGGTGATCACGCAGTGGGCCCGGAAGCTCGGCCGCATGTGCCAGATGGGCGTGCAGAGCCGGAGCATGTCGGGCACCCGCCAGATGATGGACTTCGTGAAATCGGGCCGGATCGGCACGGTGAAGGCCGCCCACGCGCTCTGCTTCCGTCAGCGAAACAGCATCGGTCTCGTGGATACGCCGGCTCCCATTCCGTCGGGGCTCGACTTCGACCTCTGGGCCGGCCCGGCCCCCAAGGAAGTGCCGATCCGGGCGAAGCTCCATTACGACTGGCACTGGAACCACGTCACGGGCAACGGCGATCTCGGAAACCAGAATCCCCACGAGCTCGACAAGTGCCGTTGGGCCCTCGGCAAACAGGAGTTGCCGAAGCGGGTCGTGAGCCTGGGTGGCCGGCTGGGCTACGTCGACAACGGCGACGTCGCCAACAGCCAGGTGACGATCTTCGCCTGGGACGACGCGATCCTGATCTCGGACGTCCGCGGCCTGCCGATCAAGACGCCGGTGACCTTCGGCCTCCCCGGCGCGAAACCCTTCGAGAAGGCCACGGCGATCTTCTACGGCACCGAGGGCTTCGTGGTGTCCGCCGCATACCACTCGGGGGCGGCCTTCGATCACGAGGGCAACCCGCTCGGGACGTGGTCCGAGGGCACCCGTGGGCAGCACTTTGCCAACTTCGTGAAGGCGATCAAGAGCCGTCGCCACGAGGATCTGAATCTCGACATCGAGGACGGCCACCTCTCGAGCGCTCTGGCGCATCTGGGCAACGTGTCGTGGACCCTCGGGGAAGCCGTGCCCCCGGGCACGCGGCCCACGCTGGCCGCCGCCGATCCGCACGTCACGGCCTCGCTCGACACGTTCGACGGCTACCTCGGCGATCACCAGATCGACTTCGAGACGACGCAACTGAGACTCGGCCGGGAGCTCACGATCGACCCGGCGACGGAGCGTTCGACCGACGCCGAGGCCAACCGCCTCTTCACCCGCGAGTATCGGAAGGGCTACGAGCTCCCGCGGGGCTAGCTGCAGGATCAGGCGGGACGCCGGGCCTGCACGATGCGGGGCAGGCCCGCCATGTCCCTGAGCGTGGGCTCGGGCCGCAGGCCCGACCGCTGCGTGATCAGCGCCTCGGCCGCCTCAGCCACCGCCGGGCCGATCTCGACGAGAAGCCAGCCGCCCCGCGCCAGTGCGGTCTCCGCGACTGCCGTGAGCCGCTCGACCACTTCCACCCCAGTCGGCCCGGAGACGAGGGCCGTCCGCGGTTCGTGGAGCCGGACATCGCGGGGCAGGGCCTCGAACTCGTCCTCGCGGACATAGGGGGGATTGCTGACAATCGCATCCCAAGGGCCCGCGGCCCGCGGGTCGGACATCAGATCGCATTCCACGAACTCGATCCGGTCGGCCACGCCGTGATGCTCCGCGTTGGCCCGGGCGACCGTCAGCGCGGCCGGCGAGATGTCGGTGGCCACGAACGAGGCCTTCGGCAGGTGCTTCGCGAGCGTCACGGCGATCGCCCCGCTGCCCGTGCCGACGTCGATGATCCGCGGCGCGGCGGCCGCCCTGCAGAGGTCGATCGCGCGGACCACGATCCCTTCGGTCTCGGGCCGCGGCACGAGCACGTCTTTGGTGACCTTGAAGGGGAGCGAGAAGAACTCCCGGCTGCCGACGAGATAGGCGACGGGCTCCCCCTCGCCGCGCCGCTTCACGAGCTCGCGAAACCGCCCCCGCTCCAGCTCGGAGACGGTCGTGCCGAAGTCCGTGTAGAGGGCGATCCGCGGACAGCCGCGAACGTGCGCGAGGAGCACTTCGGCATCGAGGCGGGGAGAGTCGCTCTCCCGCGCGCCGAGCCAGTCGGTGGTCCAGGTGAGCAGCCGACCGACCGTCCAGACATCGTCACCCATGCCTGTTTCCTCAGCTCGCGGTGGACTTGGACGACTGTTCCATCTCGCTCTTCCGCTGCGCCCGGGCATGCTGCTCGATCGCGTCGACCACCAGCCCGAGCCGTCCGGCCATCACCTGATCGAGCGTGAAACTCTCGTTGAGGCGGGGGTCGGTGACGCGGTTCTGCGGG
>SXHR01000144.1:0-7839 GCA_005773625.1 Planctomycetaceae bacterium | reverse complement strand
GGCTCATCGTGGCGAGAAAGTCGCCCTTGAGCCGATTCATCTCATAGAGGTTGAGATTGGCCTGCGCGAGCTCGTCCACCTTCTCATCGAGGGTGCCGTTGGTCTTGCGGAGCTCCTCCTGCGTGTCGAGCAGCCCACGGAGCATGCGGTTGAAGGCGAGTCCGAGACCCTCGAACTCGTCGGCCGTATGGATGTCGGCCCGGGCGTCGAGGTTGCCCCGCCGGACCTCGTCGCTCACGTCGCGGAGGTGCTCGAGCGGCTTCACGATCACGTACCGCACGATGGCGTAGGCGACGAGCATGGCCAGGAAGACCGTGATGATGGCCGTGGCGAGGAGGATCGCCCGATTCCAGTTGATCGACTTCCGCGTCGCCGCATCGGGCATCACCACCTTGACGACGGCCATCAAGTCGCCCTCGGCGAGCCGGGGAAGATCGCCCGCGGCTGCGGCCCCGGCGGCCGATCCCTGGTATTCGTGGCAGACGAGGCAGCTCTTCCGCGCCCGGACCGGCTGGTAGTAGTGGTATTCCGAGGCGTCTTCGGTGCGGAACTCCCGGTATTCGGCCGTGGGCTCCCCGGGCGACGCGGCCGGCGGCGGACGGTCGCGAAAGTAGTCGAGCACCGCGGCGTCGAGCCGCTTGTACGCGGCCCGCTCCTCGGGCGCCGCATCGGGATCGAGCAACCGCCAGCTGTAGGGCTGGCTCTGGAGCGTGCGGCCGAGCGTCTCGATCAGGCTCGTGTACTGCTGCTCCTTCTCCAGGGTCTTCCAGTGATACTGGAGCATGATCGCATCGACGAGGTGGCGGCCCGTGCTCCGCGTGGTGGCGTAGACGAGCTGCTCGGTGCGGCTGCCATACCACCAGAAGCTGCCCGCGATCAGCACGAACAGGCACATCCCGAACAGGAAGCGGACCTTCCGCTCGAGGCTGGTCTCGCCGAGAATGTCGGTGATCGATCGATAGGCCATGAGTTTGCCTGCAAGCCTACAACATCTCGACGGGATCGACGTCGATGATCCAGGCGACGGCGTCCGGGGTCTTGAGCGTGGCGGTGGCGCGGGCCACGAGATCGCGGAGCGCGGGGCCGTCGGGGCCGTGCACCTGCACATGCCAGCGGAATCGGTCACGAAGCCGGGCAATCGGGGCCGGGGCGGGACCGAGCACGCGGACCACCGGCATGGCGGCGGCCGCCTGCCGGAGCCGGTCCGCGACGTTTCCCGCCCAGTCGGACGCCGCCCTCTCATCCACGCTGCGGAAGACGAGCCGCACGATGTGACCGTACGGAGGATAGAGCAGCGCCTCCCGGACGGGGAGCTCGCTGCGGACGAACGCCTCGTAATCGTGCGCGGCCGCCGCCCGGATTGCCGGATGGTCGGGGGTGCTCGTCTGCACCACCACGCGGCCCCCGAGCGGACCGCGTCCGCTGCGACCGGCGACCTGCGTGACGAGCTGGCACGTCCGCTCGGAGGCGCGGAAATCGGCCAGGTGCAGGGCCGCATCCGCGTTGACCACACCCACCAGCATCACCGCCGGAAAGTCGAGCCCCTTCGCGATCATCTGCGTGCCCACGAGGATGTCGATCTCGCGGTTGCGAAAGGCGTCGAGCGTCCGCTCGTGGCTGCCCCGCGAACGCATGGTGTCGGTGTCCATCCGGGCCACGGCCGCGTCGGGAAACGACCGCCGGATCTGCTCCTCCAGACGTTGCGTGCCGGTGCCCGAGTGGGCGAGGCCCGGGGCATGGCAATCGGGACAATCGGCGGGGATCCGCGTGACGAGCCCGCAGCCGTGGCAGATGCCTCGGTTGCCCGGCTGGTGGAGCGTGAGGGCGAGATCGCACTGGTCGCAGCGGGCCGCGTGACCGCAGGCGTGGCACTGCACGTGCGTGGCGAAGCCGCGGCGGTTGAGCAGCAGCATCACCTGCCCGCCGCCATCGAGAGCCCAGCGGATACCCGCCGCCAGCCGCGGGCTGACGGCGCCGCGAGACCGGCTGCCCCGTTCCCGGAGATCGACGGTGATCACCGCCGGCAACTGTGAGCCGCCCACCCGGCTGGCCAGCCGGCACATCCGCCAATCACCCGACAGGCACCGCGCGAAGGTTTCGAGCGAAGGCGTGGCCGAGCCGAGCACGAGCGGCACCCCCTGGACCTTCGTGATCCACTCGGCGACGTCGCGGGCGTGGTATCTCGGCGCCGTGGCCTGCTTGAACGACGACTCGTGCTCCTCGTCGATGACGACCAGGCCGAGCCGCGGCGTGGGCGCGAAGATCGCCGACCGCGCGCCAACCACCACGTTGACCCGGCCCGACGCGATCTCGCGCCACTGGGCATGCCGCTCCGCGGGGGTGAGGTGGCTGTGGAGCACGGCGACGGTGCCGAACCGGGCCCGGAAGCGGTCGCAGGTCTGGGGCGTGAGGCTGATCTCGGGAACGAGCACGATCGCCTGCCGGCCATACGACACCGTCTCCTCGACGGCCTGCAGATAGACTTCGGTCTTGCCACTGCCGGTGACGCCGAAAAGCACGATCGTCTCATGTCGCGAGGCCTGCATCGAATCCTTGATCGCGGCGAGGGCCGCCTCCTGCGGCGGCGACAGTTCCGCGGGACGATCGTGCTCGATCGCGGGCCGCTCCGGCGTCGGTCCGCGTGATGACCGCTCCACGGACCCCGCCTCACAAAGCAGTCCGAGCTTCACGAGCCGACTGATCACGGCCCGACTCGCGCCCGTCTCCTTGGCCAGTTGCTCCGCAGTCTTCGGCTCCGTGGCGGCCGCCAGCGCCTTGGCCTGCGAGGGCGTGGGGCTCCGGGCGGGGGCCGCGCCGCTGGCGACGAGCAGGGGGGACAATCGCGGCGGCTTCCGCAGCCGCACGCCGGCCGGCAGCACGGCCTCCAGCACCTCGCCCCAGCGGGCCATCCAGCGGTCGGCCATCCACTTGGTCAGTTCGATCATCCGCTGCGAGAGCAGCGGCTTCTCGTCCTCGACGCCCGCCACGCTCTTGAGCGGCGTCTGGGGCAACTCGCCGTGCCGGACAGCCACGCAATAGCCGAGCCGCTCCCGGTTTGCCCGGCCGAGCGGCACCCGCACGCGGCGGCCCGGCTCGACGGTCGCGATGAGCGACTCCGGCACGAGGTAGTCGAGCGGCTTGTCGACGCCCTCCGACAGCACCACGGTGGCGATCGTGCCGCGGCGGGCGTCATCCTCGGCCCACTGCGGTCGGCTCTCGAAGAGCTCTCGTTGCGTCGTATGCTGCTCTGTCATGCAGGCAATTTAGACTTCGGCGTGCCCGGCGGGACAAAAAAAACGGGCGGGTTCCCGAAGTCTCGGGTTTTTGACGCGATCGAAAGTGGAGGCGGCGATGCGGATCGGCATCTTTGGCGGCAGTTTCAACCCGGTGCACATCGGCCACCTGATCGCCGCGGAATGCTGCCGGGAGCATGGCCGGCTCGACCGAGTGGTCTTCGTGCCCGCGGCGATCCCGCCGCACAAGCAGGGTCACCAACTCGCCGCCGCCTCCCACCGCGTGGCGATGCTCAACCTGGCCATCGGCGGCCATGAGGCCTTCGACGTGTCGACCGTCGAAATCGATCGCGGGAGCGTGAGCTACACCGTCGACACGCTCGCCACACTCTCCACCGACCACCCCGACGACCAGCTCGTACTCATCCTCGGCCCCGATGCCCTGGCGGAGTTTTCCACATGGCGCGAGCCACGGACGATCGCCACCCAATGCGAACTCCTGGCCGTGGAACGGGAATCGCTCGACGACCTCGCCAGCTTGACCCGCGACACCGGCCTTGCCGACCTCTTGGGTCGCGAGCGACTCGAGAGGATCATGGCCGCGCGGGTGCGGATGCCGGCCGTCGGCATCCGTGCCAGCGACCTGCGGGCGGCCGTCGCCGCGGGTCGCAGCATCCGCTACCGCACGCCGCGGGCCGTCGAGACCTATGTCACGACCCACGACCTCTACCGCGGCGCGTGAGCGGCCGGCGGGGAGTCGCCGTCTGCCAGCCGTTCCACCCGGGCCAGCCGGGCCTCGAGGAGCCGGCTCTTGGGCTCGGCCGCGGTGCGCGGGTCGGCCGCCAAGGTGGCGAGCAGCCGATCGAGCCGGTCCGCCGCCGGATGCTCCATGTTGATCATCAGGTGCGAAACGCCGCCGATCGAGCAGAGTCCGCCCGGCAGGTCGCCGAGCGGTTCTTCGCGGACGCGGTAACCGAGGTCGCTGGCGAGTTGCCGCGCCTCCGCAAGCAGACCGAGCGTTTCAGACACCGGCGGCGTCACCTCCCCCAGCCACTCGGCAGTCCGCGTTTCTCGCGGCGTTCGTCCATCGCGCGGCGATATTCCACATACCGGGCCCGCTCCTCGGGTGTCGTGCGGTCGATCATCGATTTCCGCCACTTGTTGCGGTCTTCCTCGCTGCCGCTTCCCATCCCCGGAGGACCAGGCCGCGCGGTCGGGGTGGATGCGTTGCCAGACTGCCCGGCCTGACCGGACTGACCTGACTGCCCGGCCTGTCGCGGCTGACCGCCGCCCAACATGCTGGCGACGGCCTGCCCCGCTTCGAAGGCCTTCCGCATCACCTCTTCCTGGTCGATCTGGCGGTCGAGTTCGGCCTCCCGCTTGTCCGGGGGCAGTGCGAAGTAGGACTCGATCCGCGCCTGCATCGCCGAGCGAAACACGCTCCCTCCCTGCCGCTCCGCCTGCGACCGCAGCTCAGGGGGGAGCGCCTCGACTTTCGCCCGGATCGTGTTCATCGCCGTGACGGCGGCGGTCGCCTCGACCACGGTCCTGGGCCCCCCGTTCGCGGCGAACTGTTGGCGGGCCTCCTCCTGAAGTTTCTGGATTTCCGCCACGCGGGGATCGACGCCGAAACCCAACCAGCCCAAAAACCAGGCGAGCAGCACCGCGGCAGCCGCGAGGAGGCCGAACAGGCCGAGCCAGACACCCCATCCCGGGCCATCCGCCGTTCGCGATGCGTCGCGTCCGGGTCGTGATCGCAGGGTTGCCGAGCTCATGCTTGCTGTCTCCTGAGCGGGCCCGGGCGGGGCCGGTTCGAAAGGGTTCGGACGTGAATCAGAGATTATCGACGTGGCCGTCGAAATACAGAAAGTTGCGCGAGCCCTCGGGGGGCGACCAGTTCGGGTCTTCGGTCTGATTCGTGCCGACCTCATCCGCCGCGAACAAGCCCCCGAAGCCCGTCATGTGAAACGGGCCCAACTCATAGAGCACCCAGAGCTTCGACGTGGCCGCGGGATTGCCGCGATACACGAGCGCCTCCTCGCGGGTCTTGCCCTTGCTCTGGTCGGGATTGAGCAGCCGACGGATCGGATACTCGTAGCTCGTGCCCTCGTAGGGCAGGTCTTTGTATTCGGCGGGCCGCTGGGCCTCGGGAATCTCCGCCAACCGCGCCTGGATCTGCTGGCCGTACGCCGACCCCGGGCTCCGGACGAAATAGACGCTGTCCGACGGACACCGGAACGCCTCGCGGTTGTTCTCGATGAACGCGCCGAGAGCCGACGCGATGCTGGGGCGGATCGGTTCGGCGGGCCAGCGGTTGAAAAGCTCCGCGCTCGGCAGCGACGCGGCCACCGGAAACCGGCCCTTCGTCTTGCGGTCCATGTAGGAGATCAGGGCGATGCCGACCTGCTTGAGATTCGACTTGCAGATCGTCCGTCGAGCGGCCTCCCGGGCCGACTGGACGGCCGGAAGCAGCAGCCCGATCTGGAGGCCGAGGATCGCGATCACAACCAGAAGCTCGACGAGCGTGAACCCCGGCAGGCTCGAGCGGCGACGGCGGAACAAGTGCACTGGTCGGAGGGGCGTCATGGATTCCTGAATCGCGCGAGTTTGCCGGATGGGAACTATCGCAGTGGCGATGAAGGCCGGTCTGCGGAATCTTGAACGGTCGAGGAGCCGAATCGGCGTGAGGGTTCGATTGTACAGGCGGCGTCGCGTTGGCGACGATACCTCCCGCTGGGACGCAAGTCCCTGCGGAACAGACATTTGGGGATGGCGAACGGGGTAAAAAAACCCGGTCGCCCGAAGACTGCCCATCCGGCGAAGCTTGCGGAATGGGGTGATACCTACCACCTGGGCACGGTGACGATGGATGGGGCGTCAGATCCTGCTGTGCACTGCGATCGGGCGGAAGGGGAGCCTTCCTGTCGCGATTTGATCGTCGTCCGCGCCGACGCCCCCCCCACGACCCGCCGGGCGGAGCCACCGCCGGCGGCGGCCGTGTCGGCGAACGAACTGCAGGCGGTGAGGGCCCGGCATGCGGCGGAGCTGGCGGACCTCCGCCGGCAACTGCTCGAGGCGCGGAAGCAGGCCAGCATTGGCGAGCTCCTCGGCACCACGACCCATGAGTTCAACAACGCCCTCACCACGATCCTCAACTACGCGCGGATGGGGCTCCGCCACCGGGATCAGCCCACCCGCGACAAGGCCCTGGAACGGATCCTGTCGGCGGGCACGCGGGCCGCGAAGATCACCGCGAGCGTGCTGTCGATGTCGCGGAGCCGGTCGAGCCGCTTCGAGCCGACCGACCTCCTGATGCTGGCCGAAGACGTGCTCGTGCTCCTCGAACGCGAAATGATGAAGTATCGCGTCCAGGTGGAGCGGGAGTTCGCCCCGGTGCCCCGCGTCTCGGCCAATCCGAGCCAGCTGCAGCAGGTGCTTCTCAACCTGCTGGTCAACGCCCGTCAGGCCATGCCGACCGGCGGCCGCCTCGTCCTGCGGCTCTCCCACGACGAGGCCACGGGTTTCGTCGATCTGATGGTCCGCGACACCGGCTGCGGCATGTCGCCCGAGGTGATGCGAAAGATCTTCGAGCCCCACTTCACGACGAAGTCGGGGCCCGACGAGACCGGCAAGGGTGGCAGCGGCATGGGCCTCGCCTCATGCCGCGAAATCGTCGAGGCCCACCGCGGACGCATCCGTGTCGAGAGCGCTCCGGGCAAGGGCACGGCGATCACGATCCGCCTGCCGATGCTCGCGATCCAGGCCAACGACCGCCGCGGGGCGTGAAGCCGCCTTGCTGGAGGGGCTGCCCGTGCCCCGGAGCCGGCGTCTGCCGACGCCGCAGCCAGGATGGCGAAGCGCGGGCGGACATGCAGTTCGCGGATGCCACGACGCCATCCGCGAACGTCCGGCGACGGGGCGTGGGCACAGCCGACCTGCGAGACGGGTACCTTCAGACGGCACCCTCAAAAACTGCAAAAGTCGAAGCTAGGCGCTCTTCGTGCGGGCTTCGCGGACGGGCACGACGGGCTCCGTGCCCGCGACGTTCCGCTCGTTGATCACGTAGGAGCTGCCCTGCTGCTCGGGCAGGTCGAACATGATGTCGAGCATCACGTCTTCCATGATCGACCGCAGGCCGCGGGCCCCGGTCTCCTTTCGCATCGCCTTGCGGGCGATCGCGGAGAGCGCCTCTTCCGTGAACTCGAGGTTGCAGTTCTCGAGGCCGAACATCCTCTGATACTGCTTGACCAGCGCGTTCTTGGGATCGTTGAGCACGCTGACGAGCGCCTTTTCGTCGAGCGGTTGCAGCGACGAGATCACCGGCAGCCGGCCCACGAGTTCGGGAATCAGCCCAAACTCGAGAATGTCGTCCGAGTCGACCTGCGGCAGCAGTTCGGCCAGGTCGGCGTCGCCACGGTGACCCGTCGGCTGGCCGAACCCGATCGACTTCTTGCCCAGCCGCTTGCCGATGATCTTCTCGATCCCGACGAACGTGCCGCCACAAATGAAGAGAATGTTCGACGTGTCGATCTGGATGTACTGCTGCTCGGGGTGCTTGCGGCCACCCTGCGGCGGGACGTTGGCGACGGTCCCCTCGAGCATCTTC
>SXHR01000143.1:0-6045 GCA_005773625.1 Planctomycetaceae bacterium | reverse complement strand
GCACCAGTCGGTCGCCCTGCACCAGTCGGTCGCCCTGCACCAGTCGGTCGCCCTGCACCGGTCGGTCGCCCCGCACCAGTCGGTCGCCCGGCGCCAGTCGGTCGCCCGGGTCCGCCCAACCGACGCGGCGGACCGCCGGGCCGGCGGCCCCGCTCCGGTGCGCGCGGACGCACCGGCTCCCGCTCGGCGTCAGGACCGACCTCCGCAATGGCGTCGCGCCGCAGCGACTCGATCTCACTCCACGTCAGCTGCCGCCACTGCCCGGGCAGAATGTTCCCCAGCGAGAGCTTGCCGACGGCCACCCGCTTCAGCTGATGCACCTTGTGGCCAAGACTGGCGAGCATCCGGCGAATCTCACGGTTTTTTCCCTCGTCGAGCACCATCTCGAGCACCGCGCTCTGCTTGTGCTGCGATCGGATGGAGACTCGCTTCGCATGCACCTCCCCCTCGGCCAGCCGGATACCGCGACGCAGCCGGTCGAGCAGTTCCTCCGTGGGCACGCCGGCGACCTGCACGAGGTATTTTTTCTCCACGCCGTAGCGCGGGTGCGCGAGCAGGTTGGCGAGGCCCCCGTCGTTGGTGAGCAGGATCAATCCCTCGCTCATGCGGTCGAGCCGACCGATCGAGAAGAGTCGGTGGTCGCCCGGTACGAGATCGACGACGCGGGGCCGGCCCGCCGGATCGACGTTGGTGGTGACCACCCCGACCGGCTTGTTGAGCATGAACACGACTCGCTTCGGGTTCGGCAGTTTCTCCCCGTCCACCCGGATCTCCTGGGTGAGCGGATCGACACGGACACCGAGCGTCGTCACCACCGTGCGATCGACCTCGACCCGCCCCGTCGTGATCAGTTCTTCGCAGGACCGCCGACTGCCGAGGCCCGCGGAGGCCAGCACCTTCTGCAGCCGCTCGAGCCCGTCGTCGGCGGCGGCAAACCGCGGACGGTCATCCCCGTCGTCACGACTCCGCGAAAATGGCCGCCGACCACCGGCGCTGCGGGCCGGAGTGCGGCCGCGGATACCTGAATCAGGACGCGGGGGCCGGCCGCTGGGCGGCCGCGAATCGGGGGCGGGCATGGGGCTTGGTTCCGGGGGGGTGCCGCGAAAACGAACGATCCGCGACAGGCAACGGGCCACGGACGAATGGCCCGATCATACACACCGCCCGGCAACGCGGCATCTCACCGCGCGGGTTGCGACCACCAGCGGGACCGCTTCACTTCCGCCACGGGTTCGGCGTAGTCCCGCGGCCGCGTCCCGTCGAGCGTCGAGTACTGCCGGAAGAGGGATGGGCCGATGTCGTTTTCCATGAACGGATCGAAGCGGACGGCCCGCCGCTGCTGGTTCCGAGCGGGGCCGGGATCGAGCCAGGCGGGTTTGCTGAGCGAGGCGCAGCCCACCGCGGTCGCGATCAGGATCGCGACCGGTCCGATCTCAATGAGGGATTGAGCGCGCATGACGGCGGGTGGCCCGGGGCTTCAGGGAGGGGGGCCGGAGTGTAGAAGCCGCAAGACAAGGGCCCAACCCCGGTTTCCACCCCGATTTTGCCACCGTGTCAGGGGAGCGCGACATGGAGCAGCGTCGCAGGCCGACCGGCGACCGCCGAGGCCGCCAGGGCCTGCCGGCCGGTCGATGCGGGCAGGAGCAGGCAGGCACCCGCGGAGAGCGGTGGGAGCTCCCACCGCTTGTCGAGGGTGACGGCCCCGGAGAGCACGGCGATGAAATGGCAGCCGTCGTCGCCGCCGACTTCCCAGGAACCCCGGGGACGCACCTCGTCGAACACGAAGTATCCGCAGCCGACGAGCCGGCGCACCGCGGGATCAGCGGTCGGCAGCGGCGTCACCGGCCCGACCGGCTCCATGCGGGTCGTCGCCTCGAGACCTGCCTCGACATGCAGTGGTCGCGACATTCCGTCGGGGCCGACGCGATTCCAATCGAAGAGCCGATAGGTGACGTCGCTGGATTGCTGGATCTCGGCGATCACGAGCCCCGCCCCGATGGCGTGCACCGTGCCCGCCGGGATGAAGATGCAGTCGCCTGGCATGGCGGCGAACGAATGGAGGGCCTCATCGCACCGGCCCGTCCGTAGCGCCGCTGCGAAGTCGTCCCGCGTGACACCCGCCCGCACGCCGGCATAGATCCGGCTGCCGGGCTCGGCGGCGATCACATACCACGCCTCGGTCTTTCCCAGGTCCGGTGTGTCGAGCCTCGCCCCCCGCAGGTCGTCGGGATGCACCTGCACGGAGAGATCGCGGCGGGCATCGAGAAACTTGAACAGCAGCGGGAACGCCCGCTGCGGCGCGTGCCGACCAAGAAGCTCGCTCCCGCGCGAGACGACGAGTTCGCCGAGGGTGGTGCCGGCGAGTGGACCGACAGCGACCACGCTCTGGTCGCTTCCCCGATCGACGAGTTCCCACGATTCCGCGTAATCGTCACCCGGAGGCAGATGGCGGCCGAGCAACGATTCGAAGCGGCGGCCGCCCCAGATGAAGCGGCGATAGACGGGGGTGAAAATCAGCGGTGGCAGCACGTCGCGTCGATCCGGTTGGGCCGGGACGGCGGCGACCGGCGATCACGAGCCGGCATAGCCTTCGAGAATCCGCCCGATCCCGAAGCAGCATACCGAAAAGACGAGCATGCCGAGCATCGGCCCGGAGGAGATCCGCCCGCTGAGTTCCAGCATCACCGCGATCGCCGGGACCGTGAGCCCTGCGAACTGACCGAGCCGTCCAATCGCTCTCATCAAAACGCCCTCATCCCAGCCTTGCCTCCGCCGCGCGGCTCCGTACCCGACCAGTTTTGTCGATCGGGACGACGCAGTTCAACTCCAGCCCCCCTACCCTTCAGGCCACCCGCCCACGGGAATGCGAAACCGCGGCCTCGTGCGGCGACCGGATACCGCCCCCCCGATTCCAACGCCGGCCGGGGCGATTCGCCATCCCAACGCAGGGGGAATCGGGCCGGGGCTTGCCGCCAACGGCATCACGGCAATACTGCCCCCATACTTCCGCAACCCCGGCAAGGAGAGACGACCATGGGTCGACACGGCGCAGTGACGTTCAAGGGCAACCCGCTCACGCTCGTGGGCGACGAGGTGAAGGTCGGTTCGGCGGCTCCCGATTTCGACCTGACCTGCTACGGCTCGGGCGGAATGGAGCACATCACGAAGGCCGACCTCCTCGGCAAACCGGCGATCATCAGCGTCGTGCCGTCGCTCGACACGCCCGTCTGCCAGGTGCAGACCAAGACGCTCAACAAGCGGCTGGCCGCCCTCGGCGACAAGGTGACCGCGTTGACCGTGAGTCTCGACCTCCCCTTCGCGATGAACCGCTTCTGTGGGGCGGAAGACATCAAGTCGATGCGAAATGGCAGCGACTACATGGACCGCGCGTTCGGCACGAACTGGGGCCTCTTGATCGACGAACTCAAGATCCTCGCCCGCGCCGTCTTCGTGCTCGACTCCAAGGGCGTCGTGCAGTACGCCCAGGTCGTCAAGGAAGTGGCCGAAGAGCCGAACTACGACGCCGCCATCGCCGCGCTCGAAAAGCTCGCGTGATCCCGGTTCACCCCGGAGCGTCGTGGCTCCGGGGTGCCCGCTGTCCGTCGACAAAGTCATCCATGACCTTTGTCCACTGGATCGACCGGTGGAAACGCCGAGGGTTTCCCCGGTCGATCCTCTTCGCATCCTGCTCAGGCAGACTTGCTCCACAGTCTGCTAACCGCGCAGGAGCGTTTCGATCGACTCGAGCGCCGCGGCGAGTGCGGCCGGCAGCTGATCGACGAGCTTGCCGCCGGCCTGGGCGAGGTCGGGCCGTCCGCCCCCCTTGCCGCCGACGACGGCGGCCGCGTCCTTGATCCAGTTGCCGGCCGAGAGCCCCTTCGCCTCGAGCTCCCGGGAGATCCCGGCGACGAGGGTCACCTTGTCCCCCTCCACGCTTCCCAGAAGCACGGCGATCGGGCTGGCCTTCCGCCGCAGTTGATCGATGCACTGCCGCATCGCGTTGGCGTCGTTGCCCTTCGCGTCGGCGACCACGACCCGCGTGCCACCCACATCGGAGGCGGCGGCCAGCAGGTCATCGACCGAAAGTGCGGCCCCCGCCGTCGCCGGCTTCGCCTTCTTGAGATCGCGGAGTTCCTTGACGACGGCCGCGAGCCGATGAGCCAGCTCTCCCACCGGCACCTTGAGGGCGCCGGCCGAATCGGCCAGTGTCTGCTCGGCCTGGCGGAAGCGGTCGAGGGCCCTGACCCCGGTGACGGCGGTGATGCGGCGGGTCCCGGCGGAGACGCTCTCCTCGCCGATGATCCGCACGAGGCCGATCTGGCCGGTGCTCGTCACATGGGTGCCGCCGCAGAGCTCGCGGCTCACGCCGTCCATGGTCACCATCCGCACGACGTCCGGATACTTCTCGCCGAAGAGCATCATCGCCCCGGCATGGCGGGCCTCGGCGAGCGGCAGGAGTCGCGCCGACACCGGCACCGCGGCGAACACCCCGGCGTTGACCATCGTCTCGATGGCCCGCAGCGTCTCGGCGTCGATGGAGGTCGCGTGCGAAAAGTCGAACCGCAGCAGGTCGGCATCGACCTTCGAGCCCTGCTGTACGGCGTGCGGGCCGAGATGGTGCTGGAGCGCCGCATGGAGCAGATGCGTGGCCGAGTGCGCCCGGCGGAGTGCCGCCCGGCGGGCTGGATCGACCTTCGCGGTGACGGCGACGCCGAGCTCGAGCATACCCTTGCGCAGGTGGCCGAGATGGAGCATGAAGCCCCCTTCCCGCAACGTGTCGAGCACCTCGAACCCGCCCCCCGGCCATTCGAGCAGACCCGTGTCGCCGACCTGCCCGCCCGACTCGCCGTAGAAGGGAGTGTGATCGAGCACCACGGTCACCGGCGCGGCGTGGCCGACCTCGTCGAGCCGGTCGCAGAGCGAATCCTGCGCGATGATGCCGATCACCCTGCCCTGAGCCTCGATGGCGTCGTAGCCGACGAACTCGGAGCCGTGCATCGTCTTCTTGAGCGCGTCGAGCGGCCCGGAGGCAAACACCTCCACGCGGGTGCCGGCCCCCGACTTGAGTCCATGGGCCTCCATCGCGGCCCGGAAGCCTTCCCAGTCGAAGCCGCAGTTCCGCTCGGCGGCGAGCGTTTCGAGCAGCTCCGGCGGAAAGCCGTAGGTCGTGTAGAGTTCGGCGGCGTCGCCTCCGGGCACCATCGCCGAGCCCGATTTGCCGACCGACGCGAAGAGCTTCTCGATCCGTTCGAGACCGCCGTCGATGGTGGCGAGAAACGACTCTTCCTCCCGCTTCATCACGCCACAGACGCGGTCGGTCGTGGCGGCGAGTTCCGGGTAGGGCTTCCGCATCATCTCGGCGACGATCGGCGGCAGGGCGTGGAGAAACGGGTCGCGCATGCCCATCTGGCGTCCGTCGAGCACGGCCCTGCGGAGCAGCCGCTTGACCACGTACTTCTCCTCGTTGTTGCCCGGCAGCACGTTCTCGTGGATCGCGAACGTGCAGGCCCGCACATGGTCGGCGATCCGCCGCATCCGCCGGCCGTCGTCGGTCGCCGGGTCGTATTTCCGGCCGCAGACCTCGGCCACCGCCTCGACGATGGGCCGCAGGATGTCGATGTGGAAGTTGCTGTCCACCCCCTGGAGCATCGCGCACGTCCTCTCGAGGCCCATGCCGGTGTCGATGTTGCGGCTGGGCAGCGGATGGAGGTTGTCGGGCGGGGGGCCCACGCGGTTGAACTGCGTGAACACGAGATTCCAGATCTCCACGTCGCTGCCGTCGGGCATGCGGTAGAAGATCTCGCTGCACGGGCCGCTGACCCCGTCGGGGCCCTGCGATGGTGAACTCGCCGGCCAGAAGTTGTCATCCTCCCCCATCCGCGTGATCCGGGCGGCGGGCACTCCGATCTCGTCGGCCCAGATCGCGAAGGCCTCGTTGTCGTCCTGGTAGACGGTGATCGAGAGCTTGTCGGGGGCGATGTTCAGCCAGTTTTTCGCGGTGAGAAACTCCCAGGCCCAGTGGATCGCCTCCCGCTTGAAGTAGTC
>SXHR01000142.1:0-5082 GCA_005773625.1 Planctomycetaceae bacterium | reverse complement strand
TCGCGAACGCGACGCATCTGCGCGACCCCGGTGTTTTCAATGGCTGTGGCGTGACAGCAGATAGCCGCGCGTCCAGGTGAGCATCGTGTCGCCGTTCCGACGGGAAGGCACGGCCCGCACCAGCCTGCGGCCGGTGCCGGCGAATAGCCGCGCGAGGAGCATGTGCACGTAGGTGGCGTTGGCCGCGTGGGCCTGCACGAACTCCCGCTCGTCGATGTCCGGGAAGTTCCCGGCCGACCCACACCGGGCACGAATCATCGTCGGGAGCTCCTCCGGATCCTCCTCGATGCCCCAAGGCTCGGTCGCGTAGTAGACGCCGTCGATGCCCACGAAATCCCCGCGGGCGTGCGCGAGGTCCGGCGGGCCCGCCGTGGCGAGCCGCTCACTCACGATCGCTTCATAGGCTGCCGAACAGGCCCCGAACTCGTAGCGGCCGTCCGCCGCGAGCCGGTGCATGCCGACCCCGTCGAGCACGTCGCCGTGGTCGGAGGCGGCGCGGAACCCGCGCGGAAAACAGACCGCCGAGCCCTCCGGCCCGAGACGCCGCCGCATCTCCTTGCGGGCGTCGTCCTGCCCGAGCCCGAGGAAGCTCTGGCAGGAGACGGCGAATGAGCGGCCGTTGAGCGCGACGCGGTGCACGTGCGGCACGGCGTCGGGATCCTCGTCGGTGGGGAAGGTGAGTTGCAGCGACGAGCCCCCCACTTCGACGATTCCGACGGGCTCGATGTCTTTCGCGAAGGCGTTCACGAGCACGTCGTTGAGATTGATCCAGGTCCAGATCCCCTCCTCCTCGCTGCCGCACGTCGTCCGCACCTCGCCCACCGCGAAGCCCTGCCGGCGGATGCCGTCGCGGATCGCGTCGTAAAGACGATCGACCGCGGGGCGGCCATGCAGCCCTTCGGCGTACCGCATGCCCGCCGTGGCGAGCAGGTTCACCTCGACCGCGGCCGGCTCGACCGCGAGCCTGGCGAGAGCCCCGCGGGCATGCCCGAGCAGCGGGTCGATGATCTCGGGCACCACGGTTGCCTGCGCCGCGGGATCGTCGGGCCGGACGAAGTTGTTGATCCCGTCTTCCTTCGCCCCCGACGCCATCGTCGGAAACTCCTGCTCGAGGATTTTCTCCACGCGGGCGAAGCGACCCGGCTCGACGCGGTAGAGGAACAGCCGCGTGCCGCTGCTGCCGGCGTCGATGACGGCGGTGTGGAGTGTCATGGCCGCACCGGCATCACGAGGCCCCGGGCTCCGGCGAGAATGACCAGGCCGAGCACGATCAGCACCCAGGGCAGGAGCCTTCCCGCCAGCCGCCGCATCGTGGCCGCGACCAGGCGATGGTTCACGAGCAGGTTGCCCCCCACGCACCAGAGCCCGGTCATGATGGCGAAAATGACCGCGAACGCCGGAATCGCCCGGAACTGCTCACTGAAGACCGGCACATAGACGCCGAGATTGTCGCCGCCGTTGGCGGCCGTGACGCCCGCGACCGAGCAGGCCTGCGCCGCGAGCGAACTTGCCGCTCGAGGCACGCCCTCGTCTTGGTCGGTCACGCCCGGCAGCGCTCGCCACGCCGACCAGAGCCGGTGCAGGCCGAGCCCGAGCGGCGCGAACCCCAGGAGCGCCACCCACTCCGGCGGCACCGCCATGGCGCAGGCCGCGGCGGCGGCGCTCACCGCCACGATGGCCGCGATGCCGAGAAACTTGCCGGCCACGACGGCCCGGCGATCGAGCCGCGGGTCAGCGAAAAACGCCATCGTCAGGAAGATGTCATCGATGTTCGTGGTGGCGAAGAGCATGACCCCGACGACGATGGTCTCGAGCATGACGGGATGGATCCGGGCGACATTCATTTTCGGGACGGACGCCTGGAAGCGTAGCGGGATGAAACGCTTCCCACCATCGCGCCGGCAGGTAAGGCAGTCTGGGCAAGGGCCCGGGTGGCGCATGCCGGGGGAGTGGGGCGGGGCCGTCACTGCCGCTCGCACGTGGATTGACCAAGCTGGTGCAGGCATCTATATGCCCATCGTTTTTCCCCCTGATTCCATCCCGTGAACCTCGTTTGCCAGCCATGGTCCGAGCCCCCGCCACGCCCGCACATCGTCGGCTCCATCGCGGCGGAATCCTCGCCGTGGTGGCCGTCTGCGTCGCCGCGGCGGGCTGTATGGGCTCCTGGGCGATGCGGGGCACGCGGCTGGGATACAACAAGAGCGTCAACCACACCGCGTCGCAGGAGATGCTCCTCAACATCGTGCGGATGCGGTATGGCGAGACACCCACCTTCCTCGACATGCCGAGTGTGGTCAGCCAGACCGAAGCCAGCATGATCGGTGCCGGAGCGCAGAAATCGGCGTTCCAGGGCGCATTGGATGGCGCATTCAATCTCCGCGACAGGCCGACGATCACCTACGCGCCCCGCACCGGCGACGACATGGGAGCGTCGATGATCAAGGCCCTGAAGGCCGAGGCGATCCTCGACGTGTCCCCCGGCAACGACACCCGCATGTTCCTCTTGGCGTTCGTGGACAGCATCAACGGTGTCCGCAACTCCCCCCAGGCGACCTCGCCGGCGAGCCGCATCCTCGAGGACAATGGGGAGTATCGCGACGGGGTCGATCTGTTCATCGGCCTGCAGAATCGCGGCGCGGTGAAGATGCGGGTGGCGGAACTCGACGAGAAGCCGCAGGGTTCGCCGCTGTCCGCCAAGCATCTGATCGCCACCGACCTGCTCGCCGCGGCTGAGAACGACTATGTGTTCCAGATGACCGGCGACCAGGCCGTGCTCCTCAAGAAGTCCCGGTTCCTGGCCATGACCGTCGTTCCCGACGCGGTCGACGCGGCCGACGTCCACGAACTGGCGAGGATCTTCCGGCTGCAGCCGGGGCGAACCGCATACCGTGTGAAATCCCAGGAAGACGACGAGGTCAACCTCAACGCCGAGTCTGCAGCGGGCGATCCGCCGCTGCCGGTGGAGGACGTCGCGATACCCCTGGCCGTGGCCGGCGGGGAAGAGGCTGAACTGCTGCCGTCGCCTGAACATCCGGTCGTGGAGTCGGTCCCGGCGACGAGCCCCGGCTCGATGGAGCCGCGAGACGTCCTGTCGATCAACGTGCGTTCCGGCTATCAGGTGCTGGCATTCCTGTCGAAGGGCGTGGACGTGCCGGAACCGCACGTCCGCCGCGGTGTGGCCCCCATGTTCAAGGCACTCGACGGCCGGCCGTTCAACGGCCACAAACTCACCAGAGGCCTGTTTCACGTCTGCGTTCAGAAGCACCGGCCGCTCCGGTGTGACACGGCGGTCTATTACCGCGGCTACTGGTTCTACATTCCCGAGAACGACGTGCAGTCGCGGACGACGCTCAACTACGTGAAGCTCATCGTCGACATTCGTTCCGAGGCCGGCGAAACGCAGGTGCTGACGCTGCCCGTCAACTGAAGCCCGTCATGAAAACACCTCGAGACCAGCGCGTCGGCCGCCCGCGATGCTTCGGGCTCGTCATGGTCGTGATCGCGTGCTCCATCGTGGCGACGGGGTGCCTGGGCTCGTGGGCGATCCGGGGCACGCGGCTGCAGTACAACCAGAGCTACAGCCACACCGCCTCCCAGGAGATGCTGCTGAACATCGTGCGGATGCGGTATGGCGAGATCCCCGGATTCCTCGACCTTCCGACGGTCACCACGCTGACAGAGGCGAGCACCGGCGGCGTCGGTGCACAGCCCGCCGACACGCCGCTGCAAGGCACCTTCGGCGGAGTTTTCACGCTCAAGGACGAGCCGACACTCAGTTACCAGCCGCGGACCGGCGACAATCTCGCCAAGTCGCTGACGAAGGCCTTCACGGCCGAGTTGCTCATCGACATCGCGCCCGGCAACGATACCCGCACGTTTCTGCGGGCGTTCGTGGACAGCATCAATGGCGTCCGCAACTCGCCCACCGCGACGTCACCGGGAAGCTGCATCATCGAGCCCAACGACGAGTATCGCTACGCGATCGATCTGATCGACGGGCTGCAGTCCCGCGGGGCCCTGCGAGCGCGGGTCGCCAAGCGCGACGTGGAGGCTCACGGCAGCGTGCCCGCCAAGGAACTGCCGGGAGGTGGCAAGGTGCTCGGGGCCGGCATCGTTGCCGCCGCCACGAAGGGATACTTCTACGAGGTGGCCGGGGACGAGGTGACGCTCCTGAAGGAGTCCCGGCTGATGGCTCTCACGATTCCGCCCGAGCATCTGGGCGAGGCGGATTTCCAGGAGCTTGTGCGGGTTTTTCGCCTCGAGCCGGGCCGTAGCGTCTACACGGTCCAATCTCAGGAGAATGACGAAGTCGATTACCTCGCCGAATCGACCGGGACCACGCCGCTCGGCGAGCCCACCGACACGCTCACGATGAACGTGCGGTCTGGCTACCAGGTGCTCGCCTTCCTTGCGAAGGGGGTGGATGTGCCGGAATCGCACCTCCGCCGCGGCACGGTCGGCACGTTCAAGGCGCCCGACGGCAGGCTGTTCGATGCGCGGCAGATCACCCAGGGGCTGTTCAAGGTCTGCGTGCAGAAGCATCGGCCGCTGCGGAGCGAACTGGCGGTGCACTACCGCGGCCACTGGTTCTACATCGCCGAGGATGACGTGCAGTCGCGATCGACGCTCAACCTCGTCAAGTTTGCGATCGACCTCCAATCGCAGTCGAGCAATGCCGGGCCGGTGCTCACGCTCCCGCTCAACTGACGGGCAGCCGGGCGGTTTGCGGGCCGATTCCCGCGGGAATATGCTTCCGGGAGGTGCCATGAAGTTCACGACCGCCGCCTCGATCGCAGCCGACACCGCCTTTGTCGATCGGCTCACGACGCTGCGCCGCGACATCCACCGCCATCCCGAGACCGCCTTCGAGGAGGTCCGCACGAGCGACTTGGTCGCCACCTTTCTGGCCGGCCTCGGCATCGAGGTCCACCGCGGCCTCGGCAAGACGGGGGTCGTCGGGACGCTGCGGGGCAAGCGGCAGGGAGGTCGCCGCATCGGCCTGCGGGCCGATATGGACGCGCTCTTCATCAAGGAGGCCACGGGCCGCCCCTACGCCTCGAGCGTCGAGGGCAAGATGCATGC
>SXHR01000141.1:0-3565 GCA_005773625.1 Planctomycetaceae bacterium | reverse complement strand
GGCGGAGAAACGGGCTGTCCGTGGGGGAGGCCCCGCCGAGCACCAGGTGATCGCCGCCGCCGGTGCCCGTGTGAACGCCGTCGATCTCGAACTTCTCGGCGCACAGCCGGCTCGCCCGGGCCTCCTCGTCGAGCGTCTCGCGGAGACTCACGAGCTCCCGCCAGGTCGCCGCCGGCGGCACGTTGACCTCGATCACGCCCGGGTCGGGTGTGACGTGCAGCCGCCGCAGCCGGGGATCGTGCGGCGGCGGATAGCCCTCGAGCACCACCGGCGTGGCGAACTCCACCGCCACCCGCTCCACCGCGGCGACGAGCTCCAGCCAGTCGTCGCCCGCCGTGCCCGCCGCGCGGGGATCGCGGTCTTGTTCGGCCGTGAGATCGACCGGGGGCAGGAAGACGTGCAGCCGGCCCCCGCGGACCTCCGTGACCGTGGCCGTGCGCACGATCGACGTGCCGTCACGGAGCCCCGCCTCGTCGGGCCACGGCAGCGCCGCCATCGGCAGCCGCAGCCCCGCCGGAGAATCCCCCGGCACGAGCGGCACGCCATCGGCGGGCATCGGCCACACGCTCGACCGCCAACGGATCTTCCCGGCGGCGCGGCACCTGAGCACAGGCAGCACGAACGCCGAAGCACGCACGGGCTCCCCCCCCGCCGTGGCGAGCGGATCGACCGCCGGCACCTCGCGGGCGGCCATCACGAGCGCCGGATCGACGCCGAGCAGTTCGGCCAGCCGCCGCAGAAAATCGCCGGCGGCCGCGGCCGGCACGCCCGCCGCATCCCCAATGGCGACCTCGTCGGGAGCGATCAGATCGCGACGGCCCCAGATCTCGCGGCCGTCGTCCCGCCACACCAGTTCGAGCGCCCAGCGTGGCAACGGCTCCCCCGGATACCACTTGCCCTGCGACTCCAGGAGCACGCCGCCGGACGCGAGCCGGTCGAGCAGCCGCCGCGCGAGCGCTCCCGCCCGGGCGCGCTTGTCGTCGCCCTGGGCTGTGATGTTCCACTCGGGGCGGTCGAAATCATCGATCGACACATAGGTCGGCTCGCCGCCGGAGGTGAGCCGCACGTCGCCCTTCACGAGCGCCGCATCGACCTCGTCGCCCAGCGCGAGGATCCGCCGCCACTGTTCATCGCCGAACGGCCGCGTCGTCCGCGGCGACTCATCGATCCGCTCGATCCGCATCTCGACGTGAAAGTCGCTCGCACACGGGTCGATGACGCCGCTCACCGGCGCCGCAGTCACCGGGTCGGGCGTGGAAGCCAACGGCAGGTGCCCCTCGGCGGCCAACAGACCGCTCGTCGGATCGAAGCCCACCCAGCCCGCGCCCGGCAGAAACACCTCTGTCCACGCATGCAGATCGGTGAAGTCGGATGCCGGCCCCGGCGGCCCGTCGAGCGGCTGAACGTCGGGGGCCAACTGCACGAGATAGCCCGAGCAGAACCGGGCCGCGACCCCGAGCCGCCGCATCAGCGTCACCAGCAGCCACGCCGAGTCGCGGCAGCTGCCACTCGAAAGGGCGAGCGTCTGCTCGGCCTCCTGCACGCCGGGCTCCATGCGGATCACGTAGCCCACCCGCTCCCGCACCGCGCGGTTGAGCGCCACGAGCACGTCGATCGTCCGCGGCCGAGCGGAGGGATCGTCGCCCTGGCATGCCAGTCCCTCGTCGCGGAGGAAGGCGGCCAGGAAGTCTGCGGAAAGCGGGCCGGACGCCGGCGTCGCGAGATAGGGAGCCAGTTCGGCCGCGAGCGCGGGATCGTAGACGAACGGAAACCGCTCCACCTGCGGCTCGAGGAAGAAATCGAAGGCGTTGATCGCCACCAGGTCCGCGACGAGGTCCACCTCGAGCACCAGCTCCCGCGTCGGCTCGGGAAACACGACGCGGGCGACGTGGTTGCCCTGCGGGTCCTGCTGCCAGTTGAGGAAGTGCTCCGCCGGCTGCACCGTGAGCGAATAGCTGGTCACCCGTGTGCGGCAGTGGGGGGCGGGACGCAGCCGGATCGAGTGCGGACCGAGGCCGACCCGACGGTCGAAACGATAGACCGTGCGGTGGTGCAGGGCGATGCGGATCGACATGGCTGGCATCACCTCGGGAACAAGGGTCAGGAGTTCTTCTCGCGGAGTCGCTGGCCGAAGAAGGTTTCGGAGATCGCGTCGCTGGCCTGGTTGAGGTGCGCCTGGAAGTCGTCGATGAATCCGTGCAGCCCGCCTTCGCCGCCGAGCACCTCGTCGATCGCCCCGTAATCGAGCTGGCTCCGCAGCCGGCCGAGCCGCTGCTCCGCGAGGTTGCTGTAGGCCCCCTTGGCCCCGCCCGTCACCGCCAGGAGCGACTCCTCCGCCTTGATGAGGCAGAAGTGCATCGCCCGCGGAAATGGCCGGGCGAAGACGAGGAACTCGGCGACATTCCGCCGCGACACCGCCCCATACTCCTTGCGATACATCTCGAGGGCGCTGGCGCTCTCGAGCACCGCCGACCACTGCACGGCATCGCCCCCGGCATCGACGTCGGCCGACGCTTCACCGCCGGAAGCCGGCCCCCCGGCCGCCGCCGGCGCGAACCGCAGCGCCGCCGGCCGGAAGTAGTGCTCCACGTCGAGCACACGGCTCGTCTTGTCGGCCCGCTCGATGAGCCGGCCCATCCGCGCGAAGTGCCAGGCCTCGCCATGCGACATCGTCGCGTCGGTCACGCCGGTGATCAGCTGGCTGGCCCGTTTCACCTCGTCGAGAAACTCCCGCGGGCCATGGATGCCCGCCGTGCCCGCGGCCGCGGCGCGGACGTAGAGGTGGGCCTTGTTGATCTCCTCCCACATCGGCGTGCTGATCATGTCACGGACGGTTCGGGCGTTTTCGCGGGCGGCCTGCAGGCAGCTGGACATCGAGTTGGGGTTGGCCTCGTCGAACGCCAGGAACGCGAACACGTTGCCCTGATCGGCTCGGCCATGCCGGGCCCAGAAGTCGGCCTCGTCGCCGAACGTGCAGACCAGGCCGTTCCAGAGACGGCCCGGGCTGATCGTCCCCTCGAGCGCGAGGTCGAGGGTGGTCTCCACCGCGCGGGCCACGTTTTCCGCACGCTCGATCTGGCGGTTCATCCAGTAGACGCAGTCGGCGACCCGGGAAAGCATGCTAGCGCCTCCCCTCGTGGACGACCCAGGTGTCTTTGCTGCCGCCTCCCTGCGAGGAGTTGACCACCAACGAGCCCTTGACGAGGGCCACGCGGGTGAGCCCGCCGGGAAGCACGAAGATGTCCTCGCCGTAGAGGATGAACGGCCGCAGATCGACGTGCCGCCCCTCCAGCGAGTCGCCCACCACCGTGGGCACGCGAGAGAGCGAGAGCATCGGCTGCGCGATGTAGTTGCGGGGATTGGCCCTGATCCGCGCCCGGCACTCGTCGAGCTGCTCCTGCGTGGCCCGCGGCCCGAGCACGATGCCGTAGCCGCCGCTCTCGTTGGCCGGTTTGACGACGAACTCTCCGAGCTTCGAGAGCACGTGGTCGCACTGGGACGGCTCCCCGCAGACGAACGTGGGCACGTTGGGGATGATCGCGTCTTCGCCGAGGTAATACCTGAT
>SXHR01000140.1:0-3207 GCA_005773625.1 Planctomycetaceae bacterium | reverse complement strand
TGATGACCCAGCTGCTGATGCGGGAGTGGCCGCTAGCGGCGGGGGTGAAGTTTCTCCTCATCCTCGCCCTGGTGACGCCGCTCCTGCTCGCGAGCTACCGCTGGTGCGTGCGCTCCACCGTGATCGGCAGCCTCCTCAACGGGCCGCGGCGGGTTCCCACGGACGGCCCGGGTCGTCAATCGCCGTGGGCGTCAGGCTCGTAGTCGGGTGAGAGAGTCACGTTTCCCTGGGGATCGGCCACGTATTTGTAGCGGTGGTCCACGAGCCGCCGCAGAAACCGCGACCGCTGGAGCCACGAGACAAACCTCGCGAAGGTTTTGCCTTTGCCGTCGAGCGGCTTTTCGGAGGCGAACGCGAACATCGGCAGCAGCATCTCGTCGTGGATCGATTCGTTGTGCCAGACGTGCTGGGGCGGGGCGAACGGGTTTCGCGGGTTGGCGGCGGAGTTGTCGTAGGAAACCTCCGCCTCGAACCGCGTGCCGGCCGGGAACGTCCGGGGCTCTTTCAGGTCGTAGGACGACTGCCAGTTGTAGTCCCACTGCGGCACCCGGAGGACCAGCAGTGGCTGCTGCTCGCCCGGCAGGTGAGCCCTGATCTCGAGCCACCGGGCGAGCTGGTGCGTGTGCGGCACGACACCCACCATGTCGGCGGCCTCCGGAAGCGTCCAACTGCCGCGGACGCGGAAGTCGGTGACGCCCTGCGGGACGACGGCGAAATCGCCGTTGACATAGATCATGTTCATCACCTTGCGCGGCTGCTGCCTGTCGAGCCAGATGCCGATGCGACTGGAATCGGTTTCCAGTTTCCCGGTGCGGACATAATGCCCCTGCACCACGACATCGCAGCCCGTCGGAATGACGATCGCCGCATCGGCGGGGGCGACCGTGGCGCGAACCCCCGGCACGAAGCCACTCATGAACGCGGCCCGCGGCTGTCCGTCGTCACGGATGGGCGGCACCCGGAACCCGACGCCGTGGGGCTCCCAAAAGCCACCAGCCCGGTCGTCGGGATGGCTGAGGCCGGCGCGGCCGCCATGATCCCGAACGGCCTCCTCCGCCGTCTCCCGCGGCAGGTGGCCGGTGAGGGCGTGATGCACGACGCGGCGATTCCCCGGTAGGAACTGAATCGCGCGGAGCCGCAGGTCCTCGGGCCGGTTCAGCGGAAACACGAGGTGGCGGTAGATGTCGTCGCCGTGAGCGCCGATCTGCGTCGGCTCCGGCTGCTCGAGGATGATGTCGGGGGGGCCGAGATCCTCCTGAAAGGCCGAGTAGTCGGGGAGCGGCTGGAGCTTCGGCGCGTCGGCAGGATTCCCCGCCGGCTTGTCGGCGGCCACCCACCGCCGCAGCATCGCCAGATCCGCGGCGGTCGGCGGCTTCGCCCACGTGTAGTCGAGATCGCTCTCGATCTGCGCCGGCGGCATCCGCCGGGCCTCGATCTCCTCGATGGCGATCTCCGCCCACTCGACCGCGTCGTCGTAGCTGAGCAGGTTGAACGGGCCGGCCTGGTTCGGGCTGTGGCACTTCTGGCACTGGTCGTGAAGGAAGGGAAGCACGTCCCTGGAGAAGGTCGGCACCTCCGCGGCTGTGGCAGCCGCCGGGGCGACGGGCCGTTCCGGCCGGTCCAGCGGACAGCCGGCGGGCTTCGTGACGGGCACCCTCACCTCGCGGCCGGCAAGCAGGTCTTCGATCGCGTGCGCGAGTTCCGGCTCGGCATCGCCGGGCGTCATCACGCCACGGATCTTGTAGCGGTCGTCGATCCGGCCGGAGTAGCGGATGCGCCGCTCGCGGTCCACGAGCACCACCTGGGGCGTGGTGGTCGCGGCCAGCGCCTCGGCCAGCGCGAAGTCGGTGTCGAGATGGATCGGGAACGTGAGGCCGAACGTTTGGCGATAGGCCCCGATCTCGGCCGGGTCGTCGTATTCGCAGACGACGCCCACGAAGCGGATTCCCTCGTCCGCGAAATCGGCCGCCAGTCGGCCGAGCACCGGGCCGTATTCCTGCGCGAGCGGACAGGCGGGATGAAGAAAGGCGAAGCAGACGGCCCGGCCGTCGGACCCGAGCAGATCGGCGAACGGCACCACCTCGCCGTCGAGTGTCTGCACGACGAGCCGGTCAGGGGGGAGCGGTTCCGCCGCCGATCCGATGCAGCCCAGCGGCAACAGCCCGCACCACAACAAGACTCGAGCGACGCGGTGGTTCATTCCCACAGCATAGCAACGCCTGACAACGCACGGTCGCACGGCACGACAGAACCAGCCGCGAACATGGAACCGGTTCGGCAGCGATGCCGATGTGGGGCCGCGGTGCACGTGCCAGATGCCCACCGCCGCGCGATGCCCCCCGGCAGTGCACGAACACCTTCTGCCCGCCTGCCAGGGCCTGCTCGATGTCGGGCCGTGATCCGGGCGGATCGCTCCGGGGTGGTCACACCCCGATCGGAAGTCGGCCCACGAGCCGTGGAGGTCGAGATCGTGCGCTCAGAGCAGCCGCTCGCCCGTGGCCGCCCGATGGAGCGCGTCGGCGAGCGCTTCGATCCGCCCCCGCATGGCAAGTTTTCTGAGCCATTCCGCCGGGATCCCGCTCGCCCCGTGTGCCGCCCCGGCCAGCTGCCCCGCGATCGCCGCCGTCGTGTCGGCGTCGTCGCCCAGGTTGGTGGCCCGCAGAATCGCGTCGCGAAAATCACGGGCTCCCGCCACGGCCCAGATCGCCGCCTCCAGAGCCGCCACGCAGTAGCCCGTGCCCCGGATCGCCGGCGGCTCCTTGCCCCGCCAACTACCCTGGGCCACGGCCGCGACGGCGTCATGCAGCGCGCCGTACTGCCAAAACCCAGGATCGAGCACGCGTGTCAGCGGCTCGCCGCGAATCAGCGCCGCCGTCATCGCGGCCAGGAGCCGGCAGGCATCCACGGGCCGCCGGGCCGCGTGCGTGGGCCGGCTCGACGCCGCCGCCTGCTCCACCACCGCCGCGGGATCGTGGGCCCAGCGGATCGCCACGGGTGAGAGCCTCATCAGTGACCCGTTGGCCGCCGATTCCTCATCTTGATATGGATCGTGCGGCTCACCTGTCCGCGCGAAACGGTCGAGCTGGGCGCTCGTGGTGGTGCCGATGTCGAAGCACCGGCCCGTCGGCGAGAAATAGCCCTCCCGCCACCAGCGGAGATACCGCTGCATCTGATCCACTGGATCGTGGCCGCCCCGCTCCACGAGCG